>NZ_JBFUHG010000005.1:0-119737 GCF_056402515.1 Cellulomonas sp. P4_A2
GTTTGACAACTCGACAACGTTACGGCGGTCATAGCGAAGGGGAAACGCCCGGTCCCATTCCGAACCCGGAAGCTAAGCCCTTCAGCGCCGATGGTACTGCACTCGCCAGGGTGTGGGAGAGTAGGACGCCGCCGGACATCATTCAGGAAAGCCCACCCCTTCGGGGGTGGGCTTTTCCTGTTTCTACGGGTGTTTGTCGCCCAGCAGAAGCGCCTCGACCTCGTCGGCAAGGGACTCCACCGGACGCCGGCCGTCCAGCTCCAGGTTGGCGCCGTTGCGCAGGAGCGGTTCGACGGTCGCGGTGTAGTGCGCGATCTCGGCACGGTCGGCACTCGTCGAGCCGTACGGGTTGTTCGTGCGCGAGCCCACCCGCTCCAGAAGGACGTCCAGCGGTGCGCTGAGCAGGATGACGTGCTCGAAGCGGTCGTAGAAGCGGCCCTGGTTCTCGACTGTCCCGTCGACGACGATGTCGGGGTACTCGTCGAGAAGCCGGGCTACCCTCGGCTCGTCCCAGGTGCCGTCGGCGAGGATCCAGCCGTCGACGTCGGTGTCGACCGTGCGGTGGCCTCGCCGGCGCAGCTCCTCGAGCAGGGTCGTCTTGCCCGCGCCCGACATCCCGGTGATCAGGATGCGCGGCACGGGCGGTCCGGCCTCAGGACGTGGCTTCGAAGACCACGACGCCCAGCGGGGGGACGCGGATCGAGGCGGAGGCCGGGCGACCGTAGTGCTCGACGTCCTCGGCGTGGATCTCTCCGAGGTTGCCGACGCCGGAGCCGCCGTAGGCCACGGAGTCCGAGTTGTAGATCTCGCGCCACGTGCCGCTCTTGGGCAGCGCGAGCCGGTACTCCTCGTGCGGGACGCCGGCGAAGTTGACGACGACCGCCACCGGGGGCACGTCGACGCCCTTGCGCAGGTAGGCGAGGGTGTTGCGGAACGCGTCGTCGGATTCGATCCACTCGAACCCGTCGGGGCTGTGGTCGAGCTGCCAGAGCGCCGGCGTCTCGCGGTACACGCGGTTGAGGTCGGTGACCGAGCGCATGACGCCCTGGTGCGCCGGGTCGTTCAGGGCGTGCCAGTCGAGGGAGCGAGACTCGGCCCACTCGGTCTGCTGGGCGAACTCGCTGCCCATGAAGAGCAGCTGCTTGCCGGGGTGGGTCCACTGGTAGCCGAGCAGCAGTCGGACGCCGGCGAGCTTCTGCCAGTGGTCGCCGGGCATCCGCTCGTAGAGGGAACCCTTGCCGTGCACGACCTCGTCGTGGCTGATGGGCAGGACGAACCGCTCGGAGTACGCGTAGACCATCGAGAAGGTGATCTCGTTGTGGTGGTAGCGCCGGTGGATCGGCTCCTCCGTCAGGTAGCGGAGGGTGTCGTTCATCCAGCCCATGTTCCACTTCAGGCCGAAGCCGAGGCCGTTGCCGTCGGTGGGGGCCGTGACACCGGGCCAGGCGGTGGACTCCTCCGCGATCATCATGATCCCCGGGGTCCGCCGGTAGGCCGTGGCGTTGGCCTCCTGCAGGAACGAGATGGCGTCCAGGTTCTCGCGGCCGCCGAACTGGTTGGGCCGCCACTGGCCGGCCTTGCGGGAGTAGTCGAGGTAGAGCATCGAGGCGACGGCGTCCACACGCAGCCCGTCGACGTGGAACTCCTCGAGCCAGAACGTGGCGTTGGCGACGAGGAAGTTGCGCACCTCGGCACGGCCGAAGTTGAAGACGTACGTGCCCCAGTCGGGGTGCTCGCCCAGCAGCGGGTCCGGGTGCTCGTAGAGCGAGGTGCCGTCGAACTGCGCCAGGGACCACTCGTCCTTGGGGAAGTGCGCGGGCACCCAGTCGACGATGACGCCGACGCCGGCGCGGTGCAGGGTGTCGACGAGGTAGCGGAAGTCGTCGGGGTGGCCGAACCGGGAGGTCGGCGCGAAGTAGGAGGACACCTGGTAGCCCCACGAGCCGCCGAACGGGTGCTCGGCGACGGGCAGCAGCTCGACGTGCGTGAACCCGAGGGCCAGGACGTGCTCGGTGAGCTGGTGCGCGAGGTCGCGGTAGGACAGGCCGACGCGCCAGGAGCCGAGGTGGACCTCGTAGACGCTCATGGCCGCGGTGTGCGGGTCGCGGGCGGTGCGTCCGGCGATCCAGTCCTGGTCGCTCCAGACGAAGCCCTCCTCGACGACGACGGACGCGGTGGCGGGCGGGACCTCGGTGCCGCGGGCCAGCGGGTCGGCCTTCTGCCGCCAGGAGCCGTCCTGGCCGAGGACCTCGAACTTGTAGCGGGCACCGGCGCGGACGCCCGGGGCGAAGATCTCCCAGACACCGCTGTCGCCGAGCGAGCGCATCGCGTGCGACGCACCCTGCCAGTAGTTGAAGTCACCGACGACGCGCACCGCGCGGGCGTTCGGCGCCCAGACGGCGAACGACGTGCCGCTGACCTCGCCGAGCTCGCCGGGGTAGTGGCGCACGTTGGCGCCCAGCACGGTCCACAGCTGCTCGTGCCGACCCTCGCGCACCAGGTGGCGGTCCAGCTCCTGCACGGTGGGCAGGAAGCGGTAGGGGTCGTCGGCGGTCGTGGTCAGGGCGTTGTACGTGACCTCGAGGCGGTAGTCGGGCACGTCGGCGACCGGGAGGACGGCCACCCAGATGCCGTCCTGCTCGTGCCGCGCGGGGATCCGACCGGTCGCGGTGACCACCACGACGGCGTCCGCGAGCGGCCGCAGGGTGCGGATGGTGATGCCACTGCCGCCGGCGTGTGGACCCAGCACGTCGTGCGGCGCGTACGACGTGCCATGCGCGACGCTGCGGAGCACGTCTGTGTCGACAGGGACCGGGGACGGTGCGGCCGGGCTCATCCCCCTACCCAACCACCCGGGAGACGTTTGCGCAGGTCCGTCGCCTGAGTGACCTGTGACACCTACGCGCTGATCGGGGCCCGGGAGGTCGAGCGGCGGGCCTGCAGGCGGGGCAGGGGAGCCATGTAGGCGGTGACCGGACCCCCCGCGAGCATGTTGAGCAGGCAGTCCGCCACCTGCATGCCCATGGCCTGGACGTCGAGGCTCATCGCGGAGATCGTCGGGTTGGCCAGCCGGCACAGCGCGGAGTCGTCCCAGGCGAGCAGCGAGAGCTGGTCGGGGACGGCGACGCCCATCTCGGCGGCGACCCCGACGGCGGCGACTGCCATGACGTCGTTGTCGAACACGATGGCAGTCGGGTTGGCGCCCCGGCCCAGGAGAGCGCGGGTGCAGCGCTCGCCGGACGTGTCGGTGTAGTCGCCCTCGACGATCGTGCCGTCGACGCCGAAGCGGGCGCACTCCTCGACGAAGGCCCCGCTGCGCAGCCGGGTGTGCTCGAACGCGGCCGGTCCGCTGACGCGGGCCAGGCGGCGGTGCCCGAGGTCGACCAGGTACCCGACCGCGTCGCGCATCGCCTGGGCGTCGTCGATCCACACGTTGGAGAAGCCGAAACCGCTGCGCGGGCCGCCGACCACGACGGCGGGCAGCCCGAGCTCTTCGACGACGGCCAGCCGGGGATCGTTCTCGGTGAGGTTGACGATCACCACGGCGTCGACCATCCCGCCCGCGGACCAGCGGCGGTAGGCGGCGATCTCGGCGTCCATGTCCTTCACGACGTGCAGCAGCAGGGACCGGCCGTCGGTGGCCAGGACCTCCTCCATGCCCGCGATGAGCTCCATGAAGAAGGGCTCGAGGCCGAGCATCCGCGCCGGCCGCGCGAGCACGAGCCCGACGGCGTCCGCGCGATGAGTCATGCGCGCGAGCCTAGCCGCTGACCCGCGCGACCAGGGCCGCCCGCGACGCGTGGACCAGCGAGCCCACGCATCGGAGCGCCAGGTGCGCGACGAGGCCGGCCGGGTCGGGCGGCCGCTCGGTCCGCACGACGAACCGGTGCTGCTCGCCGGGCAGGCGGGTCGTGCTCACGAGGCCGCGGCCCGGGTGCGCGACGCCTCGTTGGCCGAGCGCAGGACCGGCGCGCGGGTCAGCGACTCGGCGAGGTCGGTCCGGTCCGTGCGCACGAGGAACGTGGTGGACGCACCCGCGGGGAGCGTGACTAGGGCCTCGTCGACGGTCGCGGCGGCGTCCGCACGGTCCGCGAGGAGGGTCACGTCGCGGGCGAGCGAGGTCGCGGTCACCGTCACCTCGTAGCCGTCGGCGACCTTCTCGACGTGCGTCCGCACGGGGTTCGGGTCGAGGTCCAGCTCGACGTCGTCGAGCCAGGTGTGCGCGGTGCGGATGTCGTCGAGCTCCGCGACGAGCACCTCGGCCCGCGGGTCGAGCGGCGCACGGACGTCGGTGGGGAGGGACAGCAGCGCGACCGACCGCGGCATGACGTCGACCGCGAGCACGGCGTCGGCGAGCAGCGTCCCGTCGAACCGCTCACGGCGGACGGACACGGATCCGGACCAGCGCCGGTCGGAGTCGTTGACCACGGAAAGCACCTCGAGGCCGTCGCGCACCTGCACCGTGAGGATCCGGTCGGCGAACGAGGCGCGCAGCGCGTGCCACAGCGGCTTGCGCCGCTCGTCGCCGTCGACGGCGGCCCAGGACGTCACCGGCCAGCAGTCGTTGAGCTGCCAGACGATCGCGCCGGCCGTGCGCGGCCACCACGAGCGGTAGTGCGTCACCGCGTACGCGACCGCGCGCGCCTGGTTGAGCTGCGTCGTCCAGTGCCAGTCGGAGAAGTCGGCGGGCACCCCGAGGTGGGGCGCCATGCCCCGGTCGAGCTTGCCGTTGCCGTCCTCGGCCTTCTGGTGCAGCAGGAAGACCGGGTCCTCCTTCTCGAGCGGCGACCCGTCGGCGTTGCGGACCGCCCGCGCGAGGGTTGCCCAGGCGGGCGGGCCCTGGAAGCCGAACTCGGAGCAGAATCGGGGGATGTCGGCGCGGTAGGCGGTGTAGTCGACGCGGTTCCACACCTCCCACTCGTGGTGCGTGCCGTGGTCGGGGTCGTTGGGGTGGATGCCGACCGGCGAGGACGGGCTGCCGGGGGAGTAGGGGCGTGTGGGGTCCAGCTCGGCGACGATCGACGGGAACAGCTCGTCGTAGTAGCCGGACCCCCAGGTCCGTCCCTCGAGGTCGTCCTTCCACCCCCAGTCCTCGAAGCCCCAGAGGTTCTCGTTCCCGCCGTTCCAGATCACCAGCGACGGGTGGGCGGACAGGCGAGCGACGTGCTCGCGGGCCTCCGCCTCGAACTCCGAGCGGTGCGGCTCCTCCTCCGGGTACGCCGCGCAGGCCAGCGGGAAGTCCTGCCAGACCATGATGCCCGCGGCGTCGCACACGTCGTAGAAGTCCTCGGACTCGTAGACGCCGCCGCCCCAGACGCGCAGGAGGTTGAGGTTGGCGCCGACGGCCTGGTCGATCCGACGGGCCAACCGCTCGCGCGTGATGCGGGTGAGCAGGTGGTCGTCGGGGATCCAGTTGGCACCGCGGGCGAACACCGGCGTGCCGTTGACGCTCAGGACGAAGGCGGAGCCGGACTCGTCGGCGGACGTGTCCAGCTCGACGGTCCGCAGGCCGATGCGGCGGTGCCAGCTGTCCAGGCGCTCGACGCCGGCGGTCAGCTCGACGTCGATCTCGTACAGCGGCTGCTCGCCGTAGCCCACTGGCCACCAGAGCTTGGCGTCGGGGACCTCGGCCACGAGCACCGCGCTCGTCGTGCCGGGCGGCAGCGTGCCGGTCACGACGACGTCGCCCACGCGTGCGCGCAGCCCGAGCGCGCTCTCGGACGCCTCGAGACCGGAGCGCTCGACGTCCACGTGCACCGACACCGTGGCCTCGGTCCCGGCCACCGTGACGAGCGGGCGGACCGAGGACAGCCGGGCGGTGCGCCACCGCTGGACCGACGCGGGCTTCCAGAGACCGGCCGTCTGCAGGTCGGGTCCCCAGTCCCAGCCGAAGCTGCACGCCATCTTGCGGACCATGTTCAGGGGAGCAGGGTAGGCGCCGGGGCGGCCGCCGATGCGCAGCGCCTCCTGCTCGGCGTGGGTCAGGGCGCTGGCGAAGTCGACGGCGAGCGTCGTGTCACCGGTGGCGAGCGCACGGACGTCGAACCGATAGCTGCGGTGCATGTTCGCGGTGCGCGCGACCTCGACACCGCCCAGCGTGATCGTCGCGACCGTGTCCAGGCCTTCCAGGACGAGGTCGACCCGCTCGTCGGGCTCGGCGGGGTCGAGCGTCAGCGGACGCTCGTAGCGCCAGTCGACGCGGTGCATCCAGGCGAGCTCGGCCTCGGCGAGGTCGACGTACGGGTCGACGATCAGGCCGGCCGTCAGCAGGTCCGTGTGCACCGTGCCGGGCACCTGTGCGGGCACGACCTGGCCGACGAGGTTGTCGGGCACGGGACCGGCCGTCGCACGCAGCGTCCAGCCCTGGTCGAGGGTGGTGATGAACATTGAGAAAGCTCCTAGTTACTTGACCGCGCCGGCGGACAGGCCGTTGTAGATGAACCGCTGCAGCAGCAGGAAGACGATCAGGGTCGGGATGATCACAATGATCGCGCCGGCCGACAGCACCTCCCACTGGGTCCCGAACGGTCCCTTGAAGCGGAACAGGGAGGTCGAGACGACGCCGAGCTGCTGGGACGGCATGTAGAGGAACGGGATGTAGAACTCGTTGTAGATCGCGATGCCCTTGATGATCACGACGGTCGCGATCGCGGGCTTCAGCAGGGGGAAGATGATGCGCCGGTAGATGGTGAAGTGGTTGGCGCCGTCGAGCGTGGCCGCCTCGTCCAGCGACACCGGGATCGAGCGCATGAACTGCACGAAGATGTAGATAGACACGATGTCGGTGCCCATGAACAGCGCGATCGGCGCGAGCCGGGTGTTGTACAGCCCGAGGGTGTTGACCACCTGGAACGTCGCGACCTGCGTGGTCACGGCCGGCACCAGGGTGGCCAGCAGGAACAGCGCCACGATGAGCTTCTTGAACCGGAACTCGAACCGGTCGATGGCGTACGCGGCCATGGTGCCGATCACGATCGTCCCGAACACCGAGACGACCAGGATGATCGTCGTGTTCACGAACGCGGTCGCCATCCCCGCCTCGGTGAACGCCTTCGTGAAGTTCGAGAACGTGATGCTCGTCGGCAGGTCCAGCGGGCCGCTCGTCGCGTAGTCCTGCGCCGTCTTCAGGGAGGTCAGCAGGAGCACGACGAGCGGGATGAGAGCCGCCGCGCAGGCCACCACCAGGCTCGTGTACTTGCCGGTCCCGGCGAGTGCAGCCTTCATGTCAGGTCCACCTTCTCGTCGGGCACCAGCACGCGTTGCAGCCAGGTGATCAGCAGGATGAGGATCAGCAGGATCACGGCCATGGCCGACGCGAGGCCGACCTTGTTGAAGTTGAACGCCGTCTTGATCGTCTGGATCACGAACGTGGCCGAGCCGTTGGCGCCGTCGAGCATCACGAACGGGATCTCGAAGACCCCGAGGCTGCCCGCGATCGCGAGGATGAACGACAGGCTGATGATCGGCTTGATGCCCGGCGCGATGATGTAGCGGAACATGTGCCAGCGGCTCGCACCGTCGAGCTCGGCGGCCTCGTAGATGCCCCGCGGGATCGACTGGATCGCGCCCAGGAAGAGCACGAAGTTCAGGCCCATGTACCGCCAGACCGACGTGCTGGCCAACGAGTAGTTGACGAGGTCCGGGTTGCCGAGCCACTGCGGGGTGGAGTCGATGCCGACCACCCCGAGCAGCGAGTCGAGCGTGCCGCCGGGCCGGAAGAAGTACAGGAACACGAACGAGACGGCGACCCCGTTGATGAGGTTGGGGAAGAAGAGCACGCCCTTGAACACGCCCTTGAACCTCGTCCTGAAGGTCAGGAGCGTCGCGAAGTACAGGGCGAGCGCGATCTGCACGACCGAGGCGACGATGTAGTAGAGGCTGACGAAGAAGACCTTGAACAGCTCGGGCCGCGTGAAGAACTCGACGTAGTTGTCGAGGCCGACGAAGTTCTTCGTCTTGCTCAGGCCGTTCCAGTCGGTGACCGAGTACCAGAACATGTTCACGACGGGGATGTACGTGAACACGACCAGGAACAGGATCGGGACGATCAGGAACAGCCACGGCGTGATGCGCCAGCCGTGGGACGTCGCGGCCTGCTTCGGTGCACGCTCCTGACGGAGCTTGAGGCGCGGGCGTCGCGCGGGCGGCGCGGGTGCGTCGACCATGCCGGTCATGGGGACTCCTCGGGTGCTGCGGGCAGGAGGGGGCAGGTGCCGGGCGGCGCGAGGGGCCGCGCCGCCCGGCGTCTTCTCACATGGCCCCGTTGGCCCACTTCGAGTT
The DNA here is from genome assembly GCF_056402515.1 of Cellulomonas sp. P4_A2. Taxonomy (NCBI): domain Bacteria; kingdom Bacillati; phylum Actinomycetota; class Actinomycetes; order Micrococcales; family Cellulomonadaceae; genus Cellulomonas; species Cellulomonas sp. P4_A2. The sequence continues at coordinate 8,281 of NZ_JBFUHG010000005.1, forward strand.
GAGCTGCTCGAAGATCTGCTCCTTGGTCTGGCCCGAGGCGCCGCGGGCGGCGTCGATCAGCTCGCGGTAGTAGTCGGGCTGGTCGATGCCGACCTCGGAGTTCTTGCTGCGGTCCGACAGCTCGGGCGACGGCGTCATCTCGAGGTACTCGACACCGGTGGCCTCGAAGTCCTTGAGGTTGTCGGACGGCGGGTCGGCCTTGACCGTCGGCAGTCCGCCGGCCACCTGGTAGAAGCCCGACTCGTCGATGAACCAGTCGAACCACGCGCGAGCAGCGGCCTTGTGCTTCGAGTTCACGTTGATCGCGAGCTGGCGGTCACCGCCCACGGGGGAGTGCAGCTTGCCGTCGACCTCGACGGGCGCCGGCATGAAGCCGATGTCCGCGGGGTCGGTGCCGGCGGTCGTGGCGGCGTCCTGCATCTGCGGGACGGCCCAGGAACCGAGCACCATCGCGCCGATCTTGCCCGTGGCCAGGAGGTTCTTGGAGTCCTCCCAGTTGGTCGTCGTGGGGTCGTCCTCGATGAGGCCGGCTGCGGCGATGTCGTAGAGGAGGGAGTCGACCTCGTACTTCTCGCTGCCCTCGGTCCACGGCGCGTCGTCCTTGGCCATCTTGACCAGGGCGTCCTTGTCGCCGGAGTACGCGCCCATGAGGCCCTGCGGCCAGGTGAGCGGCCAGCCGTCCTTGTAGTTGGTGTAGAGCGGCACGGCGTCGCCCTTGTCCTTGATCGCCTGCAGGTCGTCCATGAACTCCTTGGTCGACGTCGGCTCGCCTGTGATGCCCGCGTCGGCGAAGACCTTCTTGTTGTAGACGATGCCGTTGGCGTTGCCGAAGGTGGCCAGCGCGTAGACCTCGCCGTCGGCGGCCTGCTCGTTGACGAACCGGTACTTCTGGCCGAGCTCGTCGGTGGTGCCGAGAGGCTCGAAGAAGGACGACAGGTCGGCGTTCGCCACGCCCGTGGGCATGATGAGGACGTCGCCGTAGTCGTCGGTGTTCATGCGGGTCTTGACCTCACCGTCGTAGTCGGTGACGGCCTCGAACGTGACCTTGACGTCCGGGTACTTGGCCTCGAACGTCTTCTTGTAGTCGGCGAACGTCGTGTCGACGAGGTCCGTGCGGTTGGTCAGGACCGTGATGTCGCCGGACGGCGTGCCGTCGTCGGCGGAGGAGTCGTCGCTGCTGGAGCCGCTGGAGCAGGCGGCGGTGAGGGCGAGGAGCGTTGCGGTGGCCGCGGCGGCCATGATCTTCCTGCGTCGGAAGGGGGACATCGATGTTCCTCTCGGCTGGACGGCACGTCTGCGTGCCGGCGCGGGGTGGGGAGGGCCCCGGGGGGTTCGGCGCTGCTCCCTTGCCACATTCTTAGTTCGGTGAATAAAGTAAGTCAAGAGCGCACGGCGAACCCGTTGACCGTGGCTCGACCGCTACCGTGTGAGGCGTCCGTGACCTGGGGAGCTCTCCGCGAAACGGCCCAGGCGACAAGGAGGACCCGTGAGTCACCCCGCAGGTGTGGGCACTCCTCACGTCTCCAGCCGCGCCGCGCTCCTCGACGTGATCCGGGCCGCTGGACAGATCAGCCGCGTGGACCTCGCCCGGGAGACCGGCCTCACGGGAGCGACCGTCTCCACCGTGGTCCGACGTCTGATCGACGACGGCCTCGTGGTGGAGGTGGGCCGAGCGGAGTCGACCGGTGGCAAGCCCGCCGTGCTGCTCTCGCTCGAGCCGGAGGCGCGGTACGCCGTCGGCGTGCACCTCGACCACGGTGGCATCACGTACGTCATCGCCGACCTCGGCGGCGCCGTGGTCAGCCGCTGGCGTCGACCCGGGGCCGGCGCGGACGCGCCGGAGGCCGTGGTCGAGCGGGTGGCGGCCGAGCTGCGCGCGCTCGTGTCGCAGGCGGGCATCGACCCCGACCGGATCCTCGGGCTCGGCGTCGTGTCGCCGGGTCCGATCACGCAGGCCACAGCGGTCGCGCTCACGCCGCCGGTCATGCAGGCGTGGACGGACTTCCCGCTCGCCGACGCCCTGCAGACCGCCGTCGGCCTGCCCGTGCTGCTCGAGAACGACGCGACCGCAGCCGCCGTCGGGGAGTACTGGGGCGGTCAGATCGACGCGTCCAGCTGCTTCGCCGCGCTCTACATGGGCACCGGCGTCGGCGCGGGGGTCATCGTGAACGGCGACGTCTTCCGTGGGTCCAGCGGCAACACGGCCGAGATCGGGCACATCTGCCTCGACGTCGACGGTCCGCCGTGCTGGTGCGGCGCCGTCGGCTGCGTCGAGGTGCTGGCCGGTCCCGCGGCGGTGGTCGCCAAGGCCCGTGCCGCCGGGATCGAGCTTCCTGGGGTGGGGGTCGCGGAGGACTTCGCGGCCGTGTCCCGGGCCGCGATGCGGGAGGAGGGGGTCGCGCGGGACATCGTGCAGTCCTCGGCCCGCTACCTCGCCGTGGCGGCGCAGGCCCTCGCGAACATCCTCGACCTCGATCAGATCGTCCTGACCGGGCCGTCCCTGGCCATCGCGGGCTCGCTGTACGTCCCCGCCATCCGCGACCACCTGAACCGCACGTTCTTCGGTCGGGCGAGCCACCCGGTCGACGTGGTCATCTCCCCGCACGCCTCCGAAGCGGCCGCCATCGGTGGCGCCGCGCTGGTGCTCAAGAGCGAGCTCGCTCCGCGGCACTCCTTCCAGCGGGCAGCAAGCGCCACGGCGCGGCTCGCCTGAACGTTCCCTCGAGGAAGAGGACTTTGCCATGCCTGTTTACGACATCCGCGAGCACGGCGCCGTCGGTGACGGCACGACCAACGACGCGGCGGCGATCCAGTCGGCGATCGACGCGTGCCACGGCGCGGGCGGAGGGACCGTCCTGGTCCCGGCCGGCGCGACCTTCCTGACAGGCTCGATCGAGCTGCGGTCGAACGTCGAGCTGCACGTCGAGCGCGGGGCAACCCTGGCGGGCAGCGGCGACGTGGCCGACTACACGGCCAGGCTCGAGGTCGGGGCACTCTCGGGCGGCGTGGTCGACGACGAGAACGACGCCGCGCTCATGCTCATCACCGCCCGCGACGCGACGAACATCGCGATCACCGGCGCAGGCACGATCAACGGCGCGGGTCGGCACTTCATCCGCGAGGACCTGGGCACCATCTACCGCTGCCCGAACCAGCGTCCGTTCACGCTCTTCCTGATGGGCTGCGACCGCCTGGTGATCCGGGACGTGCGCATCGAGGACGCGGCCCTGTGGTGCGTGCGCCTCAGTGGATGCGAAGACGTGCTCATCCACGGGGTCACCATCGACACGGACCTGAAGTACCCGAACGCCGACGGGATCGACCTCGACCGCTGCCGCCGCGTGCGGATCAGCGACTGCGAGATCTCCTCCGGCGACGACGCCATCTCGCTCAAGACCTGCGAGGAGTTCCCCGACTACGGGATCACGTCCGACGTCGTCATCACCAACTGCACGCTCCAGTCGACGTCCAGCGCCGTCGTCGTCGGGGTCGACGCCGTGGCGGACATCCGCAACGTCATCGTCACCGGCTGCGTCATCCGCTCGTCGCACCGCGGCCTGGCCGTCAACCTCGGCCAGGAGGGCAACTTCGAGAACATCCTGTTCTCCGACTGCGTCGTGGAGACCCGGCACTTCGCCGGCGGCTGGTGGGGGCACGGCGAACCGATCTACGTCAACGTCGGCGCCTGGCACGACGCGGTCGGACGGCTGCGCAACGTGCGGTTCCGCAACATCTTGGCCCGCGCCGAGAACAGCGCGTACATCGGCTCGGACGCGCCGGGACTCATCGAGGGTGTCGTGCTCGACGGTGTGCGGATCGAGCTGGACCGCTGGTCGAGCTGGCCGGCCGGCGAGTACGACCGGCGCCCGACCACCGACGGCCCGCAGGTCTACGCGCACCCCACGTCGGGCATCCATATCGACACGGCAACGGACGTGACGCTGCGCAACTGCGAGGTGGTGTGGGCCGGCACCGACGAGCACTTCGCGCACGCGGTCGAGGCGATCGACGTCGACGGCCTGGTCATCGAGGGTCTGCGCGGGGCAGCGGCCCGGCCAGGGCTCGAGGCGGTGGCGATCCGCCGCCGCGAGCCCGGCGAGGTGCGCTACCCCGTCGCCGTACCCGTGCCGGTGATGATCCCCGCTAGCTCGTGAGGCGCTCGAGGCCGGCCACCGCGATCGGCAGCCAGTCGGGGCGGTTGCGGGACTCGTACACGGCCTCGTAGAGGGTCTTGTCCAGCTCGAGCGCGCGCACCAGCGTCGCGTGCTCGTCGAGGCCGTAGCCCGCGAGCAGGCCGTCGCGCGCCGCCGTCGTCCACTCCCGCGCGGGCGGCCCGGTCAGGCCGCCGACCGCCGCCGCGTAGTCGATGGACCGCAGGAGCCCGGCCACGTCGCGCACGGCGAGGTCGGGCTTCGTGCGCTGCGCGAGCGGGGCCAGCGGCTCGCCCTCGAAGTCGGTGATGTACCAGGTCCCGTGCGAGCGCAGCACCTGGCCGAGGTGCAGGTCACCGTGCACGCGCTGGCGCGGCGGAGCCGCACCCAGCGACCGGACCTCGGCGGCCACGGCGGCGACCCCGTCGGCGAACCGCGCGAGCGACGGCACGGCGGACAGGGCCCAGGAGAACCGGTTCTCGACGGCCCGGGCCACCTCCTCGGTGCCCGACGAGGTGACGCCGTACGACGACACGAGCGCCTCGTGCATCCCGCGCGTGACGGCACCGAGGTCGGTCGCGGGAGCTGCGAACGACTCACCCCGGCCGGCATAGGCGCAGGCCAGCTCGAACCCGTCCTCGGCCTGGTCGACGAAGGCGGCGATCACGCCGAGGTACCCGGGCTCGTCGGCACCCGGCCAGGTCGCCTGGAGCCAGGCCAGCGGTGCGGGGACGTTCTGCCAGCCGACCGAGACGAGGTGGCGTGGCACGTCGACGTCGGGGTTCTCGCCGGGCGCCACGGCCCGCAGGACCTTGAGGATCCCGGTGCCGAGGATCACGGAGGTGTTCGACTGCTCGCCGGTGATCATCCGGGCGGTCGAGACGTCCGCCTGCAGACCCGGCCCGTCGGCCGCAGCGAGCCACGCCCTCAGGAACGCCGGGTGCGCCGCGCCGTCGCAGACCGGACGGCCGTCGAACGACCCGATGACGTCGCCCTCGGACGAGCCCAGGACCAGCGGCACCTGCAGGACCACGTCGATCGACCCGGCGTGCACGCGCACCAGCAGGATGCGCACGTCGTCGGCAAGATCGATGCTTCCGACCACCGACAGGTCGGCCGCGACGCCCTTGGCCGGGTACCAGCGCCGCCCCGGCAACCACCCCCGGACCACCTCCAGGAGGCGGTCGTCGTCGGAGGAGGTGCGGGCGGTCAACGTCACGGGGCGGTCAGCTCCAACCAGTAGAAGTCGCGCGAGCCGAGCGTGAACGAGCAGATGCCGTCCGGGCCGACGGGGAGGAAGTCCGCGCCGCCGAACACGTCGTGCATGCCCCAGCCCTCACGGCCGGGCAGGCTGATCGTGGCGGCGCGCGCGGTGGAGGCCATGTTGGCCACGACGAGCAGGGTCTCCGACGGGGTCCGTCGGCAGAACGCCAGCACCGAGTCGTTGTCGCAGGTCAGCACCTCGAACTCGCCGGCGCCGAGGGCCGGGTGCTGGCGCCGGACGGTCAGCATGCCGCGCACCCAGTGCAGCAGCGAGGTCGGCTGGGCCAGCTGCGCCTCGACGTTGGTGTGGCTGTAGTGGTGCACGAGCGACTGGACCAGCGGGAGGTAGAGCTTGCCCGGGTCGGCGGTGCTGAACCCCGCGTTGCGGTCGGGCGTCCACTGCATCGGGGTGCGGACCGAGTCGCGGTCGGGCAGCCAGATGTTGTCGCCCATGCCGATCTCGTCGCCGTAGTAGAGGCACGGGCTGCCGGGCAGGGACAGCAGGAGCGCGTGCGCGAGCTCGATCTCCTTGCGCGAGTTGTCCAGCAGGGGGGCGAGGCGTCGTCGGATCCCCACGTTGGCGCGCATCCGGGAGTCCGGCGCGTACCAGCCGTACATCGACGCGCGCTCCTCGGTGGACACCATCTCGAGCGTGAGCTCGTCGTGGTTGCGCAGGAACGTGCTCCACTGCGCACCGTTCTTCGGGATCGGCGGGGTGTCGGCAAGGATGTCGATGATCTGCGTCGCGCGCTGGTCCCGGATGCCGTAGTAGATGCGCGGCATCACAGGGAAGTGGAAGCACATGTGGCACTCGGGCTCGGCCTCGGAGCCGAAGTAGTGCACGACGTCCTCGGGCCACTGGTTGGCCTCGGCCAGCATGATCCGGCCGGGGAACTCCGTGTCGATCATCTTGCGGACCGTGCGCAGGAACGCGTGCGTCTCGGGCAGGTTCTCGCAGTTGGTGCCCTCGGCCTCGAACAGGTACGGCACCGCGTCCAGCCGGAACCCGTCGACGCCGATGCCCAGCCAGAACCGGCCCACGTCGAGCATCGCCTCGACGACGCGCGGGTTCTCGAAGTTCAGGTCCGGCTGGTGGCTGAAGAACCGGTGCCAGAAGTACTGCCGGCGCACCGGGTCGAAGGTCCAGTTGGACGTCTCGGTGTCGACGAAGATGATGCGCGCGTCCTGGTAGCGCGTGTTGTCGTCGGACCACACGTAGAAGTCGCCGTAGGGGCCCTCGGGGTCGGACCGGGACGCCTGGAACCAGGGGTGCTGGTCGCTCGTGTGGTTCATGACGAGGTCGACGACGATCCGCATCCCGCGGGCGTGCACCTGCTCGATGAGCTCCGTGAAGTCGGCCATGGTGCCGTACTGGCCGGCGATCGCGGTGTAGTCGGCCACGTCGTAGCCGCCGTCGCGCAGCGGGCTCGGGTAGAACGGCGGCAGCCACAGGCAGTCGATGCCCAGCCACTGCAGGTAGTCGAGCCTGTCGATCAGCCCGCGCAGGTCGCCGCTGCCCGCGCCCGAGGAGTCGGAGAACGTGCGGAGCATGACCTCGTAGAACACCGCGGTCCGGTACCACTCCGAGTCCTCGACCAGGCCCGTCTGCTCCGACGAGGCGGGCACGGACGGCTGGCGTCGGCTCGGCAGGGAGAGCTGCGCCGTCGTGGGCGCAGGCTCGCGGGAGTGCCGGCCGACGGCGGTCACGGCGAGACCAGACGGATCACGTGCGCGGCGCGGACCACGGGATCGAGCCGGACGAACGCGGGCGACGACCACTCGTACGCGTCGTCGGACAGCACGTCGTGCGCGACGACCGGCCTGCCGTGCTCCAGCCCGAGGGCGTCGAGGTCCAGCTCGACCCACCCCTCCCGCGCGTTCGCCGTGTCCAGGTTGACGATGACGAGGATCGTGTCGTCGCGCCCGGTCGGGGAGTTCTCGGCCGACAGGTGCCGGGAGAACGCGATGAGCGCGTCGTCGGACGTCGGGTGGATGTGCAGGTTGCGCAGCTGCTGCAGGGCGGGGTGGTTGCGCCGGATCTCGTTCAGCCGCCCGAGCAGCCGGTTGATGCCGATCGGGTCCGCGACGGCCCACATCCGGGGCTTGAACTCGTACTTCTCGTTGTCGATCTGCTCGTCGACACCCGGCCTCGGCACGTTCTCGACCAGCTCGTAGCCGGAGTAGATGCCCCAGGTCGGTGCCCCGAGCGCCGCCAGGACAGCGCGCACCGCGAAGCCCCGCACGCCCGTGGCCTGCAGGTACGGCGGGAGGATGTCGTGCGTCGTCGGCCAGAAGCTGGGGCGCATCCAGGAGCCCTGCTCGCCGGACACCTCGGACAGGTACTCCGCGATCTCGTCCTTGGTGTTGCGCCAGGTGAAGTACGTGTACGACTGGTGGAACCCGACCTTGGCCAGCGTCTGCATCATGGCCGGCCGCGTGAACGCCTCGGACAGGAAGATGACGTCGGGGTGGTCGGCCCGGACCGAGGCCAGGATCCGCTCCCAGAAGTCGAGCGGCTTGGTGTGCGGGTTGTCCACGCGGAACAGGGTCACGCCGTGGTCGATCCACACCTGCAGGACCCGACGGATCTCGTGGTAGATGCCCTCGGGGTCGTTGTCGAAGTTCAGCGGGTAGATGTCCTGGTACTTCTTGGGCGGGTTCTCCGCGTAGGCGATCGTGCCGTCCGCGCGCGTGGTGAACCACTCCGGGTGCGCCGAGACCCACGGGTGGTCCGGCGAGCACTGAAGCGCGATGTCGAGCGCGACCTCCATGCCGAGCGCACGGCTCTGCGCGACGAAGAAGTCGAAGTCGTCGAAGGTGCCCAGCGACGGCTCGATCGCGTCGTGGCCGCCGTCCTTCGAGCCGATGGCGTACGGGGAGCCCGGGTCGCCCGGCTCGGCGTGCAAGGAGTTGTTGCGGCCCTTGCGGTACGTGGTGCCGATCGGGTGCACGGGCGTCAGGTAGACGACGTCGAACCCCATGCCCGCGATCCGCGGCAGGTCGAGGGCAGCGGTGCGCAGCGTGCCGGTGGTCCACTCGTTCGTGTAGTAGTCGTACGTCGCGCCCGAGGAGCGGGGGAAGAGCTCGTACCAGGAGCCCGCGAGCGCGAGCGGCCGGTCCACGACCAGCGGGTAGGACGGCGACCTCGTGACCACGTCGCGGATGGGGTGCTCGTCGAGCGCGGCCCGCACCTCGCGGGTCAGGCCCGCGGCCAGCCGGTCGTTGGGTGGGCGGGTGTGGTCGCGCAGGCCCTCGACGGCCTCCTTCAGCACGGGTGCGACGCCCTTGGTGCCCTTGCGACGGGCCGCCTTCTCCAGCAGGAGCGCGCCCTCGGTGAGCATGAGCTCGACGTCGACGCCGGCCTCGACCTTGATCGACGCGTCGTGCGCCCAGGTGCCGTACGGGTCGGACCAGCCCTCGACGCGGAACGTCCAGGTCCCGGTGCTGGTCGGCACCACGCGCGCCTCGAACCGGTCGAGACCGGGGGCGATGTCGACCATGCGCGCGCTGGCGCGGTCGACGCCTGACGGGTCGGTGAGCACGGCGGTCGCGCCGACGGCGTCGTGCCCCTCACGGAACACCGTCGCGCGGATCGGGACGGCTTCGCCGACCACCGCCTTCGCCGGGAACCGCCCGGCCTCGGCGACGGGGGAGACGTCGACGACGGGGATGCGGCCGATGGTCGGGCTTGTCTCGCCCGGGGAAGTCGTCACAGTCCCGAACCTAGCCGTAGGTCCAGGTGGCGGGCATCTGGAGGCGAGATGTGGGACGGATGTTCAGCGCAGCGTCGTCGCCAGTGCACGTCCGGTGGTGCGTCCGGTGAAGAGGCAACCGCCCAGGAAGGTGCCCTCGAGGGCGCGGTGGCCGTGCACGCCGCCGCCGCCGAAGCCGGCGGCCTCGCCCACGGCCCACAGCCCCGGCAGGACCTGGCCGTCGGGTCGCAGGACGCGGCCCTCGAGGTCGGTGTGCAGGCCGCCGAGGGTCTTGCGCGTGAGCACGGACAGGCGCACCGCGAGGAGCGGGCCGTGCGCCGGGTCGAGCAGGCGGTGCGGCTTGGCCACGCGGATCAGGCGGTCGACGACGAAGCGGCGGGCCATGGCGGTCGCGACGACCTGCGGGTCCTTGCCCAGACCGGTGGCGACCTGCTGGTCGCGGGCCTCGATGGTCTGGGCCAGTGCCTCCGCGGAGATCCGGGACGTGCCCGAGAGGGCGTTCATCTTCGCCGCCAGCTCGGCCGGGGTGTCCGCCCAGAGGAACTCGTCGGACTTCTCCGCGAACTTCTCCACGGGACCGACCGCGCCCGGCTTGACGCGTTCGAGCAGCAGGCGCAGGTCCTTGCCGGTCAGGTCCGGGTTCTGCTCCGAGCCGGACAGCGCGAACTCCGCGCCGAGGATCGTCTTGTCGAGCACGAACCACGAGTGGTCGTCGCCACGCGACGTGATGTGCTGCAGCGCGCCGAGGGCGTCGAAGCCGGGGAACAGGGGTGCGGGCAGCCGGTTGCCGTCCGCGTCGAGCCACAGGCTGCTCGGGCCCGCGAGGATGCGGATGCCGTGCCGGCTCCAGACCGGCGAGTGGTTGGTGATGCCCTCGGGGTAGTGCCACATGCGGTCCTCGTGCACCACGGCGGCACCGCCCGCGCGCGCGGCCTCGATGCCGGAGCCGTCCACGTGGTCGGGCACGCCGGACAGCATCCGCGCGGGCAGGGTGCCGGCCTCGGACGGCCAGGTCGCGCGCACGCGGTCGTGGTCGGCGCCGATGCCGCCGGTCGCGATCACGACTGACTCCGCCGCCAGTTCGAACGGGCGCACGACGGTCCGGGTGCTCGGCACGGCGCGGTCGACGCCGTCGGAGGCCAGCACGTCGCCGCGCACGCCGGTCACGACCCCGTCGGTGGTGACCAGGCCGGTGACGCGGTGCCGGAACCGCACGTCGACCTGGCCGGCGCGGCGGGCGTCGAGCAGGGCGCGGACGAACGGCTCGAGGATCCCCGGGCCGGTGCCCCACGTGACGTGGAACCGGGGGACCGAGTTGCCGTGCCCGCCGGCCTCGTAGCCGCCGCGCTCGGCCCACTGCACCAGCGGGAACCACTTCACGCCCTGCCCGGCGAGCCAGGGGCGCATCTCGCCGGCGGCGAACGACACGAACCCCTCGGCCCAGGCCCGGCCCCAGCGGTCGTCGGGGCCGAACTGCGCGGAACCCAGCCAGTCGGCGAGCGCCAGCTCGGCGGAGTCCTTGACGCCGAGGCGCCGCTGCTCGGGCGAGTCGACGAGGAACAGGCCGCCGAACGACCAGAACGCCTGACCACCGAGGCTCGCCCCGTTCTCGGCGTCCAGGAGGGTCACGTGGCGGCCCGCGGCGAGCAGCTCGGCGGTGGCGACGAGCCCGGCCAGGCCCGCGCCGACGACAACGACGGTGTTGTTCATGCCCGTACGGTACGCCTGCTGGACATGTGTCCAGAAGGTCAGACCAGCACGTACACCCGCATGCTCATCGGCTCGATCACGGACGCCTCGCCGGGCTCGGCGTGCAGCCCGCCCTCGATCGCCACCGCGGACTCCTCGTTCGGGTGCTCCCAGACCGAGTCCCACGCCAGGCGCCACTTGCCGCCGTGGTCGTCGGCCAGCACCAGGTGCATGGCGTCGAGCGAGCCGTTGATGACCAGCAGGACGGTGTCCTTCTCCGGCAGCGCCGCGGTGCGGACCATCTGGAGGGTGCGCACCGACGGGTCGTGCCAGCGGTCGTGGTCGAACGGGACGCCGAGGGCGTCGAACCAGGCGAGGTCCGGCCGCTTGTCCTGCTTGACCGGCCGGCCCGTGTAGAACTGCTCGGTCCGCAGCGCCGGGTGGTCGCGGCGCAGGGTCAACAGCCACCGGGCGGTCGCGAGCATGTCCTTGCGCCACGGGCTCAGGTCCCAGCGCATCCACGAGATCTCGGAGTCCTGGCAGTAGGCGTTGTTGTTGCCCTTCTGCGACCGCCCCATCTCGTCGCCCGCGGTGATCATCGGCACGCCCGCCGAGAGCACGAGGGTGGCGAACAGGTTGCGGATGGAACGCCGGCGCAGCGGCACGAGGTCGACCGCGGGGGACTCCCACGTGACCGGTCCCTCGATGCCGTGGTTCCAGGACCGGTTGTCGTCGGACCCGTCGCGGTTCTGCTCGCCGTTGGCCGCGTTGTGCTTGTGGTCGTACGCGACGAGGTCGGCCATGGTGAAGCCGTCGTGCGCGGTGACGTAGTTGACCGACGCGATGGGGCCGCGGACCAGCGGGGGGTCGCTGTGCCCGAACAGGTCGACCGAGCCGGACAGGCGTGTGGCCAGGTCGCGCACGCGGTGCCCCGGCAGGCCGTGCGCGGCGCGCGCCGGGTCGGCCAGCCAGAACGAGCGCACCGCGTTGCGGAACCGGTCGTTCCACTCGCCGAACGGCTCGGGGAACTGGCCCGTGCGCCAGCCGCCGGGACCGACGTCCCACGGTTCGGCGATGAGCTTGAGGCCGTGCAGGCTCGGGTCGATCGACATCGCGACGAGCGCGGGGTGGTCGGGGGAGTAGCCGCCGCCGTCGCGCCCCAGGGTCACCGCGAGGTCGAACCGGAAGCCGTCGACCCCCACGACGTCGGCCCAGTAGCGCAGGGAGTCCATCGTCATCCGGACCACCTCGGGGCGCCGGAAGTCGAGCGTGTTGCCCGTGCCCGTGACGTCGTCCAGCGCGGCCGGCGCACCGCCGTTGTGCCGGTAGTAGGAGGCGTTGTCCAGGCCGCGCCACGAGAGGTGCTGACCCGGCAGGCCGCCCTCGCACGTGTGGTTGTAGACGACGTCGAGGAGCACCTCGAGCCCCGCCTCGTGCAGCGCGTGGACCGCCGTGCGCAGCTCGTCGAGGACCGCCGCCGGACCCGCCTCGCGAGCGGCGGCCGTGGCGAACTCCGCGTGCGGGGCGAAGAACCCGAGCGTGCTGTAGCCCCAGTAGTTGGTGAGGCCCTTCTCGACGAGGTGCGGCTCCGACGCGAAGGCGTGCACCGGCAGCAGCTCGATCGCCGTGACGCCCAGCCCGAGCAGGTGGTCGACCACCGACGGGTGCGCGAGCCCGGCGTAGGTGCCGCGCAGCTCTGGCGGCATCCGCTCGTTGAGCAGGGTCAGCCCGCGCACGTGCGCCTCGTAGACCACCGAGTGCGACCAGGGCACCCAGGGGCGGTTGGTCGTGGGGTCGGGGCTGCCGAGGTTCTCGGTGTCGACGACCACGGAGTGCGGGACGAACCGCGCCGAGTCGGCGGTGCTCGCCGGACCGTACGGGTCGCCCGCCAGCAGCTCGTCGACCACGTGGCCGTACGTCTCCGGCCCGTAGCCGAGCTCGCCCACGAGGCCGCGCGCGTAGGGGTCGACCAGCAGCTTCGCCGGGTTGTAGCGGTGACCCGCGGCGGGCTCCCACGGGCCGTGCGCCCGGAACCCGTACTCCTGCCCGGCCTGCACGTCCGGCACGCTCGCGCTGAACACCCCGTGCACCGGGCCGTCGAGGCGGACCCGGCGTTCCTTGCGTCCGTCGAACAGGCACAGGTCCACGGCGGTGGCGTGGGCGGCGTACACGGCGACGTCCGCACCGTGGTCGGTCAGGTGCACGCCGAGACGCGGGGCGCGACGGCGTGGGTTGGTCGAGGTCACCTCGACATTGTGGGGGAACGTGCGCGCTCCTGTGCGAACGGCGTGTTTCCGGCTGGCGACACAGGCGTCGGTCGGGGGCGCTGCGGCGGGTAACCTTCCGCGGGTGAGGATCGTCGTGTGCGTGAAGCATGTCCCGGACATCCAGTCGGAGCGGGCCATCGGCCCGGACCACCGCGTGGTGCGGGACGGGGGTGACGGCACCATCAACGAGCTCGACGAGAACGCGCTCGAGGCGGCCATCGCGCTCGTCGAGGCCTCGGAGGGTTCCGTGGTGGCCCTGACGGTGGGTCCGTCCGACGCCGCCGACGCGGTGCGCCGCGGCCTGCAGCTGGGCGCGCAGGAGGCCGTGCACGTGGTCGACGACGCGATCGGCGGCTCCGACGCGATCGGCACCGCGCGCGTGCTCGCGGCCGCGATCCGGCACCTGGACGCGCAGGAGCCGGTGGACCTGGTCCTCACCGGCATGGCCGGCCTCGACGCGCTCACGTCGCTGCTGCCGACGGCGATCGCCGAGCTGCTCGACCTGCCCGCGCTGCCGCTCGCCGCGGAGCTCACGGTCGACGCCGATGCCCGCACGGTCCGCGTCCGGCGCAACCTTGACCACTCCTCCGAGGTGCTCGAGGCGTCGCTGCCCGCGCTCGTCTCCGTGACCGACCAGGCCAACGAGCCGCGCTACCCGGGCTTCAAGGGCATCATGGCGGCCCGCAAGATCCCCATCACGACCCTGACGCTCGCGGACCTCGGCCTGGACGCCACGCGCGTCGGCGCCGCCGGGGCCCGGACCGAGGTGCTCGAGGCCGCCGCGCGCCCGACGCGCGAGAACCGCGTGCTGATCAACGACACCGGCGACGCCGGCGCTCGTCTGGCCGCGTTCCTCGTCGACAACCAGCTCGTCTGACTTCCAGCAGAGGACTTCCTGCCGTGACTGCATCTGCACCCGTGCTCGTCCTGCTCGACCACACCGAGGCCGGCGCCCTGCGCGCGCCCGTCCGCGAGCTGCTGACCCTGGCCCGCTCGCTCGCCGGCGACGAGGCCGTGCACGCCGCCTGGCCGCTCGACGGCGTCGAGCCGTCCGCCGCGGTCATCGACGAGCTCGCCTCGCTCGGCGTCACGCACGTCCACCGGCTCTCGGCCGACGCCGACCTGCACCTGTCGGCCGTGCTGGCCGAGTCGCTCGCGTCGCTGCTCGACGCGACCGGCGCCGGGCTGCTCCTGCTGGAGTCGTCGTTCGAGAACAAGGAGGCGGCCGCGCGCCTCGCCGTCGCCACGGGGGCCGGCGTCATCACGGACGCCGACACGCTCTCGCTCGTGGACGGCCGGTTCGTCGCCGCCAAGACTGTCTTTGCCGGCACGTGGAACACGGCGTGCGCGATCACCGCGCCGCTCGCGATCGTCACGGTCAAGCCGAACAGCGTGGTCGTCTCGACGGTTCCCCCGGTCGCGCCGATCGTGTCCGAGCACGCCGTGTCGGTCAGCGACAAGGCGCGCAGGGTCACGCTGGTCGAGCGGACCGTGCGCCCCGAGAGCGGCCGCCCCGACCTGTCCAGCGCGTCGGTCGTCGTGGCCGGCGGCCGCGGCACCGAGGGCGACTTCTCGCTCGTCGAGGAGCTCGCCGACGTCATCGGCGGCGCCGTCGGAGCCACGCGCGTGGCCACCGACGAGGGCTGGATCGGCCACGACGCCCAGATCGGCCAGACCGGCGTGACGATCGCCCCGAAGCTCTACGTGGGCGTCGGCGTCTCCGGCGCGGTGCACCACCGCGGCGGCATGCAGGCCGCCGGCACGATCGTCGCGATCAACTCCGACCCCGACGCCCCGATCTTCGAGATCGCCGACTTCGGCGTGGTCGGCGACCTGTTCACGGTCCTCCCGCAGGCCGTCGCAGAGCTGCGCCGCCTCAAGGGCTGACGAGCGCGACGAGGGACTGGTCCGCCCGCTCGCCGTACAGGCGACCGCCGATCTGCTCGATCGTGCGGACGTCGAGCGGGTACGGCACCGACCACCGGGGTCGGCCGGTGGACATCTCGTACGCCGCGAGCGTGCGCGTCGCCGACGACGCGACGAGCACCAGCCGGCCGTCGGTCGCCAGCAGGTCGGGCGACGACAAGGCGCTCTCCCAGAGCGTCCGGCCGGAGCGTCCGTCGACCGCGACGACGCCCGAGGCCGTCGGCACGTACACCGTGCCGTCGAGAACGACCCCTGCGGCGTGGCCCGGGCGGACGCCGTCGGCCCGCCACCGTGGCGTGCCGGTGCCGGCGTCCCAGGCGCGCAGGCCCGCTCCGGCCGTGAGCACGATGTCCGGCAGGCTGCCGTCGTCGACGTCGCCGATCCGCACCGGGACGCCCGCCACGGTGACGTCGGCCGGCTCGTCCGCGGCGACCAGGGTGGTCGTCGCCCAGGAGCCGGCACCGTCCTGGAGCTGGAGGAGGTGGTCCCGGACCGCGAAGCCGCCGTCCGTCGACCCGCGCCCCACGTCGTCGCGGACCAGCCTCCCGTGCCCGTCCAGGACGACCCTCGTGCCGAACGTCTCCACCGCGATGTCCGACCCCGACCGGACCAGGCTCGTGGTCCTGCCGCGCAGGCTCCCGGGCTCGGGGACGGCGAGCGGGATGCCGAGGGTCCAGCGCGGATCCCCGTCGAGGCTGTAGGCGGACACCTCGAGACGGCTCGACGTGCTCCCGGCGACGACGACCTGGCCCCGGCCGGACAGCAGCAGGGCCGAACCCCCGACGGGCCACTGCGCCGCGATCGAACCGTCCTCGCCGTCGATGACCTCCACGTGCGTGCGGGTCGGGGTCGTGGTGATCGACTGGCTCGCAGCCGCGACGCCGAGCTGCGGGTTGAGCCGCATGAACCCGTCGGTGACGAGGCAGACGACCTCCGGTGGTGCGCCGGAGCCGCCTGGCGAGACCGCACAGGTGCTGTCGCCGAAGATCCGTGCGCCCGTGGCGCGCGCCGCGGCCGACGCCGGTGAGGGGTCGGTCAGCGTCGAGGTCCACAGCGGCTCTCCGGTCGTCGCGCTCCTCGCCGAGAGCTGCTGCGAACCGTCGTCGACGATCCGGAGCTCCACGAGGCGCTCGTCCTCGAGCGGCCCCCGCCACAAGGGCGAGCCCTGGGCGGAGTCCGCCCACAGGACGTGTGGCGGCGACGCGAGGTCGTCGAGCAGCCCGGCGACCCCGGCCGTGGCGGCGCGCTCCCGGGCGTCCACCACGAGCTGTCCGCCGACCAGGGCGACGACGGCGGCGACGCCGACCGCGATGAGGAGGCGGGTGTGCCGGCGACGGGGTGGACCGGCCGGCACCGCCGGGGTGTCGTCGAGCTCCACCTCGCGCATCGCGCCCATCCAACGAACGTACCCAACCCCGTTCGGCCGGAGGGGTGAAACCACCCACCGCCGCTGCGCGAGCGTGAGGCGAAGCTGAAGGAGAAGGACGAACCGCCTCAGGACAGGTCGCGCAGCCAGCGCAGCGTCGCCACGGCCTGCGCTGCCTGGAAGCGGCGCAGGTTCGGGATGCCGAGCGGGGGCGGCTGTCGCGAGCCCCACGCGAAGTAGCCCGCGAGCCCGGCCAGGCCCGCGCGCAGGTCGTCGTCGTGCACGCCCTCGGAGACGGCGTGGCCGCGGAAGTTCGTCGCGGCGTCGCCGCCGCCCTGCAGGGCGACGCTCGGGAGCATGAACGCGAGGTCGAGCCAGGGCGCCCCGACGCTCGCGTGCGGCCAGTCGATGAGCCAGACGCGGTGGTCGTGGTCCGGGTCGATGAGCACGTTGTCGGCGCGCAGGTCGCCGTGCACGAGCGCGTCGCCGGAGCAGACGCGCAGGGCCTCCTGCTCCCAGAGCACGAGCTGCTCGCGGTTGTCGTACGCCCACCGGCCGAGGTCGCCGGCCACCTCGGCGTACCGCTCCTGGTCCGAGTCGTCCAGCGCCGTCAGCCTGCGCCAGCCCGTGAAGTCGTCGGCCAGCAGGTCGTCCGTGCGGGGCAGCTGGTGACCGGGCAGGGGCTCCGCGTCCGCGAGCGCGCCGAGCGCGTCGGCGACCGCGTCCAGGTCCGCACGCTTCCACGGCAGCTCGGGCGAGCGGCCGTGGATCACCTCGAAGCCGAGGATCACCCAGTCGTCGTCGTCCGACGACCACAGCAGCCGGGGCGCCGGCACCTGCGGCGGCAGGCTGCGGGCCACGCGGATCTCGGCGCGGGCCAGGTCGGGGGACAGCGGGTTCTGCTCGCCGGAGACCGCCTTGACGAAGACGCCGCGCCCGTCGGCCAGCTCGAGGACCGCCGCGAAACCGGGGCTGAAGCCGCTGGTCGCGCTGATCTCGGCGGTGACCTGGGAGCCGGCCAGCTCGGCGATCCGGGTCCGGATGTGCCGCGGCAGGTCACGCCAGTCCAGCCGCTGGCCGCTGAAGGCGAGCGGGAGGGCAATGACGTCGTCGGCACTCACGCGGCACATCCTGCCAGGGAATGTCGAGACCCTGACGGGTGATCCCACGGACCGGCGGACGGATGCGCTCTCATCGGTTCGTAGACTGGGCCGGGTGAGCGTGTATCTCGACCATGCGGCGACCACGCCCATGCTCCCGGAGGCCTCGCGAGTGCTCGTCGAGCACCTCGCGCGCACCGGCAACCCCTCGTCGCTGCACGCGTCCGGTCGGGCTGCGCGACGGGTCGTCGAGGAGTCGCGCGAGCAGCTCGCCGCGTCGCTCGGCGCACGGCCCAGCGAGGTCCTGTTCACCGGCGGCGGGACCGAGGCGGACAACCTCGCCGTCAAGGGTCTCTTCTGGGCACGACGGACGCACGACCTGCGACGACGCCGGATCCTGGTGTCGGCCGTCGAGCACCACGCGGTCCTCGACCCGGCCTTCTGGATGGCCGAGCACGCGGGCGCCGAGCTGGTGCTCCTGCCGGTGGACTCGGACGGCGTGCTCGTCGTCGAGGCGCTCGCGGAGGAGCTGGCGCAGCACGGCGACGAGGCGGCGCTCCTGTCGGTCATGTGGGCCAACAACGAGGTCGGGGCCCTGCAGCCGATCTCCGAGGTCGTCGCGCTCGCGCACCAGCACGGGGTCCCCGTGCACGCCGACGCGGTCCAGGCCGTGGGGCAGGTGCCGGTCGACTTCGGTGCGTCCGGGCTGGACGCCCTCACGATCTCGGGGCACAAGGTCGGCGGCCCGGGCGGTGTCGGGGCGCTCCTCGCGCGCCGGGGGCTCGAGCTGACGCCCGTGCAGCACGGCGGCGGCCAGGAGCGTGGGGTGCGGTCCGGGACGCTCGACGCGGCCCTGCTCGCCTCCTTCTCGACGGCGGTCTCCTCGGCCGTGTCGTCGCAGGCCTCCTTCGCCTCGCGCGTCGGTGCCCTGCGGGACTCCCTGATCGACGGCGTCCTCGCGGCCGTCCCCGGCGCGGTGCTGCGCGGTCCGCGGTCGGATCGGCTGGCCGCGAACGCGCACTTCACTTTCGGGGGCTGCGAGGGCGACTCGCTGCTGTACCTGCTCGACTCGGCGGGTGTCGAGGCGTCGACCGGTTCCGCGTGCCAGGCCGGCGTGCCGCGGCCCAGCCACGTCCTGCTGGCCATGGGCGTCGACGAGCTCGAGGCGCGGGGCGCGCTGCGGTTCAGCCTGGGCCACACGTCCGTCCCGTCGGACGTGTCCACCCTGCTCGAGGTCCTCCCCGGGGTCGTCGACCGCGCCCGCGCCGCCGGCCTGGCGGCGGTGTCCTGATGCGCGTCCTGGCAGCTCTCTCCGGTGGCGTCGACTCGGCGGTCGCGGCCGCGCGCGCGGTCGACGCCGGGCACGACGTCGTCGGCGTGCACATGGCCCTGTCGCGCACGCGGGACCAGTTCCGCACCGGCTCGCGCGGCTGCTGCTCGATCGAGGACGCCGGCGACGCCCGACGCGCCGCCGACGTGCTGGGCATCCCGTACTACGTATGGGACCTCTCGGAGAAGTTCGAGGACACCGTCGTCGCCGACTTCGTCGCCGAGTACGAGGCCGGCCGCACCCCTAACCCGTGCGTGCGCTGCAACGAGCACATCAAGTTCGCGACGCTGTTGGACAAGGCCGTCGCTCTCGGCTTCGACGCGGTGGCCACCGGGCACTACGCGCGCATCGCGCTCTCCGACGACGGCACGCGCGAGCTGCACCGGTCCGTCGACCCCGCCAAGGACCAGTCCTACGTCCTCGCGGTCATGGGGCCCGCCCGCCTCGAGCGGTCGCTGTTCCCGCTCGGCGACGTCGTCTCCAAGGAGGAGACCCGTCGGGAGGCGGCCGCACGCGGGCTGTCGGTGTCGGCCAAGCCCGACTCCTACGACATCTGCTTCGTCGCCGACGGGGACACCCAGGGGTTCCTGCGCTCGCGGCTCGGGTCGCAGCCGGGAGAGATCGTCGACGAGTCCGGCGCGGTGCTCGGCACGCACGACGGCGCGTACGCGTACACCGTCGGGCAGCGTCGGGGGCTCGCCATCGGCAGGCCCGCGCCCGACGGGAAGCCGAGGTACGTGCTGTCGGTGGAGCCGGTCAACAACCGGGTGGTCGTCGGATCGGCGGTCGACCTCGCCGTCGACGTCGTGCAGGCCGACCGGGCCGTCTGGTTCGCTCCGGTCTCGTCGACCTTCGAGTGCTCGCTGCAGGTCCGGGCGCACGGTGCGGCCGTGCCTGCGCGCGCCTCCGTGCTGCCCGACGGGTCGGTGTCCGTCGCGGTCGACGGCGCGCTGCGCGGCGTCGCGCCGGGGCAGTCCGCGGTGCTCTACGACGGCACCCGCGTGCTCGGTCAGGCGACCGTGACCGCGGCCGTGCGTTCCGCCGCCTCCGCCGCAGCTCCTGTCGGCGTCTCCCGGTGAGCGGCAGACCGTCCGTCACCGGGACCGGGCCGTGGCCGGGCACCGACGTGCTCGAGGCGCAGACCGTCGTCGTCGGCGACCTGCTCGACACGCCGTCCGAGGTGGCCGGGGTGCCGTTCACGGTGTCCTTGGCGGCACGCGGGCCGTGGGGAGATCCGGTGGGGCGGGCGTCGTCGTTGCTCGCCGACCTGCCCACCGAGCTCGGCGCCCACGGCTGGAAGCTCGCGGACCGTCCGGGCCGGGACCTGGCGCGCGCGCAGGCGCTCGGGCGCGAGGACCTCGACGCGCTCGCGGTCGCCGCGCACGGGTACGCCGGGCCGCTCGTCGTGCCCGTGCTCGGGCCGCTCACGCTCGCCGCGTCGCTCTACCTGGCACGCGGTGACCGGGTCCTGTCCGACACGGGAGCCGTGCGCGAGCTGGCCGCGTCCTTGTCCGACGGGCTCGCCGAGCACCTCGCCGCGCTCGGCCGTGCCGTGCCGGGGGCGGTGCCGACCGTGCTCCTGCACGAGCCGCTGCTCGCCCAGGTGATGGCCGGGGTGCTGCCGTCCTTCTCGGGCTACTCGGCGCTGCGCTCGGTCCCGGGCCCCGTCGCGGCGTCGCACCTCGCGACCGTGGCTTCCGCCCTGCGCGCCGCCGGAGCGGCGTCCGTGGTCGTGCACGGCGGGACGGCGTGGTCGTCGATCGGCGCGATCCGGGCGTCCGAGGCCGACGGGTTCGCGCTCGCCGTCACGGCGCTGGACGACCGGTCCTGGGAGCGCGTCGCCGAGACCGTCGAGGGCGGGCTGGCGTTCTGGCCCGAGCTGCCCCCGCAGGCGTCGTCGCAGTGCGCCGGACCTGATGTCGCCGGGCAGGCCGACCTCCTCCTGCGGCCGTGGCGCTCGGTCGGCCTGCCGTCGGTGGGGCTGCGCGACGTGGTCCTCCTGGCCGGCGACGCCACGGGCGTCGGCTCGCCCGACGACGCGCGCGCGGTCCTCGGCGGGCTGGTGCGCGCCGCGCGGCTCGTCGCCGAGCGGGCGGAGTCCTGATGCGTCGCCCGCTGGTCCTGCTGATCGCCTCCGCCGCCGCTCTCGTGGGCCTGGTGATGCTCGCGGCCGCCTTCATCGGCCTCGGCACCAAGACGCTCGAGGTCTCGGAGACCGGCGACTCGCCCTGCCTCCAGGCGGTCGCGCAGGAGCTGCCGGGATCGAAGATCCACTACACGGTCGTCCCGCCGCAGAGCATCTGCACCTTCGAGGACTCCGGGACGTCGACCTCCGTGGTCGTCGCAGCCGCGTCGCCCGGCACCGCCGGCCTCGGCGCGGCCCTCGCGGTCGGCGGCGCGGCCGTGTGCGTCGGCGTGCTCCTCGCACCCCGGTTCCGTCGGGAGCGTGACCGGTCACGCGAGTGACGCGGCGGAGCGTTCGCGTGTGGGCGGCGCACGCCATGATGGGACCGTGAGCGAAGAGATCGACGACGCCCCCGCACCTGTGAGCGCCTCCGCGGACCGGGAGATCCCGGCCGAGGCCCGGCACCGGTGGACCGAGCTGGCAGACCTGATCGACGCGGACCAGTTCGCGTACTACATCCGCGACGCCCCGGTGTCGTCGGACAAGGAGTACGACGAGCGGCTGCGCGAGCTCCAGGCGCTCGAGGACGAGCACCCCGGCCTGCGGACGCCGGACTCCCCGACGCAGCGGGTGGGCGGCACGTTCTCCACGGAGTTCGCCTCCGTCAGCCACGTGGAGAGGATGCTCTCGCTCGACAACGCCTTCTCCGACGAGGACATCGCCGCCTGGGCGGACCGGGTGCACCGCGACCTGGAGGCGGACGCGCAGCTGCACTACCTGTGCGAGCTGAAGATCGACGGGCTCGCCATCGCGCTGCTGTACGAGAAGGGCCGGCTGACGCGGGCCGCGACGCGGGGGGACGGTCGCACGGGGGAGGACGTGACGCTGAACGTCCGGACCATCTCGACGATCCCGGACACGCTGGGCGGAGACCTGGCGACGCACCCGGAGCTGATCGAGATCCGCGGCGAGGTGTTCCTGCCCGTCGAGGCGTTCGCGCAGCTCAACGCCTCGCAGGTCGCGGCGGGCAAGGCGCCGTTCGCCAACCCCCGCAACGCGGCCGCGGGCTCGCTGCGGCAGAAGGACCCGCGGGTGACGGCGTCGCGTGACCTGCGGATGTACGCGCACGGGATCGGCGCCCTGCGGTGGGCCCCGGGCGGCGGCGTCGGGATCGAGCGTCAGTCGCAGGTGTACGACCTGCTCGCGTCCTGGGGTGTCCCCGTCTCCGGCCACACGAAGGTCGTGCAGGGTCTGCCCGGGGTGCGGGAGATGATCGCCTACAACGGCGAGCACCGGCACGACGTCGAGCACGAGATCGACGGCATCGTCGTCAAGGTCGACGAGATCGCGCTGCAGCGACGCCTCGGCGCGACGAGCCGCGCACCCCGGTGGGCGATCGCCTACAAGTACCCGCCGGAAGAGGTGAACACCAAGCTGCTCGACATCCGCGTGAACGTCGGACGCACGGGCCGGGTCACGCCCTTCGGCGTGATGGAGCCGGTGTTCGTGTCGGGTTCCACGGTCGAGATGGCGACGCTGCACAACGCCAGCGAGGTGAAGCGCAAGGGCGTCCTGATCGGGGACACCGTGGTGCTGCGCAAGGCGGGCGACGTCATCCCCGAGATCGTCGGGCCCGTGGTGGACCTGCGGGACGGCACCGAGGTCGAGTTCGTCATGCCGACGCAGTGCCCGTCGTGCGGGACGACGCTCGCGCCGAGCAAGGAGGGCGACGTCGACATCCGCTGCCCCAACACCCGCTCCTGCCCCGCCCAGCTGCGCGAACGCCTCTACCACGTGGCCTCGCGCGGCGCGTTCGACATCGAGGCGCTCGGCGAGCAGGCCGCCAACAGCCTGCTGGCGGCGGGCGTCGTGACGGACGAGGGCGACCTGTTCGCCCTGGGTGCCGACGACCTGCGCAAGGTCCCGCAGTTCACGCTCTCGACCAGCTCGAAGGTGGCGGGCCGGCAGCGCGAGGCGGGAGACCTGAACGCGATCGGTCAGGCGCTGCTCACCAACCTCGAGAAGGCCAAGGAGCAGCCGCTGTGGCGGGTCATCGTCGCCCTCTCGATCCGGCACGTGGGACCGAGCGCCGCCCGCGAGCTGGCCAAGCACTTCGCGACGCTGGACGCGATCCGCGAGGCCGGCCAGGACGAGCTGGCCTCCGTCGAGGGTGTCGGGCCGACCATCGCGACGGCCGTCCGCGCGTGGTTCGACCAGCCCGAGGACGACGACAAGTGGCACGCGGAGATCGTCCGGAAGTGGAAGGACGCGGGCGTCCGGATGCAGGACGAGCGCGACGAGTCGATGCCCCGCACCCTCGAGGGCCTGACCGTCGTGGTCACCGGCGGGCTCGAGCGGCTCAACCGCGACGAGGCCAAGGAGGCGATCCTGGCGCGCGGTGGCAAGACGTCGAGCAGCGTCTCCAAGAAGACGGACTACGTGGTGGTCGGGGAGAACGCGGGGTCGAAGGAGACCAGGGCGCGCGAGCTCGGCCTGCGGATCCTCGACGAGGCCGGCTTCGAGCGTCTGCTCGCGGAGGGCCCCGCCGGGGTCGGGGAGGCGCCGGCCGACGAGAGCGACGGCGCACCGGACGAGGCGGGCGAATGAGCAGGGGCCCCACCCACCCGGTGGCGGTGCCGTGAAGGTGGCACAGGTGACCGGGCCGACCGTCCGGCCGGCGCGGCACGACGAGATCGCGGGCGCCGGGGCACTGACCGCCGAGGCGTACCTGGCGGACCGGCTGCTGGACGAGGACGACGAGTACGAGGCCCAGCTGCGGGACGCCACGCGGCGAGCCCGCGAGGCGATGCTGCTGGTCGCGACGATCCCGTGCGAGGAGGCGGACGGCAGCGAGACGGTCGTCGGCACGGTCACGCTCGCGCCGTACGGCACGGAGTACGCCGAGATCGCGGAGCCCGGCGAGCTCGAGGTGCGCATGCTCGCAGTCGCCCCGCGCGCACGTGGCCGTGGCATCGCGGAGGCTCTGATGCGTGCGGCGCTCGGCTACGCGGTCGCGTCCGGCGCCCGGCGGGTGGTGCTCTCGACGCTGGACTCGATGGTCACCGCGCACCGGCTCTACGCCCGGCTCGGCTTCGTCGCTGTCCCGGAGCGCGACTGGGGCCACGAGTACGTCCACCTGCGGGTCCAGACCTGGACCCCGCCCGAGGCGCCGGGTGCGCTGGCGGAGACGCGGACGTGGCCGCCGCTGCGGGTCGTCGAGGTCGACGGGTGGCGCGTGGGCGTCTCCGACGGGCTGACGCGGCGCGGCAACAGCGCCCTGCTGACCGGCAGGCCGACCGATCCGGTAGCCGCGCTGGACCAGGTCGAGCAGGTCTACGCGGACGCGGGTCTGCTCAGCACCGTGCGTGCGCCGCGCCCGCGGCTGGTGGAGGCCGGCGGGACCGATCGGGTCGATGCGGAGCGCACGTGCACGGAGGTCGCCGGCCTGCTCGACGCCCGCGGCTACCGCAGCGTCTCGGAGACCGACGTGCTGGTCCGGTCCCTCGTCGACGAACCTGCGCTCCCCGGCCGGCTCGCCCTCCCGGGCCTGCAGATCACCGCCCGCGACGAGCCCGACGACGACTGGCTGGCCCTCTGGCTCGGAACCAAGGACGACACCGCAGACCGCGAGACGGGCCGGGCGATCCTCACGGGCGCCCCGGCGAGCTACCTGTCGATGACGTCGACCTACGACACCACGCCGGTCGCGGTGGTCCGGGTGGCGCGCGTCGACGACTGGGCTGCCCTGTCGTGCCTCGTGGTGCACGGCTCAGCCCGCCGTCGTGGCCTGGCGCGGGCCGTCACGCTGAGCGCGCTGCACGACGGTCGTGAGGCCGGGGCGCGGCGCGCGTTCCTTCAGGTGGAGGCGCACAACGCGGCCGCGGCGGCGCTCTACTGGGGCCTGGGCTTCCAGCCCGCCGACCGCTATTCCTACCGGGTGCGCGACCCGCGCTGACCGGCCCCTCAGCGCGGCGCCCTTCTGATCGATAGAAGGGGTGTGACCCACCGCCCGACACCCTCCGCCAGCAGCCCGGCCCGCAGCGCATCCGCGCGCAGACGCCGGGTCGCGGGAGTCGCCCTCGCCGCGGTCCTCACGGTCGCGGCCCTCGCGGGCGCGGCTGCGACCGGCGTCATCGCCGTGGCACCGGGCGGGGCGACCGGCCCAGTGCCGACGCACGCGACGACGACCCACGACGCGGTCCCGGCACCGGCGACGAGCGCGCCGCGGGGGACCCAGACGATCGTCGTCACTGTCCCCGACCTCCAGCAGGAGGTGCGAGAGATGGGCGCGGCAGCGCCGTACGGCCTTCGTCGGGCCGCGTGCCACCAGGAGACCGCGATGGATGACGAGAGCAAGGAGCCGCTCGCGACGTGCCTCGCGGACATCCCGCAGGACGCCCCGCGCCCCTGAGGCCGGTCAGGCGCTCGGTCGGGCCGCCCAGAGCAGTCCGCGCTCGATGATCGTGCGGACGGCCGGCAGCTCGAGGTCCGCCAGCTGGTGCCCAGGCGCGCAGACGAACACCCGCCCCTGACCCCAGCGACGCGTCCAGACCGCTGGCGAGACCACCGGGCCGTGCCAGTGGTCGTCGGGACCGGGGGAGATGGTGGTGGTCGCGAGCACGTCGTTCAGGTCGTCGGCGAGCAGCCAGTACTGCTCGGACCGGAGGGCGAAGTCGGAGATCCCCGCGACGAGCGGGTCGTCCGCGCGCGACGGGAGGATGTTGACGGTGTGGTCCACGATCCCGCCGGGGTGCGCCGCGAACTGGGCACCGACGAGCTGCAGGTAGTCGGTGGCCATCCGGAACGAGTCGACGATCCCGCCGTGCCACCCGGCGAACCCGGTCCCGGCGGCGACGGCGTCGCGCAGCCCGTGCAGCTCGTCGGCGAGGATCTCGCCCATGGTCCAGCACTGCACGATCAGATCGGTCGCAGCCATCGTCGAGGCGTCGGCGTAGACCTCGAGCGACCCCTCGACGGTGACGTCGAAACCGCTGTCGCGCAGGAAGGGCAGGAAGAGGTCGACGGCCTCAGCGGGGGCGTGCCCGTCCCATCCGCCGCGGACGACTAGGGCGTTCTGGGTCACAACACTCTCCTCAGGAGATCAGGGAGTCGATGGCGGCGGCGGACAGGACGTGGTCGGACGCCATCGCCGACGCGCCGAGCACGCCGGCGCGGCCCTTGGTGCGGGACGCGACGATGCGCAGGTGCTGCGTCGCCAGCGGCAGAGATCGACGGTAGACGACCTCGCGTATGCCGGCCAGCAGGTGCTCCCCGGCTTCGGCAACGATGCCACCGATCACGATCACGGACGGGTTCAACATGCTCACGCAGGCGGCGAGCACGTCGCCGATGCGCCGGCCGGCCTCGCGGACCTCACGGCTGGCGTCGGGGTCGCCGGCCCGCACGAGGGCGACCACGTCGGCGCTCGTCGTGGCGTCCACGCCGAGCGCCCGCAGCGCGTCGGCGATCGCCGGCCCGCTCGAGACGGCCTCCAGGCAGCCGAAGTTCCCGCAGCGGCAGGGCAGGTCGGGCCCGCCGGGGACGGCGATGTGCCCGAGGTCCCCGGCCGCGCCCTGGGCCCCGCGGCGGATCTGGGCGTCGGAGATGATCCCTGCGCCGATCCCGGTGGCCACCTTGACGAACAGGAGGTGGTCGACGTTGGGCCACTGCGACGTGTGCTCGCCGAGGGCCATGACGTTGACGTCGTTGTCGACCAGGACGGGCACGTGCAGCAGCCGCCGCGACAGGTGGCCGGGCACGTCGGCGTCGTCCCAGCCGGGCATGATCGGCGGGTTGATCGGCTTTCCGGAGGAGTGCTCGACGGGCCCGGGCAGCCCGACCCCGACGCTCACGAGGTCGGTCAGGGGGCGACCGGCGTCCTCGAGCAGCTGGTGGCCGAGCGACACGACGCGGTCGAGCACGACGGTCGGACCCTCGGCGATCGCGATCGGTTCCCCGATCTCGGCGAGCACGGTCCCGACGAGGTCGGTCAGCGCGAGACGCGCGTGCGTGGCGCCGAGGTCGACCGCGAGGACGACACGAGCGGCGGGGTTGAACGCGAACGTGGCAGGCGGCCTGCCTCCGGTCGAGGTGGCCTCTCCAGCCGGCGCGACGAACCCCGAGGAGAGCAGGAGCTCGACGCGCGCAGCGATCGTGGAGCGGGCCTGACCGGTGAGAGTTGCCAGGTCGGAGCGGGTGCGCGGCTGCCCGTCGCGCAGGAGCTGGAACATCTCCCCGGCGCCGGTCGGCTTGGGGGCGAACTTGAGGAGCTCGTCCATGCGCACAGTGAATCATCTCGCCTTGTGTAGGTCACGTTCGCGTAACTCTGACACATAATCGTCGACTTTTGCTTGACGGACGACAGAAGTCAGTCCTACGTTTTCCGACATGGTCAGTGCAGACCCCACGCCCGACACCCCAGTGCTTCTGCAGATGCGCGGCATCGTGAAGCAGTTCCCCGGCGCCCGGGCGCTCGACGGCGTCGACCTCGAGATCCGTGCCGGCGAGGTCCACTGCCTGCTCGGTCAGAACGGTGCCGGCAAGTCCACCCTCATCAAGGTCCTGGCGGGCGCCCACCAGCCCGACGAGGGCGAGATCCTCGTCGACGGTCGGCCCGTCACGATCCCGCACCCGGTCGCCGGCCTGAAGCTCGGCATCGCGACGATGTACCAGGAGCTCGACGTCGTCGACGGCCTGACGGTCGCCGAGAACATCTACCTCGGCCACGAGCTCTCGGTCGGCGGCTTCTCGCAGCGACGCGCGGTGACGGCGAGCACGCGGGCGATCCTCAAGCGGCTCGGCCACGGCGACATCTCGCCCCACCGCGAGGTGGGCCAGCTGTCCGCCGCCGGCAAGCAGATCGTCAGCATGGCCCGCGCCCTGTCGCACGACGCCCGGGTGATCGTGATGGACGAGCCGTCGGCCGTACTCGACTCGGAGGAGGTGGAGAACCTGTTCCGGGTGGTCCACGAGCTCACGAGCTCGGGCGTCGCCATCGTCTACATCTCCCACCGGCTCGACGAGATCCGGCAGATCGGTGACCGGATCACAGTGCTCAAGGACGGCCGGACGGTCGCGACGAGCCTGTCCGTCGCCGAGACCCCGACGACCGACCTCATCCGGCTGATGACCGGCCGCAACGTCGAGTACGCGATCCCCCCGCGGCCGCAGGTCCCCGACGACGCGGCGACGCTCCTGCACGTCGAGGGTCTCAGCCTCGCAGGCTCGTTCAGGGACGTCTCGTTCGACGTGCGCGCCGGTGAGGTCGTCGGCCTCGCCGGGCTCGTCGGCTCCGGCCGCACGGAGATCCTCGAGACGATCTTCGGTGCGCGCAAGAGGACCGCGGGCACCGTCTCGGTCGGGACCGAGACGCTGCGAGCGGGCTCGGTGAGCGGGGCGGTCAAGGCGGGCATCGGGCTCTGCCCCGAAGAGCGCAAGAGCCAGGGCCTGATCCTCGACGAGCCCGTCTACCGGAACATCACCCTCTCCACCTTCGCGCGCACGGCGAACGCGTCGTTCCTCGACGAGGCCTCGGAGCGCCGGGTCGCCAAGGAGCAGATCGACGCGCTCGACGTCCGGCCGTCCGACCCCGCTCGCGCTGCGCGGACGCTGTCCGGTGGCAACCAGCAGAAGGTGCTCCTCGCGCGCTGGCTGGTGCACGGCTGCCGGGTCCTGCTCCTGGACGAGCCCACCCGGGGCGTCGACGTCGGCGCCCGGTCCGAGATCTACGGCCTGATCGCGGAGCTCGCGAAGGGCGGCGCCGCGGTCGTCGTGGTGTCGAGCGAGATCGCGGAGGTGATCGGTCTGTCCGACCGGATCCTGGTGGTCTCCGAGGGTCGCGTGGTCCACGACGGGCCGGCGGCCAGCATCGACGAGCACCGCGTGCTCGACCTCGTCATGGAAGGAAGTGCCGCGTGAGTGAGCAGACGACCCCGGGGGCAGCCGTTCCGGGCCGCTCCATGACCGACGCCGTCGACGCGCCCGCGCCGGCCGACGGTCCCGCGAAGCCGCCCCGCAGAGGGATCCTGCACGGCCCGGCCGGACGGAACCTCGGCCTGGTGATCGCCCTCCTCGCCATCTGCATCTTCGGTGTCGCGACGGCGGGCGAGCGGTTCGCGAGCGTCGAGAACGCGCTGACCATCCTGCGCCTCGCGTCGGTCACCGGCGTCGTGAGCATCGGGATGACGTTCGTCATCATCGGCGCGGGTATCGACCTCTCGGTCGGCTCGGTGATCGGGCTGGCGTCCGTCTGGGCGTCCACGCTGGCGACCCAGACGATGGCGCAGAACCTCAACTGGGGCGTGATGGTCATCACCGCGCTCGCGGTGGGCCTCGCAGCAGGTCTGATCAACGGGGTGCTCATCGCCTACGGCAAGGTGGTCGCGTTCATCGCGACGCTCGCCATGATGGTCTCCGCCCGCGGCCTCGCCGAGATCATCGCCCAGCGCAAGACGCAGGTGGTCTCGGTCCAGGGGTTCCTCGACTTCTTCCGCGGCGACCTCATCGGTATCCCGACGCTCGTCTGGATCTTCGTCCTGGTCTCCGTGGCCGGGTGGATCCTGCTCAACCGGACCACGTTCGGGCGCCGCACCATCGCTGTCGGTGGCAACCCTGAGGCGGCCCGCCTGGCGGGCATCAAGGTCAAGCGCCACACGATGTACCTCTACGCCCTCTCCGGCCTCGGGGCAGGCATCGGCGGCGTGATGATGCTCGGCCGCACCACGGCGGGCAGCTCCACGAACGGCTTGTTCCTCGAGCTCGACGTCATCGCTGCCGTCGTCGTCGGCGGCACGCTCCTGGTCGGCGGCCGCGGCACGATCGTCGGCACCGTCCTCGGCGTCCTGATCTTCACGACGCTCTCCAACGTCTTCACGCAGAACAACTTGTCCAGCTCGGCCCAGGCCGTGGCCAAGGGCGTGATCATCGTCGTCGCCGTGCTGCTCCAGCAGCGCATCGCAAGTCGCTCCCCAGCAAGAACCTGACGACACCCCCGTCGTCGACAAGCAGCACCTCACCCCGCACGTCCGATCAAGGAGGATCAGTCATGTCCGCACCTCTGCGTCACCGGTGGCTCGCCATTGCCGGCGCCACCGCAGCCATCGCGCTCATCGCCGCGGGTTGTACGTCCAACACGCCCGAGGAGACCGAGGACACCGGCGCCGCGGAGGCGCCCGCCGCTGCCCCGGGTGGGAACGACGAACCGGGCGACCAGGTCACCATCGCGTTCTCCGGCCCCGCGGCCGACCACGGCTGGCTCGGCGCGATCAACTCTGCCGCCAAGGCCGAGGCCGAGAAGTACTCCGACGTCGACTTCGTCATGGCCGAGGGCACCAACGACGTCAGCGTGCAGATCAGCCAGATCGAGCAGTTCATCAACGACGGCGTCGACGCGATCGTGCTCCTGCCGAGCGACGGCGCGGCACTGACCGAGGTCGCCACGAAGGCGATGAAGGCGGGGATCCCCGTGGTCAACGTCGACCGCGAGTTCAGCGACCCGAACGCGGCCCGCACCACGGTGCTCGGCGACAACTACGGCATGGGCGTCAGCGCCGGCGAGTACATCTGCGAGCAGATCGGCGGCACGGCCGGTGCCAAGGTCGCCGAGATCGCGGGCATCGACTCGCTGCCGCTGACGCAGGACCGCAGCCGGGGCTTCAAGGACGCACTCACCAAGTGCGGTCTGAAGGTCGACGCCCGCGTCGCCGCGGACTTCACCGTCCAGGGTGGCGAGGAGGCGGCCGCCGAGCTGCTGCAGGCTCAGCCGAAGCTCGACGCCATCTGGAACCACGACGACGACCAGGGCATCGGCGTGCTGGCGGCGATCGACGCCGCCGGTCGTGACGAGTTCTTCATGGTCGGCGGTGCCGGCTCGAAGAACGCGATGGACGCCATCAAGGCGGACAACACCGTGCTCAAGGCGACGGTCATCTACCCGTCGACGCAGGGTGCCGACGGCGTCAAGCTCGCGCGGCTCCTCGCCCAGGGCAAGGGCATGAGCGACCTGGTGGACGGCGAGGCTCCCCGCACGGTCCAGCTGTACGCGCCCATCGTCACCAAGGAGAACGTGGACCAGTACCTGCCCATCGGCTTCGCGTCCTGACCTCCGACCAGTCTCTGCCGGGCGGGCCGTCCGCGGTCCGCCCGGCAGCACCGACAGAAAGGCAAGAGACATGACAGACCGTCTCGGCGTCGGCATGGTCGGCTACGCCTTCATGGGCGTCGCGCACTCGCAGGCCTGGCGCAACGCACCGCACTTCTTCGACCTGCCGCTGCATCCGGACATGGCGGCGATCGCCGGTCGCGACGAGGCCGCGGTGACCGCTGCGGCGACGCGGCTCGGATGGTCGAGCGTGGAGACGGACTGGAAGGCGCTCGTCATCCGCGACGACATCGACCTGGTCGACATCTGCACGCCCGGCGACACGCACGCCGAGATCGCCATCGCGGCGCTCGAGGCCGGCAAGCACGTGCTCTGCGAGAAGCCGCTGGCCAACAGCGTGGCCGAGGCCGCGGCGATGGCGGAGGCGGCCGAGGCTGCCCGCGCCAACGGTCAGCTCGCGATGGTCGGCTTCACCTACCGGCGCGTGCCGGCGATCCAGCTGGCCCGCCAGCTCGTGGCCGACGGCCGGATCGGCACGGTGCGGCACGTGCGCGCGCAGTACCTGCAGGACTGGATCGCGGACGCCGACGCACCGCTGTCCTGGCGCCTGGACAAGCAGAAGGCCGGCTCGGGGGCACTGGGAGACATCGGCGCGCACATCGTCGACCTCGCGCAGTTCGTCACCGGCGAGCGGGTGACCGGGGTGTCGGCGATCCTCGAGACGTTCGTGCACGAGCGGCCCGTCGCCGCCGCGCACAGCGGCCTGCACGGCACGGCCGGCACCTCGATGGGTCCCGTGACGGTGGACGACGCCGCGATCTTCCTGGGCCGGATGTCCGGCGGGGGAGTGGCGACGTTCGAGGCGACCCGGTTCGCGTGGGGCCGCAAGAACGCGATCCGACTCGAGATCAACGGCTCGGCCGGCTCGCTCGCGTTCGACTTCGAGGACATGAACGTCCTGCACTTCTTCGATGTCGCGCAGCCCGCCGTCGAGGCCGGCTTCCGGCGCATCGTCGTGACCGAGCCCGAGCACCCCTACGTGGGAGCGTGGTGGCCCGCGGGGCACGGGCTCGGGTACGAGCACGCATTCACGCACCAGGCCGTCGACCTGGTGACCGCGATCGCGGAGCGGCGCCAGCCGGAGCCGAGCTTCGCGGACGGCCTGCGCATCCAGCGCGTGCTCGACGCCGTCGAGCGGTCGGCTGCTGACCGCAGCACCTGGACCCCGGTAGAGGAGAGCTGACGATGTCCCGACCGATCACGCTGTTCACCGGCCAGTGGGCAGACCTGCCCTTCGAGGAGGTCGCACGGCTCGCCTCCGGCTGGGGCTACGACGGCCTCGAGATCGCCTGCTGGGGAGACCACCTGGACCCCTGGCGCTGGGACGACGACGAGTACGTGGCCGGCAAGCTCGCGCTGCTGGAGAAGTACAACCTCAAGGTGTGGGCGATCTCGAACCACCTCAAGGGCCAGGCCGTCTGCGACGACCCGATCGACCAGCGGCACCGGGACATCGTCTCGGACCGCGTCTGGGGCGACGGTGACCCCGAGGGCGTCCGGCAGCGGGCGGCCGAGGAGATGAAGCACACCGCGCGGCTGGCGGCGAAGCTCGGCGTCGACACCGTCGTCGGCTTCACCGGGTCGAGCATCTGGAAGTACGTCGCGATGTTCCCGCCCGTCGGCGCGGACACCATCGAGGCGGGCTATCAGGACTTCGCCGACCGCTGGAACCCGATCCTCGACGTGTTCGACGAGGTCGGCGTCCGGTTCGCGCACGAGGTGCACCCCAGCGAGATCGCCTACGACTACTGGACCACCGTGCGCACGCTCGAGGCGATCGGGCACCGGCCCGCGTTCGGGCTGAACTGGGACCCCAGCCACTTCGTCTGGCAGGACCTGGACCCGGTGGGCTTCCTCTGGGAGTTCCGGGACCGGATCTACCACGTGGACTGCAAGGACACGAAGAAGCGTCTGGGCAACGGCCGCAACGGCCGCCTGTCCAGCCACCTGCCGTGGGGCGACCCGCGGCGCGGGTGGGACTTCGTGTCCACCGGCAACGGGGACGTGCCGTGGCAGGACTCCTTCCGGGTGCTCAACTCGATCGGCTACTCAGGACCGATCTCCGTGGAGTGGGAGGACGCCGGGATGGACCGGCTCGTCGGGGCGCCGCAGGCCCTGGAGTTCGTCCGTCGCAACGCGTTCGACGCGCCGGCTGCGTCGTTCGACGCGGCCTTCAGCAACCGCTGACGACCGGCGGAAGAACAGCTGAAGACCCACTGAACAGACCCGCTCAGGCGGGGCCGCGCGCGTATGGGAGCACGCGCGCAGCTCGGGGGAGACGGAGCGAGCGTCGTCCGGGACCGTGGTTGAGGGGCCACGACGGACGATGCTCGCTTCGTGCGTGTTCGCGTCGGGTCGGACCCTGACCCTGTCGGATCGTGTCCGATCGTGAATGAATGATGGGTCACGTGTGACGGGTGAGGCAGGTGTTGTCGCGGGTGAGATCCGGTCAAATGGGGCCGAACAGCACGGAATCAGGCACCATACGAGGATGACTGGCGCCCACGCGGTCCAGGACGTACGTGCTCCGTGGGTGCGTGCGTCGGTGCTGACCTGCGTTCTCGCGCTCGTCGCGGTGCTGTTCGGGCCGATCACTGCGGCCGTCGCGGCACCCGGGATCCTGCTGTCCAAGGACGCACCCGGCGAGGTCCTGGCGGGGCAGCCGATCACCTTCACGCTCACGGCCACGAACCCGCCGAGCAACCCGGACGCGGCGCCGGAGTACAACCTCGCGTTCCGTGACGTCATCCCGTCGGACGTGACCTACGTCGGCGGCTCGACGACTCCAGCGGGCGCCGGCGACCCGGTGCAGTGGACCGACCCCGACACCGGCATGACGACGCTGACGTGGACCAACGTCACGGACCTGTCGGTGAACGGCGCGACGACCCTGACGTTCCAGGTGATGCCCGACCCGGTGGTCTACCCGGTGGGCACCACCGTCGAGAACACGGCCGACGTCTACAGCAGCACCGATCCGTTCGTCGCGCCGGAGTTCGACGAGCTCGGCGTTCTCGTGCCCGGCACCGCGACCGAGACCGCGACCTCCAACCCGACGACGACCCTCATCTCGGCGCTCCAGATCACCAAGGACGAACCGAGCCCCGAGGGCGAGCTGCTGCGCGGGGTTCACGACAACGACACCGTGTACTCGCTCACGATCGAGTCCGCCCCGGCGGCGGGCAGCACCGGGCTCGTCGTGACCGACTACATCCCCGCGCGGCTGGAGTACCTCGGCTGCGGTGGCGTGGACAACTCGGCGACCCCGGAGTTCCCGGGTGCGCCCTCGCTGACCGCGACGCCGACGCCGGCCGACTGCCTGACCCCGACGTCGGTGACGACGGTCCAGGACCCGCCGCCGAACGGCACGACCACCTACCCGCCGGGCGTCTACACGCGCGTGGAGTGGTCGATCCCGGACATCGCGGCGTCGAGCACCTTCACGCTCCGGTACGCGGCCGGAGTCCCGCTGCGCGCCAACGTCATGTTCCCGGACCCGGCTCCGGGCGGGCTGCTCCAGACCGCCAACCTCGACAACAAC
The DNA here is from genome assembly GCF_056402515.1 of Cellulomonas sp. P4_A2. Taxonomy (NCBI): domain Bacteria; kingdom Bacillati; phylum Actinomycetota; class Actinomycetes; order Micrococcales; family Cellulomonadaceae; genus Cellulomonas; species Cellulomonas sp. P4_A2. The sequence continues at coordinate 42,911 of NZ_JBFUHG010000005.1, forward strand.
ACGGGCGCGTCGACCCGCGAGACCGCCACGGAGCTCGGCGCGACGAACGTCGCCCAGGTGACCGGCACCTTCCAGGGCACGACGGCACCCGGCGTCCCGGCGACGGTCTCGGCCTCCGACACGCTGACGGTCTCGATCGAGGACGTCCGGATGCGCAAGACCGCCGACCGCTCGGAGTTCCTCTCCGGCGGCACGGTGCGCTACACCCTCACCGTCGAGTCCAGCGAGTACGTGAGCGCCGCCGACATCGTCCTGGCCGACACGCTTCCCAACGGCACCTGCCCGCTCGGCGGTCCGGGGACGAACTACTCGCCCGGCGCCAACCCCTTGTGCGACGGCGGGCGCGCACCGGCGCCGTCCGTGCCGATCGCGACGGCCACGTTCAACGTCGACGGCACCTTCGACATCACGTTCGACGCGCTGGCCGAGGGGCCTGACGCGACGACGACGGTCTCCTACTCGGCCGCGATGCTGCCCACCTACCTGGGTGGCGCGCTGGTCGGGCAGGCGACGGCGACGGGCGACTCGTTCACCAACGACGCGTCCCTCACGGCGACGACCACCCCGGTCGCCGGCACGGGCGAGACGGGCACCGTGACGGTGGAGGACGAGTCCGAGTGGACCCTGACCACCGGCTCGGAGTCGATCGACAAGCTCATCGCGCCGCGCTCGATCTCGGGTGGCACGTGCCCGACGGACGCCGGCGTCTACGGCGAGCCGGCAGCGTTCGCGCCCGAGGAGACCCTGTTCCTCAAGGGTGACCGCGTGTGCTACCTGCTGACGGCCAACTTCTCGCCCCTGACCGAGACGCGCAATCCTCAGGTCACGGACTTCCTGCCCCCCGGCATGACGTACGTGAACGGGTCGGCGACCGCCGCGGCCACGAACGCCGATGCTCCGTTCACGGTGACCTCGAGCACGAGCGCGGTGCAGTTCCTGATCGGCACGCCCGGACCGGCGGGCAACCGGTTCGTCGACCCGGGCGCCGTGTTCGCGGTGGTGATCCAGGCGAACGTGACGAGGGCCGCGCCGGGCACGACGGCGCTGACCCGGTCGAACCTCATGAAGCTGCGGGCGGAGAACTCCGCGGGCATCACCGAGACGCTCCGCGACAGCCTCGTCATGCAGGGGGCGCCGGTCCCGCCCGTCCAGGTGGTCAAGGGCGTCGAGTCGGTCGACGCACCCGCCAGCGGCCCGAACCCCGCGAACAGCAACGTCGACGGCTCCGAGGTGCGTGCCGGCTCCGTCGCCACCTTCCGGATCGACCTGACCAACGGCGGCGTTGCGGGTACCGCCAACGGCTACGAGGTCGGCGCGCTGGACGTCTGGGACAAGCTGCCCGTCCAGCTCACCTGCGACGACATCGACGAGAGCACGGTGCGGTACGAGCCTGCGCAGGCCGTGCCGCCGACCGTCGTCTGCACCGACCCGGGCGAGCCCGGGCACCCCGCGTTCCTGGGTTCGGCCGACCTGAGCCTGCTGCGAGTCACGTTCCCGATCGACGGCACGCAGCCGGACCTGTCGGGCCAGGGCATCGGGCCGGGCGCGACGCAGTCGATCCTCTACGACACCACGATCCCCGACCCGGCGGGCGTCGGGACGGTCTACACCGACACGGCCTACGTGAGCAGCTACCAGGCGCTGACCAACGTCCCGGGTGGCGGCACGGTCACGTTCTACCCCCGGCAGAACGTGAACCTGGCGGTCCTCCCGACACAGTGGGACGCCCCGGCCGCCTCCGACCCGTCGAACGTGCGGGTCCCCGGGCCCGAGGTCGACAAGTCCGCGACGACGTCGGTCGTCGAGACGAACAACGACCTCGAGAACGAGGCGACGATCGGGGAGCTCGTCACCTACACCTACGGGGTGCGGATCCTCGCGGGTACGGCGGCGTACGACGGTGTGCTGCAGGACCCGCTGCCGACGGGCTTCGTGCAGGTCGGACCGGCCACGCTGACGTACCACCCGGACGCCGACAGCGCGGCGACCGCGCCGGTCCCGGCGGGGGTCACGATCGACCCGGACACGGGCACGGTGACGTTCCCGTCCACGTACAACAACGCGACCGCGGTGGACCAGCGGTTCGAGGTGGTCCTGCCGGCCCAGGTCACGGGCGCCGCGATGAGCACGGCGCAGAACAACCTGCAGGTGATCAACACCGCCCGGTTCGTCAGCCTGGAGACCCTCGGCGGCTCGGCACTGCCGCCGGCCACGGCGTCGTGGACCATCACGGTCCGCCAGCCGCGCCCGGACGTGACGAAGGCGAACGACTCCGACGGGCCTGTCCCCGGCGGCACCACCGTCGCATACACGGTGAGTGCGCGGAACGTGAACACGGACGGCTCGGGCGCCACGCGCACGCCGCTGCACGACACGTTCCTCGTCGACTGCCTGCCCGCGGGAATGATCTTCGACGCCTACGGCGCCGACCCCGGTGCGGCGCCGGCGGCGGGTGGTACGGCCAACGGCTGCGTCGCGGGCACGACCGCGCTCGTCTGGAACGTCGGCACGATCGAGCCCGGGGCCACGGCGACGCGCACCTACACGGCGATCGTGCCGCTCGACGCGATCGCCGGGACGACGTACGTCAACAACGTGACGCTCTCGGGGTCCACGCTCGACGACGGCAAGGCGAGCCCGACCGACCCCGACAACCCGGACGAGCGCGTGGTCACCGACACCGCGTCGTCGACGGTGCCGATCGTCGGTGCGGACATCACCAAGTCGGTCACCCCGGACCGGGCGACCATCGGCCAGGAGGTCACCTGGCGGGTGGACGTCGAGATCTCACCGAACACCACCTACTTCGACGCCACCCTCGTCGACCACCTGCCGGCGGGTGTGGACGACGTCGCCATCACGGACTACGGGTGCCAGGTGCTGACCACCCCGGCGACGGACTGCACGATCGTGCCGGTCCGGCTGAACGACGCCGCCGGGCCGGGAGGCTCGACCCTCGTCGCCTGGAACTACGGCGACCTCCCGCCGAGCGTCGACATCCGCATCGTCTCGGTCACCTACACCGGCAAGATCGCCGACGTGCCGGGGAACGTCGCCGGCGTCACCCTGACCAACACGGCGCACACCGCGTGGAACGTCAGCCCCGACAGCCCGAACGACGACCCGCAGTCGGCCGACGCGCCGTTCGACACGACCGGGCCGTCGGCGAGCGCGACGGTGACCGTCATCGAGCCGCAGGTGACGGTCGACAAGGCGGTCAGCGACGCGACGCCCGGTCCGGCCGACTCGTTCGAGTACACGATCACCGCGCACAACTCGCCCGACCCCACCTCGAGCGACTCGTGGAACGGGGTCCTGCAGGACGTCGTGCCCGTGGGCGTCGTGGTCGACCCCGACAGCATCGCGTTCGGCGGCGTGCTGACCGGGGACGACCCGGTCCGTGGTGGTGGCCTGATCACGTGGGACACGCGCGGCCTGGCCATCGCCTACCCCCCCGGCGCCGACGTCACGGTGACCTACGAGGCGACGCTCGCGCCGTCCGAGGACATCGACGCGACACCGCTGGTGAACACGGTGACCGTCACCAACTACGAGTCGCTCGAGTCGGGCGGGCGTGTCTACAGCGGACCCAGCGCGACCGCGCAGGTCGTGCCCGCGTTCCCGCAGCTGACGACCGTCAAGACCGCCGTGTCGCCGGCCCCCGCCTACATCGGCTCGCCCTTCACCTGGCGCGTCGCGACCACGAACACCGGGACGGCGCCGGCGTTCGGCATCGACATCACCGACACGCTCCCGGCGGGCTGGGAGTACGTCCCGGGCAGCTCGCAGCTGACGGCCGCGACAGGCACCACGTCCGCGCACGCCGACCCGCTGGTCGCCCTCGGGGTCGCGGTGTGGTCGGACCTGGGCACCCTGCAGCCGGGTCAGAGCGCCAGCATGACGTTCCAGCTGCGGCCCACGACCGCGGTCCTGCCCAACGTCGGTTCGACGGTGCCGCAGCTCAACCAGGCCCGCACGATCGGTGAGGACGCCACCGGTGCCACGGGGAACCTCGACGGCCCGTACGACAACGGCCAGGTGACCGCCCAGACGCGCATCGACTCGGCCGACGTCCAGGTCACCAAGACGCACGCGTCGCCGGTCGTGGCGGGCGCCAACGCCCGATGGACCCTGACCGTGCGCAACAACGGCGCGGATCCCGCCGTCGGCCCGTTCACGGTGACCGACACCCTGCCCCCGGGCACGGGCTTCGTCTCCGCGTCGGGAACCGGCTGGACCTGCGGTGCGCCCGTCTCGGGCGTCGTCAGCTGTGCGCGGACGACCCCGCCGGGGACCCTGGCCTCGGGCGCGTCCTTCCCGGTGATCACCGTGGTGACGTCGATCCCCGCCGCGACGCCCAGCGGCACGACGTTCACCAACGGCGCGACGGCGAACGCCCGGACGTACGACGCGAACACCGCGAACAACTCCACGACCGACGCGGTCACGATCACGACGAGCGCCGACCTGGCGATCACCAAGACCCATGCGGGTCCGGGGGTCGCGGGGCAGGACACCGCGTGGACCATCGGCGTGCACAACAACGGGCCCTCGGACTCGCAGCCGACCATCACGGTGAGCGACACGCTGCCGGCCGGCACGACGTTCGTCTCGGCGGTCGGCGTCGGATGGTCCTGCGCCCCGCCGGTCGGGCAGACGTTCAGCTGCACGCGGTCCACGGTGCTGGCCTCGGGTGCGGTCGCGCCGCAGATCCTCGTGGTCGCCCACATCTCGTCCGGCCTGACCGGGACCCTCACCAACTCGGCGACCGTGACGGGGACCACGCCCGACCCGGTGCCCGCGAACAACACCGCGACGAGCCCGTTGACGATCACGACCTCCGCCGACCTCGCCATCCAGAAGACGCACACGGGCGCGTTCACGCCGGGCACCCAGGGCACGTACACGTTCGCCGTCGTGAACAACGGACCCTCCGACGCCGCCGCACCCGTCACGATCACGGACACGCTGCCCGACGACCTGACGTTCGCCTCGACGGTCGACCCCACGGGGACGTGGACCTGCTCGGCGGCCGGCCAGCTGGTGACCTGCACCCTGGCCGGGTCGCTGGCCCTGAACGCGTCGACGACCGTGAGCATCGTCGTCGACGTGGACCCGGCCGCCGGCGCCGGCTCGTTCGAGAACACCGCGACCGTCGACTCGCCGACGCCGGACCCGAACCCCGTCAACAACACCGACACGGACGACACGTCCTTCAGCTCGATCTCGGACCTCGCTCTGGACAAGTCGCACACCGGGCCGGTCGACGCCGGAGCGAACGTCGTCTGGACCCTCCAGGTGTCGAACCTCGGCCCGTCGGCGACGGTCGGGCCGATCACGGTCGCGGACGGACTGCCCGACGACGTCGACTACGTCTCGGCGACCGGCGTCGGATGGACGTGCTCCGCCGTCGACCAGGTGGTCACGTGCACGACGCCGGACGGCATCGCCGGCGGTACGCCCGGCTCGCCGGCGCTCGCCGAGCCGATCACTCTCACCGCGTTCGTCCACGCGGACGCCGGGCCGTCGATCATCGTCAACCAGGCGTCGGTGGACGGGCCGCAGGCGGACCCGGACCTGAGCAACAACGACGCGAGCGACCCGGTGATCGTGCGCGACGAGGCCGACGTGAGCGTGGTGAAGACCGTCACGAGCCCGGCACCGTATCTCGCGGGCACCCAGGTGACGTACACCCTCACGGTCGGGAACGCCGGCCCGTCGTTCGCCGACGACCTGCACGTCGTCGACACCCTGCCGCCGGGGATGAGCGGGGTGAGCGGATCGGGTCCGGGCTGGACCTGCGTGGTGTCGACGACCGAGATCGTCTGTGACCGTCCCGTCCTCGCCGCGCCCGTCGCATCGCCCGTGAACACCAGCGTCATCACGGTGACCGGGCAGATCGGGGCCGACGTGCTCGACGGGACGACGCTCACCAACACCGCGGTCGTCGGGACGGCGACCACGGACACCGACCCGAGCAACAACCAGGACGACGAGTCGATCTCGGTGGCCGCCGCGGCCGACCTCGCGATCACCAAGTCGCACCCGGCCGGTCGGTTCGACGCCGGCCAGGAGGTCCCGTTCACGATCGTCGTCACCAACAACGGGCCCTCCGACGCCCTGGCGCCGATCGAGGTCACGGACACGCTGCCGCCCGGGTTCACCTACGTCTCCTCGTCGGGACCCTGGACGTGCACACCGAACGGTGCCGGCACGACCGTCGTCTGCGACCTGGACGGCGTCACGTCGCTGGCCGCGGGTGCGACGGCGCCGGACCTCGTGGTCACGACGCAGATCGACCCGTCCGCGTCCGCGGGACCCGTGCTCAACACGGCGACCGTCGACTCCCCGACGACCGATCCCGACCCCGGCAACAACACGACGACCGACCCCGTGCTCGTGCAGCAGGCGGCCGACGTACGCATCCTCAAGACCCACACCGGCGCGGTCCGGGTCGGCGACGACGTGACGTTCCACCTCACCGTGTTCAACGCCGGCCCGTCGGACGCCCAGGACGTCGTCGTCAACGACCCGCTGCCGCGAGGCCTGACCTACGTCTCGGCGACCGGAACCGACTGGACCTGCACCACGATCCTCACCGTGGTCCGGTGCGCGTACGACCTGCCGCTGCCCGCCAACCGGTTCGCACCCCAGATCGACCTCGTCGTCACGGTCGGCCCCGAGGCGTTCCCGACGGTCCGGAACATCGCCGACGTCGACACGAGCACGGACGGCGACAACCGGGACGACAACATCGCCACGGACGACCTCGGAGTCCCGGCGCAGGTCGACCTCTCGATCACCAAGACCCACGCGGCGGACTTCGTGGTCGGGAGCAGCGGCGCCTGGGCGATGCTCGTCAGCAACGCGGGCCCCACCGACGACCCCGGTCCCGTCACGGTGACCGACACCCTCCCGGCCGGCACGACGTTCGTGTCGGCGAGCGGACCGGGCGCGACGTGCACCGCGGCCGGTCAGACGGTCACGTGCGTGCTCGCGGACGGCGTCACCATCGCCACGCCGGTCACGATCACCCTGGTGGTCTCGGTGCAGGCCGACGCCTACCCGAGCGTGACCAACGCGGTCACGGTGGGCACCGACGCCGAGGACCTCGACCCGGACAACAACACCGCGACCGACGACGTGGACGTCCTCGGGCTGTCGAAGCTGGCGATCGTCAAGGACGTCGTCGGCATCCCGGGCACGCAGCCGGTGTTCGACCTCACCGTCACCAACCTCGGGCCCAACGCGACCACCGCACCGGTGACAGTGACCGACCAGCTGCCCGTCGGCCTGACGTACGTGAGCGCCACGGGAGTCGGCTGGACCTGCAACGCGGTGTCGAACGCCGTGACCTGCACGTACTCGGCGTCGCTCGCGGTCAGCCAGTCCGCGCCGTCCGTCCGGGTGCAGACGACCCTGACCGCGCCGCCGGGAACGAGCGTCGTCAACGTCGCGACCGCGACCGGCGGACAGCCGCTGTGCCCCGACTGCGTCCCGGTCTACGTGCAGGACGACGCCACGGTCGTCGCACCCGACGACTCGACGCTGTCGGCCACCGGCACGGACGCCCTCGCCTGGGCGATCCTCGCGTTCGTCCTGCTGGGCGGCGGCATCGTGATGGTCGGCGTGTCCCGTCGGAGGTGGATCACATGATCAGCGTCGCGCGTGCCGAACAGCTGCACGGGGCCGGACTGACCTGGCACCCGCGGCCCGGGGACGCGTTCGCGGTCCGCGTGCTCGAGGACCAGGTGTTCACGATCGCGGACATGGTGGTCGAGCCGCGCGAGTACCCGACCGGCACGGTCCTGGGTTTCAACGGGACGACCGAGTGGGCGCTCGACTCGGTGCGCCAGGAGGACGCGCTGTGGCTGCCGCGCGAGGACCAGCTGCGCGAGCTCCTGGGCGGCACGTTCCGCAGCCTGGCGCGCTCGACCTTCGGGGGCTACCAGGTGCTCGTCGAGCTCGCCGGCCGTCCTGAGCAGGTCTTCTCGGCCGACGACGCCGCCGACGCGTACGCCCAGGCTGTGCTGGCCCTGGTGACCGCCGCGGTGGGCGGCTGACCCGGAGAACTTTCTCGGTCGTCGGTGTCGAGAACGTCGCGGCGGCTCCGACCTCCTCGTGAACGACGGCGCGGGCACCGGGCCACGCGTCGCACACACCGGAGGTACCGAGATGTCCATCACGCCGTTCCTGTGGTTCGACGACGAGGCGGAGCAGGCCGCCGAGCGCTACGTGTCGATCTTCCCCAACTCCCGCATCGTCTCCGTCGCCCGCTTCAACGCGGACGCGCCGCAGCCGGCCGGTCCGGCGATCAACGTGACCTTCGTGCTCGACGGGCTCGAGATCCAGGCGCTCAACGGCGGACCCGGGCACCCGCACTCCGACGCCTTCTCGCTGCAGATCATCGTCCCCGACCAGCAGGAGACCGACCGCGTGTGGGACGCGCTCCTCGAGGGAGGGGGCACCCCGGGTCCCTGCGGGTGGCTGACGGACCGGTGGGGGCTGTCCTGGCAAGTGATCCCCGAGGCCCTGCCCGAGCTCATCTCCGACCCCGACCCCGAGCGCGCCAACCGCGCCCTGAACGCCATGTTCACGATGACCAAGATCGACGTCGCCGCGCTGCAGGCGGCCGCCGACGGCGCGTCGACGGTCGGGGCGGGCGCGGGGACGTCGGCCGGACGCGACTGAGGGGTGGGGGGAGCGGGTGAGCCGACCCGTCTAGACTTCGGAGCATGTCCACCCTCTCTCGCGACGAGGTCGCGCGCGTGGCGGGCCTGGCACGGATCGACCTGACGCCGGCGGAGCTCGACCGCCTCGCGGGCGAGCTCGACGTCATCGTCGAGTCGGTCGCACGCGTGAGCGAGATCGCCACGTCCGACGTGCCGGCCACCAGCCACCCCCTGCCGCTGACCAACGTGTTCCGCGCCGACGTGCCCGAGGCCCCGGTGGACCGGGACCTGGTGCTGGCGTCCGCGCCGGCGTCGATCGACGGCAAGTTCGCGGTCCCGCAGATCCTGGGGGAGGACGCGTGAGCAGCGCTGACCTGACGCGGCTGTCCGCCTCGGCGCTGGCCGAGCGCCTCGCCGCCAAGGACGTCTCGAGCGTCGAGGCGACCCAGGCGCACCTCGACCGGATCGCCGACGTCGAGCACGCGGTGCACGCCTTCCTGCACGTGTCCGGCGACGAGGCCCTCGCGGTCGCGGCCGACGTCGACGCGCGCCGCGCCGCGGGGGAGGACCTCCACGTGCTGGCGGGCGTCCCGATCGCGGTCAAGGACGTCGTCGTCACCAAGGGTCTGCCGACGACGGCCGGCTCGAAGATCCTCGAGGGCTGGGTCCCGCCGTACGACGCGACCCTCGTCGAGAGGATCAAGGCCGCCGGTCTGCCGATCCTGGGCAAGACCAACATGGACGAGTTCGCGATGGGCTCCTCGACGGAGCACTCCGCGTACGGCAACACGCACAACCCGTGGGACCTCGACCGGATCCCCGGCGGCTCCGGCGGTGGCTCGGCCGCGGCCGTCGCGGCCTACGAGGCACCGCTGGCGATCGGCACCGACACCGGCGGCTCGATCCGTCAGCCGGGTGCGGTCACGGGCACCGTCGGCGTCAAGCCGACCTACGGCTCGGTGTCCCGGTACGGGCTCATCGCCATGGCGTCCTCGCTGGACCAGGCCGGTCCCGTCACGCGCACCGTGCTCGACGCCGCGCTGCTGCACGAGCTCATCGGCGGTCACGACCCCCGCGACAGCACGTCGATCGACGAGCCTCTGCCCGGCCTCGTCGCCGCGGCTCTCGAGGGCGCGTCCGGCGACCTGACCGGAGTGCGCGTCGGCGTCATCACCGAGCTGCAGGGCGAGGGCTACCAGCCCGGCGTCCTCGCGCGGTTCCAGGAGTCCCTGGAGATCCTGCGCGGCGCGGGTGCGCAGATCGTCGAGGTCTCCTGCCCGCACTTCGAGTACGCCCTGGGCGCGTACTACCTGATCATGCCGAGCGAGGCGTCCAGCAACCTGGCGAAGTTCGACGGCATGCGGTTCGGCCTGCGGGTCGTCCCGGAGGACAACCCGACCGCCGAGCGCGTCATGTCCGCCACGCGCGGCCAGGGCTTCGGCGACGAGGTCAAGCGCCGCATCATCCTGGGCACCTACGCGCTGTCCGCGGGCTACTACGACGCCTACTACGGCTCGGCGCAGAAGGTCCGCACGCTGATCCAGCGCGACTTCACCGCCGCGTTCGAGCGGGCCGACGTGCTCGTCTCCCCGACCGCGCCGACCACCGCATTCAAGCTCGGCGAGAAGCTCGACGACCCGCTGGCGATGTACCTGAACGACGTCGCGACGATCCCGGCCAACCTGGCCGGCGTGCCCGGCCTCTCGTTGCCGGCCGGCCTGTCCGACGACGGCCTGCCCGTCGGGTTCCAGGTGCTGGCGCCGGCGAAGGCGGATGACCGGCTGTACCGGGTCGGGGCGGCGCTCGAGGCGCTGCTGGAGAGCAACTGGGGTGGGCCGCTGCTGGCCAAGGCTCCCGAACTGGAGATCGCACGATGAGCACGCTGGTGGACTACGACGACGCCGTCGCGCGCTACGACACGGTCATCGGCATCGAGGTGCACGTCGAGCTCGGCACGCGCACCAAGATGTTCGACGGCGCCGAGGTGACGTTCGGTGCCGAGCCGAACACGCAGGTCACGCCCGTGTCGCTGGGCCTGCCCGGCGCGCTCCCGGCCGTCAACGCCACCGCCGTCGAGTACGCGATCCGCATCGGCCTCGCGCTGAACTGCTCGATCGCGGAGTCCTGCCGGTTCGCGCGGAAGAACTACTTCTACCCGGACGTGCCCAAGAACTTCCAGACGTCCCAGTACGACGAGCCCATCGCCTACGAGGGCTGGGTCGACGTCGAGCTGGACGACGGGAGCATCTTCCGCGTCGAGGTCGAGCGCGCGCACATGGAGGAGGACGCCGGCAAGAACACCCACATCGGTGGCGCCGACGGCCGCATCCACGGTGCCGAGTACTCGCTCGTCGACTACAACCGCGCGGGCATCCCGCTGGTGGAGATCGTCACCAAGCCGATCACGGGCGCCGGTTCACGGGCACCCGAGGTCGCCCGTGCGTACGTGCAGACGCTGCGGGACATCTTCCGCGCGCTGGGCGTCTCCGAGGCGAAGATGGAGCGCGGCAACGTCCGGGCGGACGTCAACGTCTCCATCCGCCCGACTCCGCAGAGCCCGCTGGGCACCCGCACCGAGACCAAGAACGTCAACTCCTTCCGGTCGGTCGAGCGGGCCGTCCGCTACGAGGTCAGCCGCCAGGCGGGCGTCCTCGACGACGGCGTCGCGATCATCCAGGAGACGCGCCACTGGCACGAGGACACCGGCACCACGGCGTCCGGCCGCGTGAAGTCGGACGCGGAGGACTACCGGTACTTCCCGGAGCCCGACCTCGTCCCGATCGCCCCGGACCGCGCGTGGGTCGAGGAGATCCGCGCCGGGCTCCCGGAGCTGCCCGCCGCGCGCAGGCGACGGCTGCAGACCGAGTGGGAGTACGCCGACGCCGAAATGCGCGACGTCGTCAACGCCGGCGCCGTGGAGCTCATCGAGACCACGATCGCCGCGGGCGCCAGCCCGGCCGCCGCGCGCAAGTGGTGGATGGGCGAGCTGGCCCGCACGGCCAAGCAGCAGGACGTCGAGCTCGAGGCGCTGCCGGTGACGCCCACCCAGATCGGCCAGCTGCAGAAGCTGGTCGACGACGGCGCGATCAACGACAAGCTGGCCCGTCAGGTGCTCGAGGGCGTCCTGGCCGGCGAGGGCGACCCGGCCGACGTCGTGGCCGCCCGCGGCCTCGGTGTCGTGTCCGACGACGGCCCTTTGCTCGACGCGATCGACGCCGCGCTCGCCGCGCAGCCGGACATCGCCGAGAAGATCCGCTCGGGCAACCTGGGTCCGGTCGGCGCGATCATCGGTGCCGTCATGAAGGCCACGCGCGGTCAGGCCGACGCCGGCCGCGTCCGGGAGCTGCTGCTGGAGCGGATCGGGTCGTAACACCACGTCCACAAACCCGCCGTAGTCTCGGCGGACGCGAGAGGAGCGGACGATGGAGAAGCCCACGCTGCAGGGCGAGATGATCGTGCTCCGACCGATCCGCGCGAGCGACGCGGACGCGATGTGGGAGATGCTCGGCGACCCCGAGGGCAACCGCCTGACGGGGACGACGGCCACCTTCACGCGCGAGGAGATCGACGCCTGGTGCGCCAGCCGGGCGACCGCGCAGGGCCGGTACGATTTCGCGGTGACGGTCGAGGGCGACGACACGTTCCGCGGCGAGATCGTGCTGAACGAGGTCGACGAGGTGGTCCGGTCCGCCAACCTGCGCCTCGCGATGGGTCCGCAGTACCGCGGCCGCGGCTACGGCACCGAGGGCATCCAGCTCGTGCTCGGGCTCGCCTTCGACGGTCTCGGCCTGCACCGGGTCGAGCTCGACGTGCTGAGCCTCAACGCCCGCGCCAAGTCGCTGTACGAGAACATCGGCTTCCGCGTCGAGGGTCGCAAACGCGACGCCTACCGGGACGGCGACGGCTGGTGCGACGCGATCATCATGGGCATGCTCGAGGACGAGTACCGAGCGGCCCAGATCCCTTCCTGACTGCGAGCCGTTCCGAGGCTCGGGGTCACGAGTTCCTGCCGATAGCTCTAGCGGGACTCGCTGCGGGCTGCGACTGGCTATTGACTATAGCTAACTAGTGGTGTTTATTAGCCGAATGGCAACAACAACTACCTGCTGCGGGACGCCGGCCCGTGGCTAGGGCCGGTCTGAACCGCGACCGGGTGGCCGAGCAAGCCGCCGTGATGGCCGACGAGGTCGGCCTGAGCAACCTCACGCTGACCGGGCTCGCGCTCCGGCTGGGCGTGCGACAGCCCTCGCTGTACAAGCACATCGACTCGCTGGCGGGGCTGCACCGCGACATCGCGGTGCACGCGAAGCGAGACCTGGGCGAGGTGCTGGCGCGAGCCGCGGTCGGTCGCTCCGGTGCCGACGCGATCTCCGCGATGTCCCACGCCTACCGGCACTGGGCGCTCCGGCACCCCGCGCGGTACGAGGCGTCCAACCTCATGCCCGCTCCGGGCGACGTGGAGGACGAGGCAGTCTCGCTGGCGGCGATCCAGGTGATCGCCGACGTCCTGACGGCCTACCACCTGGAGGGTGACGACGCGGTCGACGCGATCCGAGCCTTCCGCTCCACGCTGCACGGGTTCGTCTCCTACGAGACCGCCGGGGCGTTCGCCTGGAGCGCCGACGTCGACCGCAGCTTCGAGCGACTCGTCCGCGGGTTCATCGTCGGGCTCGCGCACTGGGTCGACACCGCCGCCCCGCACCCCACCGCCTAGACCATCCGCCACCACCACCACAAGGAGAGCACCATGGACGACGCCAGCACCAGCACGACGAGCTCCGCCCGGGACGCCGCAACGACTCTGGTCACGCACTGGATCGCCCTGTGGAACGGCGAGTACGCGATCGCGGAGGAGATCATCTCGGAGAACAACCGCGTCCATGCGGCGATGCTCGACGGCGGGGACGGCAGCGCCGCCGGCGGGGTCTCCGGCATGGTGGGCTTCGTCAGCCAGGGGCGCTCCCTGGCGTCCGACCTGACCTTCTCGGTCGAGGTCGGGCCGATCGTCGATGGCGACTACGTCGTGGTCCGGTGGGTGGCGACCGGCACCTACGAGGGCGGGATGCCTGGTGCCGGGGCGCCGGCGGGCACGGTCGTCACCTTCCACGGCACCGACATCCTGCGCGTGGCCGACGGGCAGATCGTCGAGTACTGGCTCAACGGAGACACCCTGGACCTCATGACCCAGCTGCAGGTAGGCGCCGGCTGACCGGCTCACCACGGAGAGACGGCCGCGAGACCCGAGGCAGGCCCCGGGTCTCGCTGCTGCGTCAGCCTCCGCGGTGGAGGTCGTCCAGGGCGACCCTGCGCTCGGTCGCGTGGTCGACCATCGGGGCCGGATAGTCGGCCGGAGCGTCCAGGCCCAGCTTCCACGGTTCGTGCACCTCGGGGCCGTCGATGCCGCGCAGCTCAGGCACCCACGCGCGGACGTAGGCGCCGGACGGATCGAACTTCTTGCCCTGGGTCACCGGGTTGAACACGCGGAAGTACGGCGCGGCGTCCCGGCCGGTGCCCGCCACCCACTGCCAGTTCAGCTGGTTCTGGGACACGTCGCCGTCGACGAGCCACGCCATGAAGTGCTCCGCACCGCGCTGCCAGCGCACGTGCAGGTCCTTGACCAGGAACGACGCGACGACCATGCGGACGCGGTTGTGCATCCACCCGAGCGCCCGCAGCTGGCGCATGCCGGCGTCGACGATCGGGTAGCCCGTGCGCCCCTCGGCCCAGGCCGCGAACGACGCGAGCTCGGCACGCCCGCTCGCCCAGGAGTCCTCCGGCACCACGGTGCGCAGCGAGGTGTGCGCGGCACGCGGGTGGTGCCAGAGCACGTCCGCGTGGAACTCGCGCCAGGCCAGCTCCGAGCGGAACTTCGCCGCGGCGTCGCCCGCGGGCAGGTCCGCCAGGAGCGTGCGCGGGTGCAGCTCGCCGTACTTGAGCGGGATGGACAGGCGCGAGGTGCCGTCCAGGTCCGGGCGGTCGCGATCGGTCGCGTAGGACGCCAGACCGTCGCGCAGGAACTCCTGCCAGCGTCGCAGGGCCGCCGCCTCGCCCGCGGCGGGCAGGCGGACATCGGTGGCCGCCGCGGGGAGACCGTCCGAGCGCAGGTGGGCCCACGGGCTGCCGGTAGGTCGGGGTGCCGGCGCAGCCCAGCCGTGGTCCAGCCACGCTCGGCGGAACGGTGTGAACACCTGGAACGGCGTTCCGCCCTGGGTCTGCAGGAGCCCCGGGCCGACGGCATAGGGAGATCCGGTTCGGATCAGCGGGAGGCCCTCGTCGCGACGACGCCCGTACGGCTCGGTCGCGGCGGTGACGTGGACGGCGTCGGCCCCGACCTCGGCCATCACGGCGGGAACCACGTCCCGCGCGCGGCCGTTCCGCACCACGAGCCGCCCGCCCAGGGACTCGTCGAGCGCGCGCAAGGACTGCGCGAGGTAGGCCAGCCGGGGCGCGCCCGACGACGCCCACAGCGTGGGATCGACGACGAACAGCGGCACCACCGTGTCGTCGTCGACCCGCGCGGCCTCGACCGCGGCGAGCAGCGACGGGTTGTCCGCGAGGCGCAGGTCTCGGCGGAACCAGTGGATCGTCGGCACCCCGCGACGGTACCGGCGCTGTTTCTCGCCCGCGCGGTCTCGCGCTCGGTGCGGGTTCCTGCCACGGTAAAGCGATGAGCGGCATCGACGAGGTGGCTCCGAAGCGGGACACCCTGCCGCGCGACCGCGGGTTCTTCGGCCATCCGTTCGGGCTGTTCACGCTCTTCAACACCGAGCTGTGGGAGCGGTTCAGCTACTACGGCATGCGCGCCATCCTGCTGTACTACCTGACCGACCAGGTGGCCGACGGCGGGCTCGGCATCAAGGAGGCCTCGGGCGAGGCGCTCGTCGCCGTCTACGGGTCGTCCGTGTACCTGCTCTCGGTGCTCGGTGGCTGGCTCGCGGACCGCATGATCGGCGCCCGCCGCTCGGTCCTCTACGGCGGCATCGTCATCGCGGCGGGGCACGTCTTCCTGACGATCCCGGGTACCGGGTTCTCGTTCGGCGGCATCTGCCTGGTCGCCCTGGGCACCGGCCTGCTCAAGCCGAACGTGTCGAGCATGGTGGGCGAGCTCTACGACCGCGACGACCCGCGCCGCGACTCGGGCTTCTCGATCTTCTACATGGGCATCAACATCGGCTCGCTCGCCGCGCCGTTCCTGGTCGGCATCGCCCGCGAGTGGGGTGGCTACCACGCGGGCTTCGCCGTGGCCGCGGTGGGCATGGCCATCGCGCTGGTGTTCTTCGTCGCGGGCCGCAAGTACCTCGGCGGCGCGGGCGACGCCGTGCCCAACCCGCTCACCGCGGCCGACCGGCCCGGTCTGGTCCGGCTGGCGCTGCTCATCCTGGGCGGCATCGCCCTCGCGGTCGCGATCGCCGTGTGGGTGCGGGGTGGCTTCGGGCTCGCGACGATGGTCGACGCGATCTCCTACCTCGCGTTCGCGGCCCCCGTCGTGACCTTCTTCGTCATGTTCCGATCACCCAAGGTCACGTCGCACGAGCGCTCGCGCCTGACCGCCTACATCCCGCTGTTCGTCGCGGCGATGCTGTTCTGGATGATCTTCGAGCAGGCCGCCAACACGCTCGCCTCCTTCGCCAAGAACCGCACCGACCTGCACATCGTCGGGATCGCCATCCCGCCCGAGTTCTTCCAGTCCGTCAACCCGGCGGCGATCATCATCCTGGCGCCGGTCTTCGCGTGGCTCTGGATGCGGCTCGGCGACCGGCCACCCACGGCGGTGAAGTTCGCGCTGGGCCTGATGTTCGCCGCGCTGAGCTTCGTGTTCCTCTCGGTGGCGTCCGCCGTGGTGGGGGACGAGAAGGCGCCCGCGTGGGTGCTGATCGTGGTCTACGTGGTGCAGACGATCGGTGAGCTGTGCCTGTCGCCGGTCGGCCTCGCGGCCACCACCCTGCTCGCCCCGAAGGCGTTCCGAGGACAGGCGATGGCGCTGTGGTTCCTGGCGCCCGCCGCCGGCAACGCGATCACCGCGCAGCTGATCCAGAGCACCGAGGACGTGAGCGACACCTTGTACTTCGGCGTGATCGGGCTCGTCGCCCTCGCGTTCGCCGGCGGGATGTTCGCGCTGGCGCCGTGGGTGACGCGGCACATCGTGGCCGGCGCCGAGACACAGGGCGAGGCGGCCCGGCAGCACTGACGCGCGGTTGTCGGTGCCCGGTGGAAGGGTGGTGCGCATGGCTGAACGACTGAAGTGGTCCGTCGTGACCGACCGGGTGGACGAGCGGCACTGGCGCGTCATCGGGGGTCGGCTGCGGGCGACGTTCGGTGCCGACGACTTCGCCGCCGCCGCCGCGTTCGTCGCGCGCGTCGCCGAGGCCGCCGAGGCGGCCAACCACCACCCGGACGTGCTGCTGCGCTGGGGTGAGGTCGCGGTGACGACCGTGAGCCACGACGCGGGCGGCCTGACGCAGCGGGACGTCGACCTCGCAGCCGCGATCAGCGCCCTGGCCGACGAGCTGGGCCTGACGGGCACGCCGCCCAAGAGCGAGGCGGTCGAGATCGCCATCGACGCGATCGACATCCCGGGCGTCCGACCGTTCTGGCAGGCCGTCCTCGCCTACGACGTGCGTCCGGTCGGCGACGACAGCGAGCTCGCGGACCCGGCCGGTGTCGGGCCCACCTTCTGGTTCCAGCAGATGGACGAGCCCCGTCCGCAGCGCAACCGGATCCACCTCGACGTGCTGGTGCCGCACGACGAGGCGCAGGCCCGGATCGAGGCGGCCATCGCGGCCGGCGGGCACATGGTCAACGACGGGTTCGCGCCACGGTTCTGGGTCCTGGCCGACAAGGAGGGCAACGAGGCCTGCGTCTGCACGTGGCAGGGGCGCTCCCACAGCTAGTGCGGGCTGCGCGGGTCCTGCTCCACGGTCCGGCACCGACGGAGGATCTCGTCCACCACGTCCTCGAGTGGCGCGGTGGCGTCGATGACGATGCCGTGCGCCGGAACGCCCTCCCTCGTCCCGTGCCATCGCTCGATGCGTGAGCGCGCCGTCGGCAGCCCGCCGCCCCACTCGTCGTCGGGACGCTCGTCCAGGCGGCGGTTCAGCGTGCCGAGATCGACCTCGAGGACGAAGACGGCGTCGAACAGGTCGATGAACTGCGGGTAGTTCCGGGAGCCCCCGCAGAAGAACGTCGCGTCGCTGTCGCGGTCGGCAACCAGGGCCCTGACCCTGCCAACGTCCCAGATGTGGTGCTCGTGCTGGACGCTCGCCGTCGGCTCGCCGGTCTCCGGGTCGCCCTGGTACGCCAGCTCCCGGTCGCCGTGGACGACGTGGTGGCCGCGCCGCTGCAGCTCCTCGGCGACCGAGGTCTTCCCGGTGCCGGACAGACCCTCGACCAGATAGTTCCTCCTGCCCATGCGCCGCAACCTAGCCAGCGCAGGGGCGGCGTTCGACCCTATTGATCGGCGGGGAGCGTGAACGACCAGCCCGCCTCGAGCCGTTCGGTGACCACGGCGGTGACCGCGGCGAGCGTGCCGTTGCGGTGGTCGCCGCCACCGTCGTGCGCGAGCACCAGCTCACCGGGACGCATCGCGGCCCGCAGGTTCTCGGTCAGCGTCCCCACGTCCTGCGTGGCCCAGTCGTCGATGGTGTTGAGCACGCCGAGCGGTCGCATGCCGAGCGACACGGCGACCTCGGCGGAGACGCCCCAGCTGCCGTACGGCGCGCGGTAGTAGGGCACCGGTGCGTCGGGTGCGGCCTCGTGGATGATCCGCAGGTTCTCGACGAGGTCGGCCCGGACGCGGTCGGCCGGCCACTGCCCGAGGTCGTCGTGGCGCGTCGTGTGGTTCCCGATCAGGTGCCCCTCGCGCACGATGCGCCGGAGCACCTCGGCCCCGCCGGGTGCGGTCACCTGCCGCCCGATCACGCAGAACACGGCGCGGATGTCGTGCGCGAGCAGGAAGTCCAGCAGCGCCTCCGTGGTCGCGCCGTTCGGGCCGTCGTCGAAGGTCAGCGCGGCGACCGGACCGGAGCCGGAGCCCGCGGCGCCGGTGACGTGCTCGGCGGTCACGCGCGGGGCGGGGCGCAGGACGCGCGCACGACGAGCTCGGTGGGCAGCCGCACGTGCGCGGGCCGCTCGCGTCCGTCGATGAGGTCGACCAGGAGTCGCAGCGCCTCGGCGCCCATCTGCTGCAGCGGCTGGTTGATCGTCGTCAGCGCGGGGGAGGCGAGCACCGACTCGGGGACGTTGTCGAAGCCGATCACGGACAGGTCGGCGGGGACGGACAGGCCGAGCTCCCGGGCGACGGCCAGCACCTGGATCGCGGACAGGTCGTTCGTCGCGAACAGGGCCGTCGGCGGGTCGGGACGGTCCAGGAGGGCCCGCGCCGGCTCGTCGGCGCTCTCGCGCCGGTACCCGCCGACCCCGACGAGGGACTCGTCGACGGCGACCCCGGCCGCCGACATCGCCGAGCGGTACCCGGCCTCGCGCAGCCGGGAGGACTCGAGGTCGGGCCGGCCGCCCAGGAAGGCGATGCGCCGGTGCCCGAGGCCCAGCAGGTGCTCGGTGGCCAGGACCGCGCCGCCGAAGCTGTCGGAGTCGACCGTCGGCAGACCTGTCGGCCCCGTGTGCGGGTCCACGGCGACCACGGGGATCCCGGGGTTGGCCTCGACGACCGTCGGCGTGACGATGATCGCGCCGTCGATGAGCGTGCCCGACAGGCGCGACAGGTAGCGCCGCTCCCAGCCGACGTCCGCCCCGGGGGCGCCGCCGCCGGAGTACGCCAGGAGCTCGTAGCCCGTCGGGCCCACCGCCGAGGACGCGCCCTTGAGCAGCTCGGTGCTGAACGGCTCGAACTCCGCCACGAGGATGCCGATGACGTTCGTCCGGTGGCTGCGCAGGGAGCGCGCGCCCAGGCTCGCCTCGTACCCGAGCTCCTCGACGACGGCCTGGACCTTCGTCTGCGTGCTCTCGGCGACGCCGTACCGGCCGTTGACCACCTTGGACACGGTCGCGACCGACACTCCCGCCGCGCGGGCGACGTCTTCCATCTTCACGCGGTGCGTCGGGTACACGTGCGGATCTTATGGCATCCATCCGATAACGATTTCGACCCCGCGTGGCGCGTTGTCGAGGAAACCCGGACGGCCGCAGCGGCCCCGTCGGCGGGCGTCCAGCATGTGGTTATCCGCAGGGTGACCCCCGCTCGGAGCAACGGGGCTGCGGTCATACACTCGCGAGCATGACCGTGACGTCGGACCGATCGAACTCAGCCCCCACCTCCAACGGCGTCGACATCAAGCCCCGCTCCCGGACCGTCACGGACGGTCTGGAGGCGACGGCCGCGCGCGGGATGCTCCGCGCGGTCGGGCTCGGTGACGACGACTTCGCCAAGCCGCAGATCGGCGTCGCGAGCTCGTGGAACGAGATCACGCCGTGCAACCTGTCGCTGCAGCGGCTCGCGCAGGCCGTCAAGAGCGGCGTGCACGCGGGCGGCGGCTACCCGCTGGAGTTCGGCACCATCTCGGTCTCCGACGGCATCTCGATGGGCCACGAGGGCATGCACTTCTCCCTGGTGAGCCGCGACATCATCGCCGACTCGGTGGAGACCGTCATGCAGGCCGAGCGCCTCGACGGCTCCGTCCTGCTGGCCGGCTGCGACAAGTCCCTGCCGGGGATGCTCATGGCCGCGGCCCGCCTGGACCTGGCGAGCGTCTTCCTCTACGCGGGGTCGATCGCGCCGGGCTGGGTCAAGCTCTCGGACGGCACCGAGAAGGACGTCACGATCATCGACGCCTTCGAGGCCGTCGGCGCCTGCGCCCGCGGGCTGATGAGCCGCGAGGACGTGGACCGCATCGAGCGCGCCATCTGTCCCGGCGAGGGCGCCTGCGGTGGCATGTACACCGCCAACACGATGGCCTCCGTGGCCGAGGCGATGGGCATGTCGCTGCCCGGCTCGGCCGCGCCGCCCAGCGCCGACCGTCGTCGCGACGCGTTCGCCCACAAGTCCGGCGAGGCCGTCGTCGAGCTGCTGCGCCGCGGGATCACCGCGCGCCAGATCATGACCAAGGAGGCGTTCGAGAACGCGATCGCCGTGGTCATGGCGTTCGGCGGCTCGACCAACGCGGTCCTGCACCTGCTCGCGATCGCGCACGAGGCCGAGGTCGACCTCACGCTCGCCGACTTCTCCCGCGTCGCCGCCAAGGTGCCGCACCTGGGCGACCTCAAGCCGTTCGGCCGCTACGTCATGAACGACATCGACCGCATCGGCGGCGTCCCCGTCGTCATGAAGGCGCTGCTCGACGCCGGCCTGCTGCACGGCGACTGCCTGACCGTCACCGGCAAGACCGTGGCGGAGAACCTGGCCGACGTGAACCCGCCGGACCCCGACGGCAAGATCCTGCGCGCGCTGTCCAACCCGATCCACAAGACCGGCGGAATCACGATCCTGCACGGGTCGCTGGCTCCCGAGGGTGCGGTCGTGAAGTCGGCCGGCTTCGACTCCGACGTGTTCGAGGGCACCGCCCGCGTGTTCGAGCGCGAGCGCCACGCGCTCGACGCCCTCGAGGACGGCACGATCGTCGCCGGCGACGTCGTCGTCATCCGCTACGAGGGCCCCAAGGGCGGCCCCGGCATGCGCGAGATGCTCGCGATCACGGGCGCGATCAAGGGCGCCGGCCTGGGCAAGGACGTGCTGCTGCTCACCGACGGGCGCTTCTCCGGTGGCACGACCGGCCTGTGCGTCGGCCACGTGGCCCCCGAGGCCGTCGACGGCGGCCCGATCGCGTTCATCAAGGACGGCGACCGGATCCGCCTCGACATGGCCAACGAGCTGCTCGAGGTGCTGGTCCCCGCCGAGGAGCTCGAGGCCCGCAAGGTCGGCTGGGAGCCGTTGCCCGCCAAGTACACGCGCGGCGTCCTGGCCAAATACGCCAAGCTCGTGCAGTCCGCGTCGAAGGGCGCCGTGCTGATCTGATCGTCCGCCCCGAGACGGCGCGGACCCGCGAAGGTCGGGGCCGTCACGGGGCGGCGAGGCTCAGCTCGGGCTGGACGAACTGCTCGTCGGCGAACGTCAGCCACGGGCGGACGTCGCCCGAGCCAGGGTCGAGGAGGCAGAGCGTGCTCGCGCAGGGCGGGGATCCCTCTCCCCGGCGGACCAGCGCCAGGCCGTCGACGAAGCCGAGCCCGCTCAGCGTCGGGAGGCCCTCGACCGTGCCGTCGGTGAGGTCGGCCTCCAGCACGAACGGCTCGCCGCCCTGGGAGCCGAGCTCGTTGCCCAGCATGAGCCGGGTCCCGTCGCGCCACGCGTGCCCGCGCGAGACGAAGGTGTTCGGGTACTCGGCGGCGGGCGAGCCGTCGAGCGCGACCACGCGGGTGACGTAGCTGTAGGAGTCGATGAAGTCCGGCTCCTCGTAACGGATGAGGGAGTAGGCGATGTGCGCTCCGTCGGGCGCCCACGACACCGGCTCCGAGCTCTCGTCGTGGATCCCGAGCTCGTCGAGCAGGTTCGCGGAGCCGGTATTCGAGTCGACCGCGTACAGCCGGGTCCCGAGCTCCCAGCATCCCGAGGCGACCGCGAGCAGTGCGCTGTCCGGAGACCACGCGAGCTCGTGGGGTGTGCACTCGTCTGCCTGCCCGGGTGACGGCACGACCTGGACGGTGCCGGTAGCGAGGTCGACGACCTGGATCTGCGGCACGCCGCCGGGCTGGACGAAGACCTGGGCGATCCGCCGCCCATCCGGCGCCAGGGCGACCGACCAGCTGATCGGAGGGACCGTGGCGCGCACCCACTCCCGCGTCTCGGCGTCGAACGCCAGAAGGGCGAGCACCGGCGCGGTTGCCGACTCCGCCTGCGGGGGAGTCCACAGGGCGACCGCGAGCGCTCGCGGGACCGCGCGCTCCGGCAAGGCTGCCGGATCGATCGTCCCCGCGGGGATCTGTTCCGACAGGGGAGGGGTGTCGACGGGACCCGCGGACGCAGCAGCGGTCGGGAGCGCGAGGCCCGGCGCCTGATCGGCCCGACGGTCCGAGCCGACGACGAGCGCCACGACCGCGGCCACCGCGCCGAGCACCACGAGCACGAGGATGGAGTGCGTGGCCAGGCGCGAGGTCATAGCGGAGCATCGGCGCCGGACGACGGACGACTTGAGCCGGTCAGCCGTGGTGCTCGCGGCGGACGCGTCAGACGGGGTACTCGATGAGCCGTCGTACCGCCGCCGTGAGGGCCGCAGAGTCCCGCACGACGACGAGGTAGGTGCGGCCGGTGGAGGTCTCGATCTCCGTCGCCGGACCGGCGCCGAAGAGCAGCGCGACGCGGTTGCCGGTGGCGAACCGCAGACCCGTCCCGCCGCCGACCATGCTGGGCGTCAGGCGCGGCTCGTCGCGGACGGACACGAGGTCGGGGACGGTGAGCCGCTTGCGGTAGACCGGCCAGAAGGCGACCAGCACGTCGGTCGCCCCGACCGTGACGGTGATCCGGCAGACCAGCAGCAGCACCCCCGCGGCGATGCCGAGCAGCAGGGCCAGGACGGTCAGCAGGGCCGCTACGGGCCCGGACGACGGCTCGGTGCTGAAGATGAGCACGGCGGCCGCCGCCATCGCCACGAGCAGCAGGATCCCGCCGACCCGCAGCAGCCGCGGTGCGGGCTCGTCGGCGACATAGGGCTGGAAGGTCGTCTCGTCGTCCATGGACGTCACGATAGGAGGCCCCGGAGGCGGGACTCGACCCGGGGCGCGACGATGGGCCCGTGAGCTGGAGCGTCGAGGATGCGCCGTGGTGGACCCGGGCCGTCGTCTACCAGGTGTACCCGCGGTCGTTCGCCGACTCCGACGGTGACGGGATCGGCGACCTGCGCGGGGTCCTGCAGCACCTCGACCACCTCGTCGAGCTCGGCGTCGACGTCGTCTGGCTCTCGCCGATCTACGCGTCCCCGCAGGACGACAACGGCTACGACATCAGCGACTACCAGGCCGTGGACCCGATGTTCGGCACGCTGCAGGACCTGGACGAGCTGATCGCGGCCCTGCACGAGCGCGGCATGAAGCTGCTGATGGACCTCGTCGTCAACCACACCTCCGACGAGCACCCGTGGTTCGTGGAGTCGCGGGACCCGACGAGCCTGAAGCGCGACTGGTACTGGTGGCGGCCGCCTCGTGCTGGCCTCGCGGCGGGGGCGCCGGGCGCCGAGCCGACCAACTGGGGCTCGTTCTTCTCGGGCCCGGTCTGGGAGCTCGACGAAGCGAGCGGCGAGTACTTCCTGCACCTCTTCAGCCGCAAGCAGCCGGACCTCAACTGGGAGAACGACGAGGTCCGCCACGCCGTCTACTCGATGATGCGCTGGTGGCTCGACCGCGGCGTCGACGGCTTCCGGATGGACGTCATCAACCTCATCTCCAAGGACACCGCGCTGCTCGACGGACCTGTGCACGGGGGCCTCTGGGCCGACGGCTCGGCGTCGTACGTCTGCGGCCCGCGGATCCACGAGTTCCTGGCGGAGATGCACCGGGAGGTGTTCGCGGGGCGTCCGGACCGGCTGCTGACGGTGGGGGAGATGCCCGGCGTCACCGTCGAGCAGGCCCGTGCCTTCACCGACCCGGCTCGCGCCGAGGTGGACATGGTGTTCCAGTTCGAGCACGTGGGCCTCGACCACGGGCCGGGCGGCAAGTTCGACGTGCGCCCGCTACGGCTCACCGACCTCAAGGCGTCGTTCGGCCGCTGGCAGGCCGGCCTGTCCGACGTGGGCTGGAACAGCCTCTACTGGGACAACCACGACCAGCCGCGGGTGGTGTCGCGGTTCGGCGACGACGGCCACTTCCGACGAGAGTCCGCGACCATGCTCGCGACGGTCCTGCACCTGCACCGCGGCACGCCGTACGTCTACCAGGGCGAGGAGCTCGGGATGACGAACGCGCACTTCACGCGGCTCGACCAGTACCGGGACATCGAGACGCTGCGCCACGTGGAGGCGACCGGGTCGCTCGCGGGCGTCGCCCAGATGGGTCGCGACAACGCCCGCACACCGATGCAGTGGTCCTCCGAGCCGCACGGCGGGTTCACCACGGGCACCCCGTGGATCGGCGTGAACGAGAACTTCCGCATGATCAACGCTGCCGCGGAGCGCGCCGAGCCGGAGTCGGTGTTCCACCACTACCGCCGCCTGATCGCCCTGCGGCACGAGGACCCCGTGGTGGCGCTCGGGGACTTCACGATGCTGCTGCCCGACCACGAGCACGTCTACGCGTTCACGCGCTCCCTCGACGGCGTCACGCTGACCGTGCTCGGCAACTTCTCGGGGACGCTGCAGGAGGTGGGTCTCGACGAGGACCCGGGGGAGCTGATCCTCTCGAACTACTCGGCCCCGGCGACCGCGCTGCGCCCGTGGGAGGCGCGCGTCCACCGGCGGTCCGGGGGTCTGCCACCGTCGTAGGCCGTGGGGCGGCCCCAGAGACTCGGCCGGGCGGCGAAACCTAGCGTCGAACCATGACGACGACCGCCGCCCCGCCGGCCCCGCAGGTCACGGCCGTCCGTCGCAGCCGGGTGGGCTGGCTCGCGGTCGTGCTCACGTCGCTCGGCATCGTCGCGTTCGCCGCGGTGCCGTACGCCACGGCGTCCCTGGAGGACCTGGCCGCCAAGGACAGCGGGCTCGCGTCCGCGTACGCCGGTCAGCCGGCTTTCGTGCAGGCCGCGCTCTACGTCCACATCACCGCCGCGGCGCTCGCGCTGCTGCTCGGCCCGTTCCAGTTCTGCGCCCGGCTGCGCCACCGTCACCGCCGCCTGCACCGCTCGGTCGGGCGCACCTACCTCCTGGCGGTCGCCGTCGGGGCCGTCGGGTCCCTGGTCATCGCCCCGTTCAACAGCGCCGGCATGGTCGGCTTCTTCGGTTTCGGCGCGCTCGGTGTGCTGTGGCTCTGGACCGGGTGGCGCGCCTACCGGGCGATCCGGTCGGGCGACGTGCCCGCCCACCAGTCGTGGATGATCCGCAGCTTCGCGCTGACGTACGCCGCGGTCACGCTGCGCCTGCTGACGATCACTCTCGTCGCGGTGCAGCTGGCGGCCGACCCCGACGCCTCCTTCGACGCCGCCTTCGACAACGCCTACAACGCGGTCCCCTTCCTGTGCTGGCTGGTCAACGTCGTCGTCGCGGAGTGGCTGATCCGCCGCCGCGGCCTGCCGTCGTTCCGCCTGGTGACCCTGTCCTGAATCGTGTGGACGCCCGGACGTAGGGTCGGAGGCAACCGAGAGGGGTGGCCGTGGGCAAGGTGCACGAGAAGATCGACGGCCGGCTGCGCGCGTTCATCGAGGCGCAGCCGATGTTCTTCGTCGCGACCGCCCCGAGCGGTCCGGACGGTCACGTGAACGTCTCGCCCAAGGGGATCGGCGGCACGTTCGTGGTGCTCGACGAGCACTCGGTGGCGTACCTGGACATCACGGCGAGCGGGTCCGAGACCATCGCGCACCTGCGCGAGAACGGCCGCATCACGATCATGTTCTGCGCGTTCGCCGGCCCGCCCAACATCGTCCGGCTGCACGGCCGCGGCCGCTTCGTCACGATCTACGACGAGGGTTTCGACGAGCTGTCGGCGCTGTTCCCCCCGACGGCCGGTGCCCGTGCGGTCATCGTCGTGGACGTCGAGCGCGTCTCGGACTCGTGCGGCTACGGCGTCCCGCTGATGACCGTCGACGGCGAGCGTGACCTGCTCCCGCCGTACATGGAGCGCAAGGGTCCCGACGGGCAGGCCGAGTACCGGCGGCTGAAGAACCGCACGAGCATCGACGGACTGCCCGCCTTCGACATGGACCCGGAGCCGACCGTGCAGGGCGAGAGCATGTCCGCCCACTGATCACGTAAACCACGATGTGAGACGGCGTGACACATCGGAGACGTGGGCGTACTGTCGTCTCCGTGCAGATGATTCTCGTAGTACTTCCTGAGCGCGCCGGCTGAAGCCACCCGCACAGGCCTCGTCAGCGCGCTCGCCCCTCGTCCAGCCCGTTCCGTGGCTCGAGGGGCTTTTCTGTGTTCAGCACCAGTCCGGTTCGAGACGCACGACCCACGCAGCACCACCTCAGGGAGACATCGATGGTCCAGGGTCCACACCCGGCACCGCCGCGAACGCCCACGACCGCCCCGACGGCGGCCGCCCCCGTGAGCAGCCCCCGCGTTCCCGTCGCCACGACGAGCGCGATCGGTCCGGAGCACGTCACGGGTGCGAAGTCGATCGTCCGCTCCCTCGAGGAGGCCGGCGTCGAGGTCGTGTTCGGCATCCCCGGCGGTGCGATCCTGCCCACCTACGACCCGCTGATGGACTCGACGCGGCTCCGCCACATCCTCGTGCGCCACGAGCAGGGCGGCGGCCACGCGGCCGCCGGCTACGCCGCCGCGACCGGTCGGGTGGGCGTCTGCATGGCGACGTCCGGCCCGGGTGCGACGAACCTCGTGACCCCCATCGCCGACGCGCACATGGACTCGGTGCCGATGGTCGCGATCACCGGGCAGGTGGGTGCGTCGCTCATCGGCACGGACGCGTTCCAGGAGGCCGACATCGTCGGCATCACGCTGCCGGTGACCAAGCACAACTACCTGGTCACCAACCCGGACGACATCCCGCGCGTCATCGCCGAGGCGTTCCACATCGCGTCCACCGGTCGTCCCGGCCCGGTGCTCGTCGACATCGCGAAGTCGGCGATGCAGGCCAACACCACGTTCTCGTGGCCGCAGGACCTGGACCTGCCGGGCTACCACCCGGTGACCAAGCCCCACGCCAAGCAGATCCGCGAGGCGGCGCGCCTGATCGCGACGTCCCGCAAGCCGGTCTTCTACGTGGGCGGCGGCGTTATCCGCGCCCGGGCGTCGGCCGAGCTCAAGGCCCTGGCGGAGGCCGCGGGCGCTCCCGTCGTGACGACCCTGATGGCCCGGGGTGCGCTGCCCGACTCGCACCCGCAGCACCTGGGCATGCCCGGCATGCACGGGACCGTGGCCGCGGTCGCGGCTCTGCAGAAGGCCGACCTGGTCGTGGCGCTCGGCGCCCGGTTCGACGACCGGGTGACCGGCCTGCTGTCGAGCTTCGCGCCGAACGCGACGATCGTGCACGCGGACATCGACCCGGCCGAGATCGGCAAGAACCGCACGGCGGACGTGCCGATCGTCGGTGACCTCAAGGAGGTCATGGCCGACCTGCTGCCCGAGCTCGCCCGCGAGCACCTCCAGCACGGCAAGCCGGACCTCGAGGCCTGGTGGCAGCAGCTGGACGAGTGGCGTGCGACGTTCCCGCTCGGGTACGACGAGCCCCTCGACGGGCACCTGTCGCCGCAGTACGTCATCTCGCGGATCGGCGAGCTGTCCGGGCCGGAGTCGATCTTCGCCGCGGGCGTCGGTCAGCACCAGATGTGGGCCGCGCAGTTCATCAAGTACCAGCGGCCCAACTCGTGGCTGAACTCCGGTGGCCTGGGCACCATGGGCTACGCGGTGCCGGCGGCCATGGGCGCCAAGGTGGGCGACCCGTCGC
Organism: Cellulomonas sp. P4_A2; assembly: GCF_056402515.1. Classification (NCBI taxonomy): domain Bacteria; kingdom Bacillati; phylum Actinomycetota; class Actinomycetes; order Micrococcales; family Cellulomonadaceae; genus Cellulomonas; species Cellulomonas sp. P4_A2. Next base: position 71,080 of record NZ_JBFUHG010000005.1, read on the forward strand.
GCACCGTGTGGGCGATCGACGGCGACGGCTGTTTCCAGATGACCAACCAGGAGCTGGCCACCTGCGCGATCAACGACATCCCGATCAAGGTCGCGATCATCAACAACTCGTCGCTCGGCATGGTCCGCCAGTGGCAGACGCTGTTCTACGAGTCCCGCTACTCGAACACCGACCTGAACACGGGGCACGGCACCGTGCGCATCCCGGACTTCGTGAAGATGGCCGACGCCTACGGATGCGCCGGCCTGCGCTGCGAGACGGCGGCCGACGTCGACGCCACCATCAAGCGCGCGCTCGAGATCAACGACCAGCCCGTGGTCATCGACTTCACCGTGTCGCGCGACGCGATGGTGTGGCCGATGGTCGCGGCAGGCGTCAGCAACGACGACATCCAGTACGCACGCGGGATCAGCCCCGCGTGGGACCGCGAGGAGTGACCATGTCCCGCCACACGCTGTCGGTCCTCGTCGAGAACAAGCCCGGCGTGCTCACGCGCGTCGCCGGCCTGTTCGCGCGCCGGTCCTTCAACATCCACTCGCTCGCGGTCGGTCCCACCGAGCACGACGAGATCTCGCGCATCACGGTGGTCGTCGACGTCGACGCCCTGCCGCTCGAGCAGGTGACCAAGCAGCTGAACAAGCTGATCAACGTCATCAAGATCGTCGAGCTCGAGGACACCGCCTCCGTGCAGCGCGAGCTGCTGCTGGTCAAGGTCAAGGCCGACACCGCGCAGCGCACCAGCGTGCTCGAGGTCGTCCAGCTCTTCCGCGCACACGTCGTCGACGTCGTGCCGGACACCGTCGTCATCGAGGCGACCGGTGGGCCGGGCAAGCTCGACGCCCTGCTCGCCGCGCTGGAGCCCTTCGGGATCCGCGAGATCGTGCAGTCCGGCACGGTGGCGATCGGGCGCGGCTCGCGCTCCATCACCGACCGCGCCCTGGAGCGGGTCAACCGCTCCGCCTGACGCTTTTCCCGTTAGAAGAGAACCCTTTACACCGAGGAGATTTCACCGTGGCCGAGCTGTTCTACGACGACGATGCCGACCTGTCGATCATCGCCAACAAGAAGGTCGCCGTCATCGGCTACGGCAGCCAGGGGCACGCGCACAGCCTCAACCTGCGCGACTCCGGCGTCGACGTGACGGTCGGCCTGCGCGAGGGCTCCGCGTCCCGCGCCAAGGCCGAGAACCAGGGCCTCAAGGTCGCCTCGATCGCCGATGCCGTCCGGGACGCCGACGTCGTCGTCATCCTGGCGCCCGACCAGTTCCAGCGCATCGTCTACCGCGAGGAGATCGAACCCAACCTGAAGGACGGCGCCGCGCTGGTCTTCGGCCACGGCTTCAACATCCGGTTCGGCTACATCAAGCCGGCTGCCCAGCACGACGTGCTCATGGTCGCCCCCAAGGGCCCGGGTCACCTTGTCCGTCGCGAGTACGTCGACGGCCGCGGCGTCCCCGTGATCGTCGCCGTCGAGCAGGACGCGTCGGGCGAGGCGTGGCCGCTGGCCCTGTCCTACGCCAAGGCGATCGGTGGCCTGCGTGCCGCCGGCATCAAGACCACCTTCACGGAGGAGACCGAGACCGACCTGTTCGGCGAGCAGGCCGTCCTGTGCGGTGGCGTCTCGCAGCTCATCCAGTACGGCTTCGAGACCCTGACCGAGGCCGGCTACCAGCCCGAGGTCGCGTACTTCGAGGTCCTGCACGAGCTGAAGCTGATCGTCGACCTCATCTTCGAGGGCGGCATCACCAAGCAGCGCTGGTCCGTCTCCGACACCGCCGAGTACGGCGACTACGTCTCCGGCCCGCGCGTCATCACGCCGGACGTCAAGGCGAACATGCAGGCCGTCCTCGCCGACATCCAGTCCGGCGCGTTCGCCGAGCGGTTCATCAACGACCAGGACGCCGGCGCCCCCGAGTTCAAGGCGCTGCGCGAGAAGGGTCAGAACCACCCGATCGAGCCCGTCGGCCGCGAGCTGCGCAAGCTGTTCGCCTGGGTGAAGCCCTCGGACAGCGACTACGTCGAGGGCAGCGCGGCGCGCTGACGGAGGTACGGGCCTGCCCGAAGGGTGGCCTGTGCCGGAGGCAGCGCAGAGCGCGGCCCGACCACAGGTCCGAGGGCAGCGCGGCGCGCTGATCGCCCACCTCACCATGACGAACGGCACCGCATGGCGCGGTGCCGTTCGTCATTCGAGCGTCACCGAACGCTGTGTCGCGTCACCGAGCGCTGAGGCGTGGTGCCAGCGCCGGGCGACGCGCGGGAGCGCTCGCGGACGAGCGGCCGCGCTCGCCGTGCTGGGTGGGTAGGGTCTGGCCCGTGGCGTGCGCGACGATGGGCGTACCGACGACGGAGGGACGACGATGACCGACGAGCAGGCACCGACGCAGGACGTGGCCGGGGAGGTCGAGGATCTGCGGATCACGGCGTTCTGGCAGGCAGCCCGCGGTCACGTCGGTCTCGGCAAGATGGACTCGGTCATGGGCGGCACCCCCGACGACGTCGTGCCGCCGCCCTCGTGGTCGTACGGCGAGGGGCCCGAGGCGGAGGACCTGCTCGGCCGCGTGCTCGACGGCTCGCGCACCGGCACGGCGACCGTGCTCGCGCAGCTGACGTCCGCGGGCCTCGACGTCCCGCGGGTCGGGGACCTGTCGATCGTCACCGACGCCGGCGGCGAGCCCAAGGCGGTCCTGCGGACCACCGAGGTCGAGGTCGTGACGTTCGACGAGGTGACGGCCGAGCACGCCGCCGCCGAGGGTGGCGCGGACGCGACGCTCGAGTCGTGGGTCGCCGAGCACGAGGCGTCCTTCGGCGCGGTGCTGGGGGACGACTTCTCGCCGGCGTCCGAGGTCGTGCTCGAGCGGTTCGAGATCATCTACCCGACGACTGGCCCCACGCCCGCGGTCGACTGACCGTCCTTTGAGACACCCGTCCCGACCGGTGGGACGGGCGTTAGGCTCGGACCATGGTCGACACCACCGCTGCCCAGCACATCAACCTCGCCGTCGTGGCCGGGGACGGCATCGGCACGGAGGTCGTGGAGCAGGGCCTGCTGGCTCTCGACACGGCGCTGCACGGGGGACCTGTCACGGTGTCGACGACGGACTTCGACCTGGGCGCGCGCCGCTGGCACGCGACCGGCGAGACGCTGACGGACACCGACCTCGACGCGATCCGCACGCACGACGCGATCCTGCTGGGCGCCATCGGGGACCCGAGCGTGCCGTCAGGCGTCCTGGAGCGCGGGCTGCTGCTCAAGCTGCGCTTCGCGCTCGACCACTACGTCAACCTGCGCCCGAGCCGGCTGTACCCGGGTGTCGCCTCCCCGCTGGGCAACCCGGGCGAGATCGACTTCGTCGTGGTCCGCGAGGGCACCGAGGGTCCGTACGTGGGCAACGGCGGCGCGATCCGCGTCGGCACGCCGCACGAGGTGGCCAACGAGGTGAGCGTGAACACCGCGTTCGGCGTCGAGCGCGTGGTGCGCGACGCGTTCGCCCGCGCCGCGGCCCGCCCGCGCAAGAAGCTGACGCTCGTGCACAAGCACAACGTGCTGGTCCACGCCGGCCACCTGTGGCGCCGCACGGTCGAGGCCGTGAACGTCGAGTTCCCCGACGTCACCGTCGACTACCTGCACGTGGACGCGGCGACCATCTTCCTGGTGACCAACCCGTCGCGGTTCGACGTGATCGTCACCGACAACCTCTTCGGCGACATCCTCACCGACCTCGCCGCCGCGATCACCGGCGGCATCGGCCTGGCCGCGTCGGCGAACATCAACCCGGACCGCACGGCCCCGAGCATGTTCGAGCCGGTGCACGGTTCGGCCCCGGACATCGCGGGCCAGGGCAAGGCCGACCCGACCGCCACGGTGCTGTCGGTCGCGCTGCTGCTCGAGCACCTCGGCCTGACGGACGCCGCGGCCTCCGTCGAGAAGGCCGTCGCCGACGACATCGCGGAGCGCGGCACGAGCGAGCGAGTACGGTCGACGGCCGAGGTGGGCAAGGACCTCGCCGCGCGCATCGCCGGCTGACTCGTCCTGCTCCGCGGCGACGCGGTCCGTCGAACGGCACCGTCTCGCCTGTCCACCCGGCCGTCCTCACCGGTACCGTCGTTTCCGACTCTGGTGAAAGGCCCCCGAACATGAGCACCCTCGCACACCCCACGTCCACGGACCTCTTCGAGATCACGCGGACGGACACGCCCGTCCCCGACGCCCAGCGCGAGGCCGCCCTCGCCGCGCCGAAGTTCGGCACCGTGTTCACCGAGCACATGGCCCGCATCTCCTACTCGCAGGAGACGGGCTGGTCGAACCGGCGCGTCGAGAAGTACGGCCCGCTGCAGATGGACCCGGCGACGGCCGTCCTGCACTACGCGCAGGAGATCTTCGAGGGTCTCAAGGCGTACAGGCACCCCGACGGCTCGGTCTGGACGTTCCGACCGCAGGCCAACGCCGCACGGTTCGCGCGCTCCGCGCACCGCCTCGCGCTGCCGCCGCTGTCGGAGGCGGACTTCCTGGGCGCCATCCAGGCCCTCGTCGCGACGGACCTGGCCTGGGTGCCCGGCGGGGAGGAGACGAGCCTGTACCTGCGGCCGTTCATGTACGCGTCGGAGACGTTCCTCGGGGTGCGCCCGTCACTCGAGGCCGAGTTCCTCGTCATCGCGTCGCCCGTGGGTCCGTACTTCGCCGGCGGGGTGCGACCGGTGTCCATCTGGGTCGCCGAGGACTACCACCGCGCCGGCGCGGGCGGCACGGGCGACGCCAAGTGCGGCGGCAACTACGCCGCGAGCCTGCTCCCGCAGCAGGAGGCCTACGCCAAGGGCTTCGAGCAGGTCTGCTTCCTGGACGCGTCGACCAACACCTACCTCGAGGAGCTCGGCGGCATGAACGTCTGCGTCGTGTACTCCGACGGCAGCGTCGCGACCCCGCCCGTCTCGGGCTCGATCCTCGAGGGCGTCACGCGCTCGTCGATCCTGCGGCTCCTCACGGACGCGGGCCACGAGATCTCCGAGCGCCCGATCACGCTGGCCGAGCTCAAGAGCGGGCTGGCCGACGGATCCGTCAGCGAGGTCTTCGCGTGCGGTACGGCGGCCGTGATGACCCCGATCGGCCGGCTGGCGGGCGAGGGCTTCGACCTGACCGTCGGCGACGGCACGGCCGGCCCGATCACCACCCGGATCCGCGCTGAGCTCACCGACATCCAGTACGGCCGCGCCGCCGACCGGCACGGCTGGCTGCACCGGCTCGCGTAGCCCCGGACAGCCGAACGGCCGGTCACCCGAGAGCGGGTGGCCGGCCGTTCGTCGTGGAGCGCGACTACTCGACGACGGTGCCGGGCCTCAGCGTCCGGGACAGCACGCCGGACAGCAGCGACCAGATCGCGATGCCGACGACGAGGTTGAGCGCTCCCGACGTGAGCGCCGACTTCGTGGAGTCGGTCCAGGTCAGGGGGATGAGCGCCGCGACGACGAGGGCCAGGAACATGATCCAGCCGAAGAAGGCGCGGGGGCGTGGCGTGGTCATCACGAGGAGCTGCAGCAGGGCGCCGGCGACGATCGCCGACAGGACGCCGCCCACCACGTAGGCCGCGCTGACCGAGTCCGTGCCGAACAGGTCCTTGACGACGAGGTCGATCTTGAGGATCTGGTCGATGATCAGCACGCCGACCAGCCCCACGAGGGCGGCGACGAGCGCGGTCGCGGCGACGCCTGCCCAGTACCGGCCGTTGTCCACGGACGGAGAGGTGGAGCGCGGCGCGGCGGCAGCCACGGGGACCGCGGCGACGGCCGGCGCGACGGACGGTGGCACGGCCACGGGTTGGGCGACCACGGGCTCTGCGGCCACCGGAGCGGCGACCGGAGGGAACGCGGTCGTCGGCGGGGCCGGCGCAGGCGGTGGGGCGGACGCGGCGTGCTGGCCGTGCGGCGGCTGCTCGTAGGCCGACTGTCGCTCGGGCGGCGGGTTGGGGATCGACATGCGGTCTCCTGGGTGCTCTTCCCACGTGTGGCCGGGCAGCCGCACAGGACCCACGCTAGCGAGGAGGGGACAAACCGTGCGTTCTGGCACGCGACGGGGATGGACGCGATGTCCAAGGGGTGGAACGCGTGACCGCGGGACGTGACGTGTGCCACGATGCGAGGGTGAACAGCAGCACCCTCATTATCGAGTAGCGCGTCGGCCCACCCGCTGACGCGCAGACCTCCCGTACCCCGGGGGGTCTTTTTGTTGGTCGAGGCACCACCTCCGCCCCGGCTACCGTCGACTGCACCGGCACACCCCCGCCGGCCGTACTGAGCACGAACCGAAGTCGCAGCACGACGAAGAAGATCCCAGCACGACAGAGAGAGCACATCGTGTCCGTCCCCGCACTGAACTCGTTCCAGGTCTACGACACGACCCTGCGCGACGGCGCCCAGCAGGAGGGCATGAACCTCTCGGTCGCCGACAAGCTGCTGATCGCGCCGTTGCTCGACGAGCTGGGGGTCGGGTTCATCGAGGGCGGCTGGCCGGGCGCGGTGCCGAAGGACACGGAGTTCTTCAAGCGCGCGGCCAAGGAGCTGGACTTCCGCAACGCCGAGCTCGCGGCGTTCGGCAGCACCCGCAAGGCCGGGACGCGTGCGGTCGACGACGCCCAGGTGAGGGCGCTCGTCGACTCCGAGGCGCCGGTCGTGGCGATCGTCGCGAAGCACGACCTGCGGCACGCCGAGCGCGCCCTGCGCACGACGGGCGAGGAGAACATCGCGATGATCGCGGACACGGTCGCGTTCCTCGTGCGGGAGGGGCGCCGGGTCGTCGTCGACGCGGAGCACTTCTTCGACGGCTACCGGTTCGACCCGGCGTACTCGCGCGCGGCCGTGCTGGCCGGGTTCGAGGCGGGTGCCGAGGTCGTCGCGCTCTGCGACACCAACGGGGGCATGGTGCCGGCGTGGGTCGCCGAGATCGTGCACGAGATCCGCGGTGCCGTAGGGCCCGACGCGATCCTCGGGATGCACGCGCACAACGACTCCGGCTGCGCCGTCGCCAACACCCTGGCGGCGGTCGAGGCCGGCTGCTCGCACGTACAGGGGACCGTGAACGGGTACGGGGAGCGCACCGGAAACGCCGACCTGCTGGCCGTCGTCGCCAACCTCGAGCTCAAGTACGACCTGCAGGTGCTGAAGACGACCGAGGGGCGCCCCGGCGGCCTGCGGGACCTGACGCGCATCGCGCACGCGATCAGCGACATCACCAACATCTCGCCGTTCGCGCGCTCGCCGTACGTGGGTGCCAGCGCGTTCGCGCACAAGGCCGGGCTGCACGCCTCGGCGATCCGCGTGGACCCGGACCTGTACCAGCACACCGACCCCGCCAACGTGGGCAACGACATGCGCATGCTCATCTCGGACATGGCCGGCCGTGCGTCGATCGAGCTGAAGGGCCGCGAGCTCGGCTTCGACCTCGCGGACCGCCCCGACGTGCTCGGCCGGGTGACCGACCGCGTCAAGGACGCCGAGGCCAACGGGTACACCTACGAGGCGGCGGACGCCTCGTTCGAGCTGCTGCTCCTCGAGGAGCTCAACGGGCAGCGGGCCCAGTACTTCACCGTCGAGTCGTGGCGCGCGATCGTCGAGCGGCGCGGACCGCGGGGGACCCCGGCGACCGCCGAGGCGACCGTCAAGCTGCACGCCGGCGGCGAGCGCATCGTGAGCACCGGCGAGGGCGTCGGCCCCGTCAACGCGCTCGACCACGCGCTGCGCCAGGCGCTGCTCAAGGTGTACCCGGAGCTCGAGGAGTTCGAGCTCATCGACTTCAAGGTGCGCATCCTCGACTCGATGTACGGCACCGACGCGGTCACGCGCGTGCTCATCGAGATGAGCGACGGCCAGGACTCCTGGAGCACGGTCGGCGTCGGCCCGAACCTGCTGGAGGCCTCGTGGGAGGCGCTCACGGACTCCGCCATCTGGGGGCTCTACCACCACGGCATCGCGCCGCGCTGAGCTTTTCATCCCTGCGCCGGTCACCGGCGCGGCTAACCTCGGGATCTGACGGACGCGCGTGGCGGCCGATGCGGCGAGAGGGGGAGCGGTCGTGTCCGGCTCCGCCCCGCCCGCCTCCGATCCCGACGGTCCCGAGGGCGTGGAGACCGCCCCCCGGACCCCGACAGCGCGCGGTTGGTGGTGGCTCCTGGCGGCCCTCGGCGCGCTCGCGGTCCTGATCCTGCTCGTCGCCGAGCCGTGGTCGGTCGAGACCGAGCCGACGCCGACCCAGACGTACGTGCCCACGCCCACGCAGACCGCCCCTTCGCCGTCGCCGTCCCCGTCGATCTCCGTCGCGCCGCCCGGCTCCGACGCGGTGTTCGACGCGACGACGAGCCTCGGCCTGTTCGTCACGGCCGCGGACCTCGTGGCCGACGTGCCCGCCGCCGACCCGGGCGTCGAGGAGCGGATCACCTCCGGGCAGAAGGGCTGGGGTCTGCCCGTCGGGACCGTGGTCGAGCCCGACTCCTGCGTGCTGGCGGTGACCGTCGTCGCCGCGCCGCCCGCGTTCTACGACGTCCGCAGCTGGGGCAACGAGGCGATGGACTTCCAACAGGAGGTGACCGTCCTGACCGACCCTGCGGCGGCACGGGAGGCGTTCCGCGAGCTCGTCACGACGATCGACGCGTGCCCGACCTACCGCGAGGTGGACACCGGCGTCGAGGGGACGAGCTGGACCGCCCAGCCGGCCATCGAGGGCCAGGGCGTGTACCCGTCGATCGTGCTGGAGGTCGACCGGACCGTCGGGGGGACCACCATCCCCGCGTACGAGGGGCAGATGCTCGTCGGCAACACCATCGTGTCGTGGACGGCGCAGGCGCTGTCGGGGGGCACGTCCGAGACCGCTCTGGCGACGCTGGGTGACCCCGAGTCTCTGTCCGCGATGGTGCAGGGACGCGCCCAGCTGGCGGTCCGCGCGCTCGGATGACGCGGGAACGTGCATAGGCTCGTCGGGTGCACGGTGAGTACAAGGTCCCCGGCGGCAAGCTCGTCGCGGTCGACCTCGACGTGGTGGACGGGCTCCTGCGTGACGTGAGCGTGAGCGGCGACTTCTTCCTCGAGCCTGACGAGGCCTTCGACGTCCTGTCCGCGGCGCTCGATGGGCTCCCGCGGGACGCGAGCTCCGCCCAGCTCGCCGGTGCCGTGACGGACGCGCTCGAGCGGTACGTGCTCCCGGTGACGATGGTCGGCTTCGACGCCCGTGCCGTGGCGTCCGCGGTCCGTCGGGCGCTCGGCTACTCGACGACGTGGGCCGACCACACCTTCGAGCTGATCCATCCCGGACCGCTCCCGCCCGCGTTGCACGCTGCCCTCGACCAGGTGCTCACCGAGGAGCTCGCGTCCGGCCGTCGCGGGCCCACGCTGCGGTTCTGGGAGTGGGTCGAGCCGGCGGTGATCATCGGGTCGTTCCAGTCGCTGCGCAACGAGGTCGACCTGGCGGCCGCGGAGCACTACGGCATCACGGTCGTGCGACGGATCTCCGGCGGCGGCGCGATGTTCATGGAGGCGGGCAACTGCATCACGTTCTCGCTGGTGGTGCCCTCCTCGCTGGTCGACGGCATGACGTTCGAGGAGTCCTACGCGTTCCTCAACCAGTGGGTGCTCGGCGCGCTCGCGGACGTCGGGGTGCATGCCACGCTGACCGGGCTCAACGACATCTCGTCGCCCGCCGGGAAGCTCGCCGGCTCGGCGCAGAAGCGCGTGGTCGGCGGGGCCGTGCTGCACCACGTGACCATGTCCTACGACATCGACGCGGACAAGATGCTGCAGGTGCTGCGGATCGGGCGCGAGAAGCTGTCGGACAAGGGCACGGCCAGCGCCGCCAAGCGCGTCGACCCGGTGCGCTCCCAGACGCAGCTGCCCCGCGAGGCGGTCATCGACGCGTTCGTCGCCCACTTCCGGCGGCAGTACCCGACGGTCGACGGCGCGCTGCGGCCCGAGGAGCTGGCGCGGGCGGGCGAGCTGGTGGAGACCAAGTTCGGCGACCCGGTCTGGACGGCTCGAGTCCCCTAGGGGCCCTGGAGCAGGACGAAGGCGAGGGCGCCGACCCCGAGCAGCAGCAGCCCGCAGGAGCAGACGGCGACGAGGCGTCCGTCGATCTGGCTCCCGGAGCGGTTGCGCCGTCTCGAGCTGACCGCGAGGGCGGTGGCCACGATGGCACCGGCCGCGGCGATGCTCCACGCGGCGCCGCCGGCGAACGCCTGCAGGAAGTGCGCGGCGGCGACCCCGCCGGCGGTGAGGCCCAGCGCCGTGCGCCGCCAGGCCAGGTGCGTGCGCTCGGCGGCGAGGGTCGTCGGGGCCGGGTCGGTCACGCCGCGACCAGGCCGACGAGCACGAGCAGGCCGGCCACGAACACGCCGACGACGAGCAGCCCGAACGCCGACGGGGACGGCAGGCGGGTGCCGAGCCGGACGGCGCGCTCGGCCTGCGCCCAGCCGATCCAGGCGGTCACGGGCGCGACGAGCCCGACGACGACCAGGACGAGGGCCGCCGAGAACCGCAGGTGCTCCTCGATGGGCAGCTCGAGCGCCTCGAGCGCGACCCCACCGGCGAGGAGTGCCAGCGAGGTGCGGATCCAGGCCAGGAACGTGCGCTCGTTGGCCAGGGAGAACCGGGCGTCGGGCTCGGTGCCGACCCCGTACACCCAGCGCGGGAACCTCTTGTCGTCGGCCACGTATCCCATCTTCGCGTCACGTGCGGCGGCTGAGCACCACGAACGCGCCGACGAGCACGACGTAGACCACGAGCATGATGAGCTGGAGCACCAGCAGGGGGTCTGCGCCGAACGTCACGGCGACCGTCGCGACGCCGATCGCGAGGACGGCCGCGATGCCGGTCCACGCGAACGCGCCGGTCACGATCGCCCGGTCGCGCTCGTCGGGCTGGCCCGACAGGGTGCGGCCCGCGGTGCCGCTCGACCCGGGCCGGCGCCACGTGCGCCAGAGCGCGACGCCCGCCAGCACGAGGAAGGGCAGTCCGCCGACCACGGCGCCGGCCGCGGTGTCCGGCTCCCCGATCGCCAGGAAGTACGCCGAGATCGCCACGACGGCGACCCCGGCCGCCAGGAGGGGGATAGCTGCCCGCAGGGGGCTGCGGCGCTGGTCAGTCGTCGACATGGAAGATCTCCTCGATCGTGAGGTCGAAGTGGCGGGCTATGGCGAAGGCGAGCGGCAGGGACGGGTCGTAGCGGCCGGTCTCGAGGGAGTTCACGGTCTGCCGGGACACCGCGAGCGCCTCGGCGAGCGCCGCCTGGGACAGGCCCGACTCCTCGCGCAGCCGGCGGATCTCGTTCCTCATGCGGGCGCCGGCTCTGTGACGGGTGCGAGGCGGGCCAGGACGGCCAGGTCGATCAGCACGTGCACGACCATCGGGATCAGCAGGGAGCCGGTGCCGAGGTAGAGGCCGACCAGGACGGCGCCGAGGATGCCCGTGCTCACCATCCCGAGGACGCCCTGGTACCAGTGCGCGAGGCCGAACGCGGCCGCGCCGACGACGACCACCACGGCCGGGTCCGTGCCCGGCAGCACCGTGGCGAGCGCCAGGACCACCAGACCGCGGAACGTGACCTCCTCCGTCACGCCGGCGCTGAGCGACAGCCAGGCCCAGCCTCGGCGGTCGGCGGCGGTCACCGGGTGCATCGGGTGCGGGGCCGGCCGCGGGTCGGCGGGGAGGCGGTGGCGCAGCAGGAACCCGGCGACGGCGACGATGCCGAGACCGATCAGCCCGCCGACGAGGACCGACGGCGCCCCATGGAGCCCCGACGGGTCCGGCAGGCGCAGGCCGAGATCGCGGGGTGCGACCCCGGGGAGTGCGAGCACCAGCGCGAGGACGGCGGTGCCGAGGAGCCAGCCCTGCCGCGTCCAGCGACGGTAGAAGCGGACCCGGGCGGTCGGATCGGTCTCCAGGCGCGTGAGGAAGGCACGGTACGAGCGGCGTCCTGCGACCGGGTCGAGCACGACCAGTGCGAGGGCGGCGCCGACGAGCACGACGGCGCTGACCGTCGGCAGGTCGAGCCCCTGCAGCGTGGCGAGCGTGGTGTCCATCGAGCAGCCCCCGGGTCCGTGGTGTGTCAAGCGACCTTGACGTGACAAGGGTGCTTGACATGGCAGGCAGGTGTCAAGGGACCTTGACGTATCAGGGTCCGGGTTGGCGGCTCCTCCTTGCGACGAAGGAGAACGAGATGACCACCGACACCGGCCTCGACCGCGAGATCCGCCGCATGAGCCTGCTGCACGCGCGCGAGCTGGCGAGCGCCCGACGGCGCGCGTCCGGTGCGCGGGCGAGCGCCACGCGCGTGGTGCTGCTGCGCGGCGGAGCGCGACCGACGGCCCGCCGCGGCGCCTAGGCCGGACGCGCCCCGAACAGGGCGCTGCCGACACGCACGACCGTCGCGCCCTCCGCGATGGCGAGCTCGAGGTCGCCGCTCATCCCCATCGACAGCTCGTGCGCGTCCGCCGTGCCCGGTGCACCCGACGCGACGATCGCGTCTCGCAGCCCGCGCAGCAGTGCGTAGCCCGCGCGCACCACGGAGGCGTCGGGCGAGTTGGCGCCGACCGTCATGAAGCCGGTGAGGCGCAGGCCGTCCAGCGCACCGATCGCGCGCGCCAGGCCGGCCGCCTCCGACGGTGCCGCACCGTGCTTCGTCGGCTCGCCCGAGACGTTGACCTGGACATACACCTCGAGCTGCGGCGCACGCTCCGCGAGGCGCTCAGCCAGGTCGAGTGACGCGACCGACTCGATGCACGACGCCCAGCGCAGCGCCGCGTTGACCTTGTTGGACTGCAGCGGGCCGATGAGGTGCGTCGTCACGCCCAGGTCCGCGAGCAGGGGGCCCTTGGCGACGAGCTCCTGCACCCGGTTCTCGCCGACGAGCAGCGGGTGCGGGCTCCCGGTGTCGGACTCGACCGCGGCCCGGATCATCGACGCGTCCTGGGTCTTGGTCGCCAGCAGCAGCCGCACGGACCCCGGGGGACGACCGGCCGCGATCTCGGCGGCGGCGATCCGGGCCCGCAGCGCGGCGAGCCGGTCGGCCACCGCGGCGGGGTCGACGGTCATGGGAGGCAGACTATCCGGCCGCCGTGGTGCACCCTGGACCAGTGAAGACGCTGCTCAACCTCATCTGGCTCGTGCTCGCCGGCTTCTGGCTGGCGCTGGGCTATGTGCTCGCGGGGATCATCTGCTGCATCCTCATCATCACGATCCCGTTCGGCATCGCGTCGTTCCGGATGGCGAGCTACGCGCTGTGGCCGTTTGGGCGGACCGTCGTCGACAAGCCGACCGCGGGCGCGTGGTCGGTGATCGGCAACGTCATCTGGATCATCGTCGCCGGCTGGTGGCTGGCGCTCATGCACATCGTCACGGGCATCCTTGAGGCGATCACGATCATCGGGATCCCGCTGGCGCTGGCCAACTGGAAGATGGTGCCGATCTCCCTGGTGCCGCTGGGCAAGCAGATCGTCCCGTCGGACCGCGTGATGGCCGCCTACGGGCACTAGAGGCCGTGCGGATGCTCGGCGAGCCACTGGTCGGCAAGCGTCTTCGGCGCCGTCCTCAGCCACGCCTCCACGATCGCGTCCGACAGCTCCTCGACGTCGATGTCGTCGAGCCGGACGAGGACCGCGGGGTAGCCGTGGAAGTGCGGCGTGACGAAGTAGGCGTCGGGCCGCCGCGCGAGCATCTCGTCCTTGGTGACGAGGTCGCCGGTGTGCACCATGAGGACCGGCCCCTCGGGCACCGCGTCGCCCAGCGCCTTGAGGTCCGCCGGTCGCAGCCGTCGCTCCTTGACCACGACCTTGCCCCGCACCGACCAGACGAGCTCGTCCTGGGTCGTCTCGGGCAGCGCGAGAGCCACCGCGGCGACGTCCTCCCAGGTGGCCATCAGTCGCGCGCGATGTCCGCGACGGTCGCGGCGGTGAGCCGGACCAGGTCGTCGGGCGACAGCTCGACGTCGAGACCTCGTCGGCCCCCGGAGACGAACACCGTGTCGAAGAGCCACGCGGTCTCGTCGATCACCGTGGGGTGGGCCGCGCGCTGCCCGAGCGGGGAGATGCCGCCGACGACGTAGCCGGTGGCCCGCTCGGCGGCGTGCTTGTCCGCCATCGCGGCCTTCTTGCCGTCCACGGCGTGCGCGAGGGCCTTGAGGTCGAGCTGGCCGGTCACCGGGACGACGGCGACCGTGAGCGTGCCGTCCACGGTCGTCATGAGCGTCTTGAACACCTGCTCGGGCGGGACGCCGATCGCCGCGGCCGCCTCGAGGCCGTAGCCGAGGTCGGAGGCCGGGTCGTGCTCGTACGCGTGCGCGGTGTGCTCGACCCCGGCGGCGCTCAGGGCGACGAGCGCGGGGGTGCCGGTCGGTGCGTGCTTGGCCACGAGGGCCAGCCTGTCACAACGGTCCGACGGCCGTGATCCGCAGCTGGACCTCGCTCGTCTCGTCGGAACCCACCAGGTCCACCACCGCGTCGATGCGCCAGTCGTGGTCGCCCTCGGGGTCGTCGAGGAGCTGCCGGACGGTCCACGTGCCGCGTCCGGGCGTGACCTGGAAGAGCGCCGGACCGCGCGCGGGCGAGCCCGTGAGGATCTCGTCGTGGTCGTCGTAGAACGGGTCCAGGGCGTCGCGCCACCGGTCGACCGTCCACGGCTCCCCGTCGGCGTCCAGGTCCCCGAGCTGCGCGAGCCCGCCGTAGTACTCGCGGGCGGCCAGCTCGACGCGGCGGAACATCGCCCCGCGGACGAGGGCGCGGAACACCCGGGGATTGGCGGTGATCGGCTCCGGCACGTCCTCGTCCACACCGCCCGGGGCATCCGCACCGTGCTCGTCGAGCGGGTTGGAGAGGCGCTCCCACTCGTCGAGAAGGCTGGAGTCGGTGCGGCGGACCAGGTCGCCCAGCCACTCGATGAGCTCCCACAGCTCCTCCGTGCGTGCGTCCTCCGGCACGGTCTGACGCAGGGCGCGGTAGGCGTCGGCGAGGTACCGCAGCAGCACGCCCTCGGTGCGGTCCAGCTGGTAGTAGGCGACGTACTCGGCGAAGCTCATGGCCCGCTCGTGCATGTCGCGGACCACGGACTTGGGGGACAGGGCGAGGTCGGCGACCCAGGGGTTGGTCTGCCGGTAGGTGACGAACATGGCCTCGAGCAGCTCGGCGAGCGGCTTGGGGTAGGAGACGTTCTCCAGCAGCGCCATGCGCTCGTCGTACTCGATGCCGTCGGCCTTCATGGCCGCGACCGCCTCGCCGCGCGCCTTGTTCTCCTGCGCGGAGAGCACCTGGCGCGGGTCGTCGAGCGTCGACTCGAGCACCGAGACCACGTCGTGCGCGTAGGCCGGGTCCTCCTGGTCGAGCAGGTCCAGGGCCGCATACGCGAACGGCGACAGCGCCTGGTTGAGCGCGAAGTTGGGCGGCAGGTCGGTCGTGAGGTTCAGGCCCCGGTGCCGGTGCCCGTTGCCGTCGTCGATCCACGGGCGCTCGATCACCCCGGCGGCCTTGAGCGACCGATAGACCGCGATGGCACGGCGGACGTGCCGGCCCTGAGCCCCCGGCGGCTCGTGGTTGTCGGTGAGCAGCCTGGTCATGGCGGCCACGGAGTCGACGCCGCGTGCCTGACGCGCCAGGACGTTCAGCACCATCGCGTGCGACACCGCGAAGCTGCTGGTCAGGGGCTCGGGCGGGGCATCGCGCAGGCGCTCGAACGTCTTGTCCGTCCAGTTGACGTGCCCCTCGGGCGCCTTCTTGCGGACGATCTTCTTGAGCTTCTTCGGGTCGTCGCCGGCGCGCTCGAGCAGCTTGCGGTTCTCGATCACGTGCTCCGGCGCCAGGATGATGACCTCGCCGACGGTGTCGAAGCCGGCCCGGCCCGCACGCCCGGCGATCTGGTGGAACTCGCGCGCGGACAGGTGCCGCATCCGGACGCCGTCGTACTTCACCAGGCTGGTCAGCAGGACCGTGCGGATGGGCACGTTGATGCCGACGCCGAGCGTGTCCGTGCCGCAGACCACCGGCAGAAGACCCTTCTGCGTCAGGCGCTCCACGACTCGCCGGTACTTGGGCAGCATCCCCGCGTGGTGCACGCCGACCCCGTGCCGCAGCAGCCGGTTCAGCGTCTTCCCGAAGCCCGGACCGAACCGGAAGCCCGCGATCTCGTCGCCGATGCGGTCGCGCTGCTCGCGGCTGGCCAGGGGGGTCGAGAGCAGGGACTGCGCGCGCTCGACGGCCTCCTTCTGCGTGAAGTGCACGACGTAGACGGGGGCGCGCCGGGTCTTGACCAGCTCGTCGAGGAGCTCGTGCAGCGGCTCGATCGCGTAGGTGAACGTCAGCGGCACCGGGCGCTCGGCGTTCGCGATGACGGCCACGGGCTGGTGCGTCCGCCGGGTCAGGTCCTCCGCGAAGAACCCCACGTCGCCGAGCGTCGCGGACATGAGCACGAACTGGACCTTGCTGAGCTCCAGCAGCGGCACCTGCCACGCCCAGCCACGCTGCGGGTCGGAGTAGAAGTGGAACTCGTCCATGATCACCTGGCCGACGTCGGCGTCGTCGCCGTCGCGCAGGGCGACGTTGGCCAGGATCTCCGCCGTGCAGCAGATGATCGGCGCCGTCGGGTTCACCGCCGAGTCGCCCGTCATCATGCCGACGTTCGCCGACCCGAACGCCTCGACGAGCGCGAAGAACTTCTCGCTGACCAGGGCCTTGAGCGGCGCGGTGTAGTAGGTGCGGCGGCCCTGCGCCAGCGCGACGAAGTGGGCGGCGACCGCGACGAGCGACTTCCCGGACCCCGTCGGCGTCGACAGGATCACGTGCGCACCGGTGACCAGCTCGAGCAGCGCCTCGTCCTGGTGCGGGTAGAGCGCGAGCCCCTGGTCCTCGGCCCAGCCGGTGAACGCCTCGTACAGAGCGTCGGGGTCGGTCGGGTCGGCGGGGATGCGTTCGGCGAGGCTGGCGGGCACGCCCGATCCTCGCACGCGCGGTCCTCGTCGCGACTCCGCCTGCTGTGCACGCGACCCGGCCCGTGCCTACCTAGCCGCACCTGGGACGGGACTGCACGGATGAGGCGCCGGACGCGTCACTGTGGTGCACACCTGTCACAGGTGCGGCTGGGTGCGCGCGGTCGGGACTGCCGACGAGGGGACGCTGCGACATGTCGCCGCCGCGTGGTCAGTCGACGGGCGTCGCGGTGCCCGGCGTGAGCCAGCGGACGTCCGCGCCCGTGTCGGCCAGGGCGGGCTCGAACACGTCGCGGTTCTCGCGGAAGTGGGACCAGCCCTCGTAGTGCACCGGGACGACGACGCGGGGCTTGAGCAGGTCCACCACCTCGACGGCCTCGGTCGTGTTGAACGTGAAGCGCACGGGACCCGTGATCCCGAACTTCACGGCGCCCAGGTGCAGCACGGCGATGTCGACGTCCATCCGGTCGATCGCCTCGCGCAGGGCGTCGAACATCACGGTGTCGCCCGAGACCCACACGGCGACGTCGTCGGAACCCTCCACCCGGATGGCGAAGCCGACGGCGTCCCCGACGATCGGGTGGCTGAACCGCGGGCCGTGCCGCGCCGGGGTGGCCGTGATGGTGAGCGTCGGGCGCCCGGGTGCCTCCAGGACGTGGGTGTCCCCGGCCGTGAGCCCGACCGCGCCGGCACCGAGGCGGCGCGCGCCCGAGACCGTGGTGAGCACGCGGCCCGCGGACGGCAGGAACGCGCGGCCGGCGTCGTCCAGGTTGTCGGCGTGGTGGTCGTGGGAGAGCAGGACCGCGTCGACCGTGCCGAGGTCCGACGGCTGCAGGGCGGGGCCTGCGACCTTGCGCGAGCGCGCACCCCAGCCGAAGGAGTAGGTGCGACCGGGTGCCTCGAACGTCGGGTCGGTGAGCAGCCGCCAGCCCTCGATCTCGATGAGCAGGGTCGGTCCGCCGATGTGGGTCAAGGTGGGCATGGCGGCATCGTCCCAGGTGAACCGCGGAAAAGGACAGGCCCGCTGGCTGGCGTGGGCCCGTGGGCCGCCCGGTCGGGCGGGCCCGATGCACGCCGAGCCTCCGTCTGACTCCGCCGGTGCGCGCGACGACGGTCGGCGACCTAGCATCGAGCGGTCGGACCGAGCCAGTGCTCCGACCCGGGCACGAGAGGCGGTGGGCCGATGCTGCAGGGACTGTCGCGTCTGCGTGACCGCGCCGGGACCGAGCTCTTCCTGCGCGTCGCGGGTCCGGACGGCATCGCCCAGCGCGAGCGGATCCACCTCACGCCCGGCCCTCGCTGGTACCTGCCCGGCTCACCGATCCGCGCGGTGCACGGCGACGCCTCGATGTTCGTCGGCGGGATGCGTGCGCTGCTCCTGCAGTCCCTGCACCCGGCGGCCATGGCAGCCGTCGCGGCGCACTCCGGGTACAAGGGCGACCCCTGGGGCCGGCTCGCGCGGACCAGCACCTTCCTGGCGGTCACGACGTTCGGCACCGCCGACGACGCGCAGGCCGCCATCGACCGCGTCCGGGCCGTCCACGAGCGCATCAGCGGCACCACGCCCGAGGGCATCGCGTACGCGGCAGCCGACCCCACGCTGCTGCGCTGGGTCCACGTCGCCGAGGTGGACAGCTTCCTGCGGTCCTACCGGCTCTACGGCCAGCGGCACATCGACGCGGTCGACGCCGACCGGTACGTCGAGCAGGCCGCGCGGGTCGCGGTCGCCCTGGGGGCCGAGAAGGTCCCCACCTCCGTGTCCGAGCTGGCGATCGCGCTGCGGGAGTTCCGACCGGTCCTCGGCCCGTCCACCGCCGCCCGCGAGGCCGCCGACTTCCTGCTCCACGAGCCGCCGGTGCCGTGGACCCTGCGGCCCGCGTACGCCTCGCTCGCCCGTGCCGCCGTCGCGTCGCTGCCCCTGTGGGCCTGCGAGCAGCTCGGCGTCCGGCACCCCGGACCCGTGCGCCGCGCCGGTGCCCGCCTCGCGGGTGAGACCGTGACCCGCACGATCCGCTGGATGCTTGGTCCGGACGACGCGCGCCGCGTGTCCGGGGTCTAGGACTTCGCGGCCGCCGCGTCCCGGCGCTGTGCCCACGCTCCGACGTCGCGACGGGACAGGGCCACCGAGAGCAGGTCCGGGAAGGCGTCGGGGGTGCACGCGAACGCCGGCACGCCCAGCTCCGCAAGCGCCGCGGCGTTCTCCCGGTCGAACGCGGGCGTGCCGTCGTCCGAGAGGGCCAGGAGCACGACCACCTGGACGCCGGAGGACTTCATCGCGGCGATCCGCCGGAGCATCTCCTCCTGGACCCCGCCCTCGTACAGGTCGCTGATCAGCACGAACAGTGAATCTGTGGGCCGGGTGATCAGGCTCTGGCTGTACGCGATGGCCCGGTTGATGTCCGTCCCGCCGCCCAGCTGCGTGCCGAACAGGACGTCGACGGGGTCGGACAGCAGTTCGGTCAGGTCGACGACCGCGGTGTCGAACACGACGAGCGACGTCCGCAGCGAGCGCATCGAGGCGAGCACGGCGCCGAACACGGACGCGTAGACGACCGACGACGCCATCGACCCCGACTGGTCGATCGCGAGCACCACGTCGCGGGCCACGACGTGGTTGCGGCGCGAGTGGCCGACCAGCCGTTCCGGGATCACGGTCCGGTACTCCGCCAGGTAGTGCTGGAGGTTGGCGCGGATGGTGCGGTCCCAGTCGATGTCGGCCGGGCGGGGGCGGCTTGTCCGTGACGACCGGTCGAGCGCGCCGGTCACGGCCGAGCGGGTGGCGTCGGCGATGCGGCGCTCGATCTGCTCGACCACACGGCGCACGACCTCGCGGGCCGTGGCCTTCGTCGTCTCGGGCATGACCTTGTTCAACGAGAGCAGGGTGCCGACGAGGTGGACGTCGGGCTCGACGGCCCCCAGCAGCTCGGGCTCGAGCAGCAGACGGGTCAGCCCGAGCCGGTCGACGGCGTCGCGCTGCATCACCTGGACGACGGTGCTCGGGAAGTACGTGCGGATGTCACCCAGCCAGCGGGCGACCCGTGGTGCCGACGCGCCGAGGCCCGCGGACCGGTCACCCGCGTCTCCGGCCGGTCGGTCGTAGAGGGCCGCGAGCGCGGCGTCCATCGATCCGTCGCCTCCGGCGAGCGTCGCCTGCCCGCCGCCCTCGCCACCGAGCAGCAGCCTCCACCGGCGCAGCCGGCCGGTCTCGTCGACGGTCATGCGGTCACCCCCAGGAGCAGCGCGGCGGTGCGCAGGGCGGGCAGGGCCAGGTCGTCGTCGAGCTCGGTCGTGGGCGCCGCGCCGGCCCGGGCCGAGCCGGGAGACCGTCGCACGGCGTCGCCGATCGCGCGCCGCKCGGGCGGCGCGAAGGCCCCGAACGTCCGACGCACCAGCGGCAGGACATCGGTGAACTCCTGTTCCGGCAGCTCGACCACCCACCCGTCGAGCAGCGCGAGCAGCTCCGCGTCGCGTGCCAGCAGGAGGCCCCCGCCGTCGAGGAATCCCTCGATCCACGCCGCCTTCGCGGGGGCGTCCGCGCCGACCGAGAGCGCTCGGCCGAGCCGTCGGGCGGCCTCGGCGGGCTCCATCCGGCTCCCGTCGCGCAGGAGCCGTGTCGCGCGGCCGACCAGCACTCCCGACACGTCGTCGCGGTCCGACAGCCCGTGCAGCGCGGCCGTCCACCGTTCCGTGTCGGTCGGGTCCTCGCCCAGCAGGACGGCCGAGTGCACGGCGTCGAGCGCCTCGCGCAGGAGGCGGGCGGCGTCGTCGTCAAGCCCCGTGGCCGCGGCCGGGAGCCCGGCGCAGATCCGGATCAGGAGCGCGTCCGCGACGACCGCGAGCTCGTCGGCGTCCGTCCCGCGCACGTCGGAGTACCGCTGCGCGCGGACCAGGGCCGGGAGCGCCGACATCAGGTGGGTGACGTCGAGCTCGCGTGCGGCCCGCTCGCGCAGGGCGTCCAGGAGCGTCGGCATCGCCTCGGGGAGGTCGGCGAGCAGGACCCGCGAGACCAGCTGGGTCAGTCCGGCGAGCGTGGCGGTGGACGCCTGGTCGCGCACCGCGGCCGTGGCGGCGGCCGGCACCGTGGTTCCCCAGACGGCGGCCTCGATGATCGCGACGGACAGGCCGGGATCCCACTGGACCGACCACGTCTCCCGGAACGTCCCGGTGCTGCGTCGGGTGTCGTGGGTGGGCCGGCCCCAGTCGATGCCGAGGAGCGCGAGCCGGTGCAGCAGCCGTGAGCGCTGCAGATCGGTGTCCTTGCGCAGGTCCAGCTCGACCGTGCGCTGCAGCGGGTCCGGGGCGAACCGCAGCCGCCGGGCGGTCGCGCGCAGGTCGGCCTCGAGGGGGACGGTGGGGACCGACTCCGGGACGTGCCCGAGCGACTCGCCGACGACGAGTCGCCGCGTGACCAGGTCGAGCGCGGTGTCGTCGCCGTCGCAGAGCACCGCGCGGGTGGCCTGCTGCACCTCGTCGAGGCCGGCAGCCGGGCGGCCGCGGATGCCGGCCAGCGTCTCGGCGAGCCGCACAGCCTCGATGACGTGCGCGGACGAGACCGGCAGGTCCTCGGCACGCAGGACTCCCGCGACGCGGGTCAGCCAGCGGGCGACGGCGTGGTCGGGTGCGGTGAACAGGTGGTGGTACCAGCCGGGGGACACGATGCCGGCGCCGTACCCGGACGCGCTGGCCAGCCGCGACGAGGTCCACGGCACCCAGGTGATCGACGACGCAACCTTGGGCAACCCCTTGAGGACGCGGGCGTCGGCCGTCGCCGGCGGCAGCCTGCCATCCAGGGCCGGTGCGTGCCAGGCGCCGCAGACGACCGCGACACGCTCCGCACCGCCCTTGAGCACGGACCGCAGCGTCTGTCGCATGAAGGCCTCGCGGGCCTCCTCGCGCTGCGCCTGCGGCCCGGCGAGGGGGCCGGCCGCGTCGCGCAGCTCGGCCATGGCTGCCGTGATGGCCGGGAAGACTCTCGGGCCGTCGGTGCGCGACTCGACGACGTCCTCCCACCAGCGCTCGGCGTCGTCATACCCGGCGGCCTGGGCGAGTGTGCCGAGCGGGTCGTGGCGGAGCAAGGGCTGCTCCTCGTCGGGACCCTCCTCGGGGGTTCCGACCGGGACCAGGGCGGCGGAGGACGGCAGGTCGCAGAACCGGACCTCCACGCCGTGCTCCGTTGCCCACCGCAGGGCCTGCCACTCGGGGGAGAACACGGCGTACGGCCAGAAGGCAGCCAGCCCCGGCACGGCGGTCGACCAGGCCAGGAGAGCGACCGGCGGCACCAGCTCGGGGTCGCCGGCGACCAGCGTGAGGGGGTCGGCGTCCGCGGGTCCCTCGATCAGGACCACGTCGGGCTGTAGGCGGTCGAGCGCGGCGACGACGGCGCGGGCGGACCCGGGGCCGTGGTGCCGGATGCCGAGAACCTCGACCTGCGTCACCCGCTGACCTCGCGGCACGCGCTGTAGAACTCGTGCCAGCCGTCGCGCTCGCGCACGACGGCCTCGAGGTACTCGAACCACACCGCGGAGTCCGCGACCGGGTCCTTGACGACGGAGCCGACGATGCCCGCGGCGATGTCCTCGGGCCGGAGCACCCCGTCGCCGAAGTGGGCGGCGAGGGCAAGGCCGTTGGTGACCACCGAGATCGCCTCAGCCGTCGACAGGGTGCCAGACGGGGACTTCACCTTGGTGCGGCCGTCGCTCGTCTGCCCGGAGCGCAGCTCCCGGAACACGGTGACGACGCGACGGATCTCCGCCTCGGCCACCGGTGCGGCGGGCAGCTCGAGGGAGAGGCCGAGCTGCGCGACCCGCCGGGTGACGATGTCGACCTCGTCCTCCTCGCTGGCGGGCAGGGGCAGAACCACGGTGTTGAACCGTCGCCGCAGGGCGGACGAGAGCTCGTTGACCCCCCGGTCGCGGTCGTTCGCGGTCGCGATGACGTTGAAGCCCTTGGCCGCCTGGACCTCGGTGCCCAGCTCGGGCACCGGAAGGGTCTTCTCGGACAGCACCGTGATCAGGGCGTCCTGCACGTCCGACGGGATGCGCGTCAGCTCCTCGATCCGGACGATGCTGGCGTCCTGCATCGCCGTCATGACCGGGGAGCGCACGAGCGCAGCGTCCGACGGGCCTTCGGCGAGCAGGCGCGCGTAGTTCCAGCCGTACCGGACCGCCTCGTCGCCGGTGCCGGACGTGCCTTGCACGAGCAGGGTCGAGCGCCCGCAGA
Source organism: Cellulomonas sp. P4_A2 (assembly GCF_056402515.1). NCBI lineage: Bacteria > Bacillati > Actinomycetota > Actinomycetes > Micrococcales > Cellulomonadaceae > Cellulomonas > Cellulomonas sp. P4_A2. The sequence continues at coordinate 94,237 of NZ_JBFUHG010000005.1, forward strand.
CCGCCGCGGCGAGGTGCTCGCTGACCCAGGTCTTGGCGGTCCCGGGCACGCCGAGCAGCAGCAGCGCCCGGTCGGTGGCCAGGGTCGCCACCGCGACCTCGATCAGCCGTCGCGGCCCGACGTATTTCGGGGTGATCACCGTGCCGTCGGCCAGCGTCCCGCCCAGCAGATAGGTGACGACCGCCCACGGCGACAGGAGCCACGCGGGCGGGCGCAGGCGGTCGTCGACGGCGGCCAGTGCCGCCAGCTCGCCCGCGAAGGCCTGCTCGGCGTGCGGTCGCAGAAGGGCCGGGGTCGGTGTGGTGGTCAACGGAGCTCCTCGAGCATCTGGCGGCGGGTGAACAGGAGGTCGGCGGTGCGTTGCAGCGCGGAGTGCCAGGGGTCGCTGTCGAACCGGCGCAGCGCGGCCGCGCGGACGGCCGCCTCGGTGCGCTCGTCGTCCGGGAGCACTGCGGCAAGCTGTCCGTGCACCTGGGTCGCGTACCAGGTCTTCCACGGCTCGCCCGTGCTGATCGCGGTCAGTGCGGCGTCGACGAGGCTGGTCGGCCACGGCGCGGGCACGATCGCGACCGCGAGGTCGAAGGCGGTGGTCAACGAGGCGTGATCGGAGGCACGCAGTGCCGCGAGCAGCCGATGGACGCGCTCGTCCTCCGGCAGGACGTCCAGCAGGAAGCGGTCGAACGGGCTGGCGGCGAGCAGTGCCCGCGCCCACGGCCGATTGCCCTGCCGGGCCGCCGCCTGCAGCCAGCCCGCGCGGACCGCCGGGTGCAGGTCGTCCGCGACGGGGAGGTCGACCAGGTCCTGAGGGGTCGTCCCCGTCGCCCGTTCCCAGTGGTCGAGCGGGGTCGCGCCGATCAGGTTCTGCAGCAGCCACGCGCCGCGTCCCGTTCCGGTGGGGGTGGCCGGGAACGGGTCGGGCTTGCGCACCGGCACGTCGGCGTCGGGCAGGGTCACGACGAGGGTCCGGCGCAGCCGCTGCCGCTCGATGCGCAGCGCGGGGGCGGCGCGCAGGACGACGTCACGCGTGAAGGCGCTGTCGGGGAGCCGGCCGAGCAGGTCGACAGCCACGGTCCGGACCTCGACCGACCGGTCGGCCAGAGCCGCCTCGAGGGTCGCCTCGTCCTGCGTCGCGGACGCACGGAGCCTGCGCGCACGGTCGGCGGCCGTCTCGCGGGTCTGGTCGGACGGCGCCTCCGGCGTTTCCCCGAGCGCGTCCGCCCAGTCCGCCCGCTGAGCGGCGAGCCACCGACCGCGCGCACCCAGCACGGCGCGGACGCCGTCGGCGTACCGACGCTGCGTGCGCGCGAGCTCGAGGAGCCCGGGCAGGCACGCCGGCGGTGCGACCAGCCCGCGCTCGGCGGCTGCCCGGAGCCAGTGCGTGAGCAACGTGGCGCCCTCGCCGTCCGCGCGGCTGAGCAGACCGTCCAGCCGCGCCCGTGCAGCCGGACCGGCGACCCGCCCGGTCTCGGGAGGCGACGGTTCGGGTGGTGCGACCGCGGGCGACGCGAGCGCGGAGCCGGCCCGCGCGGCCACCGTCCACAGGGCGGCCGCCCCGAGCAGCCGGCCCGGCGCGTCCGACGCGGGCAGCTCGGCGCCCAGGCGCCCCACCTCGCCCGGTAGCAGGCCCGGATCGAGCATGCGGCGGTCCGTGCCCAGGAGGGCGGAGGTCACCACGTCGTCCCACGCCGCCGTGCTCACCAGGTCACCCACCCGTCGTCGGTCCGGGCCCCGCCGATGTCGAGCCCGGCCGGGGTCCGCACGGCCGAGACGGTCACGGGCAGTCCGCCGGACAGGGACAGGACGGTCCAGAGCCTCTCCGACGAGACCAGCGGCTGGACCTGCCCCGACGCGTCGACGACGTGCCACGGGTCGCCAGGTACGGCGCGCACGCCGGTCAGCAGGAGCGGCAGCTCGGTGGTCCACGGATCGGCGGCCACGGCCGCGGCCCAGGCTGTCGTCGCACCGGCAAGGTCAAGCCCGGCGACGGTGCCCGTGGGCTCCGGTTCGCCGTGGCGCGTGCCCACGGCGGCGCGGACCGGGTGCGCCCCGGGGTAGAAGTGCACGTCGGCGTCGAGGCGTGTGCCGGGCACGAGGGACGCGTCGAGCGGCTGGCCGGCGACCCCGAAGGACAGGACGAGGGCGTCACGCCCGGTGCTCGTCCCGTGCAGGTGGACCCGCCGGGTGGTCAGGCGGCCGTCGTTCCCGTCGCGCAGCCCGACGACCTCCCACCGGTCACGCACGCCGGCCGTCGCGAGGACGTCGTCCACCCGCACGGGGTAGCCGACGCGGGTCCGGACGGTCGCGGCCAGGGGTTCCGGCAGCTCGGTCAGCCTCGCGTGCCCGTTGACCAGGAGGTGCAGCAGCGCGTACTCCTCGACCAGCCGGCTGGCCCAGCCCTCGCCGCTGGCCGCGACCGATGCGAGCCTGCGCACCGACCCCGCGAGCCCGGGAGCCTGCGCGTCGACCAGCCGCGCGGCGACCCCGTCGAGCTGGGCGTAGCCGGCGCGCTCGGCACCGGCCAGCCCGGTGCGCACCCCGTCGCGAAGCCAGCGGTCCAGGTCCTGCACGCCGGCCGTGACCTTGGCAGCCCGGTCCTCGCTGCGCCGGGCGGCCGCGACGGGGTCCGGCGTCGACGGGCGCTCCGCCGCCTTGGTCGCGCGGGCCCCACGAGCCTCGAGCCACGAGGTCACCGCGTCGCTCGGGGTCGACGCGTCCGGGACCTGCCCCGCCGACCAGAGCAGGAGCAGGCCGAGGGCGTGCTTGCAGGGGAACTTCCGGCTCGGGCACGAGCACTTGTACGCGGGGCCGGCCAGGTCGACGACGGTCTGGTATGGGTTCTTGCCCGAGCCCGCGCACGAGCCCCACAGCGCGGCGGGGTCCGCCGTGCTGCCGGTGTCCGACCACGGCCCAGGAGCGGCCAGCTTGCGCCCGGCCGCCGCCGAGGCGGCATCGGGGGCGACCGCGAGCACCTGCTCGGCGGTCCAGCGGGCTGGCACGAACGTCACCGTACCCAGCGGGTCGGACACGGCGGGGGAGTTTCAGCTGCTGTCGCCCGGTCGGCCCTCGACGACCTCGTCGCAGACCGTGACCAGCCGGGCGCGCAGGACGTTCCCGCGTTCGGCGAAGCCCTTCTGCGCCGCGGCGTAGGCGGCCTTGCCGTCGGGCGTCTCGATGGCCACGGGCTCGAGGCCGTAGGAGGAGACGTCGTTCGGCGACGCCCGCATGTCGAGGGTGCGGATGTCGCGCGCGAGCTCGAAGGAGTCCAGGAGCAGGTCGCCGGGGCACGACGGGATCGAGCTTCGTTGCCCACTTGTAGACCTCCATTAGTGCGTGCCGCCAACATGCATGTCGTGTGCTCCGGCCTGTCGACGCGGTGGACATGGACCCTCAGTTGACTCGTCTTTGGAACAGTTCTGCTGGCTTCCCGCGTCGCCCTTGGCTCCGCCGTCCGGTCTCGACGAGAGACGTGCGCATCGCGCGGCGGAAGGTGTCGGGCAGCAGGCGATGGCCGGCGACCGCCTCGTGGACCGCTCGCAGTTCCAGCAGGGTGAATGCGCCGTCGGCTTCTGCGTGTTCGACGAGCGAGAACGGGTCGGCCGAGGACTCATAGCGGCTGCGAAGCTCGGCGACTGCGAAGTCGATGATGGAGCGGTGGTCGAACGGCAGGTCGGGAACCTCGCTGACAGGCACGAGCCGGCTCTCGGGTCGGGACGGGATGCGGTCAGCACGTACGACATCGAGGTGGGCGACCGACAGCACCCACCCGCGGTCGTCACGGCGAGGGTCGTCGAATACGTGGAGCTGCTCCGGTCGAAGACCGGTGACTCCGGCCTTGACCGTGAGCGAGCGCACGACCGCGTCCGACAACGTCTCTGCGGGGTGCAGGAACGTACCGGGGAGCCGCCACGCCGCAGCCGGCTCGGAGCTGGTCGGCCGAACGAGCAGGACGCAGAGCAGTCCCCGATCGACGGTGAGGACGGCGGTGTCCACGGCGACCGACGGGCGCGGGTAGTCCTCAAGCGCCCGGCCCGAGGCGTCGCGAGCGAGCGTCATGCCCGACCGCCTGCGGCCTGGTACTCGCGCCCTCGGCGTCGATAGGTGAGCGGGGCACCGAACGTGCGACGGAGCTCTGCCACGACCCGCTCCTCGCGCGCGGCGACGGTCGTGTCCTCGACGAGCACCCAGTTCAGATCGGCGCGTTCGCACAAGTCGACCCAGAAAGCGTCGCTGGACTCCCGCCGGTCGCCGCCGTATCGGAGCGGATCGGACTCGAAGGGCACGGCGTCCTGGCCGAGGATGAGGTACAGGTCGCTGGCGTTCTGGGTGGCGTCGGCCCAGAGCGCGGGTGGCACCTCGGGCTCGCCGAACTCGGCACCCTTGAGCAGCCAGTACCCGACCGTGGAGAAGAGGTCGGTGTCCTGGGCGATGAACGGCCGGCCGCGCCGGGTCGCGATCGCCTCCGCGGCTAGCTGCTGGGCGAGCTGGCCTTGCCAGATCGTGTACATCTTTTCGCGAGTGACCTCGGGCCCGACGACGTCGAGCTCGAGGTACGGGCGGGCCCACTCGGGGAGCGCCACGGCGAGACCGAGTTCGTCCATGCGTCGCGTCATCGTCGTTTTGCCGACCGACTCGGCACCGAACACCGTGACTCGCTTGCGCAGGTACGGCTGGAACTCGGGGAGCAGCTCGGAGAACGCGTCGATCGGGTGGTCGCGCACCCGGGTGGCCTTCGCCGGGTTGACCAGGCGGCACGGGTCGTAGGGCAGGAACCGGCCGCCGATCGCTGCCGCGAGGTCGGCGCCGTAGGCCTCCGAGGTGACGACCAGGTCCCCGTCCTGTGCACCGAGGCCGCGAAGGAGGCCGCGCCACATCGGCCAGAAGTCGGCCGCGTCGGCCGGTTCCTGTGGCAGCTCGTCGTGGATGCGGTGCACGACGACGGCACCGCCGAGCTCGGGCCGGCGTGCCAGCGTGAGAAGTGCGGCATGACGCTCGTCGGCGAGCGGCTCGCTCGGCTGCGTGCACAGGACCACGTGGACGGTCCGGGCCGCCCGGGTGGCGAAGGAGATCAAGTCGCCGTGACCCGTGGTCGGTGGGAGTGCCGTCAGGAGAACCCACGCGCGCTCGCTCATCGCATACTCCGGCGCCAGGCGGCGAAGCCGAGCACGGCCGTCGCGATGAACAGGACGTACTGGATGCCCGCGACGACGAGTCCCGACGCCATGTAGGTCCAGACGGCGATGACGTTCACGGCGATCCACACGAACCAGGTCTCGATGCGCTTGTTGTCGAGTAGGAACTGGGCGAGGAGGGAGCCGGCGAGGATCGCCGAGTCCGCCCAGGCGAGGTGCCCGCTGAGGACGCCGACGAGCCAGACGCCGCCGGCGTACGCGGCGATCGTCACCCCGACGTACGCCGGGATCCATCGACGTTCCTTGACGAGCCACGTGACGGGCCGCGTGTCGGCGTCCCGGCGCCAGCGGAACCAGCCGTAGACGAGCTGCGGGGTCAGGTACACGTTGAGCAGCGCCGAGGCGATCAGACCGTGCCGAAAGAACAGCGCCGCGTACAGGACCGTGCTCACGGCTCCGAAGACATAGTTGAACCGACGCTGGAGGATGCAGAGCGCGGTGCTGGCGTACGACGTCGCCACCGCGAGGACCTCGAGCCACTCGACCTCAGAGGTCCAACCGAGAAGATGGCCGAGCACGTAGCTGGCGGGCGTGAGGAGTGCGGCCGCACCGATCGCCATCACCATGTCGCGCTCGGCGGAGTGCGACCAGCCGGTGCGCCCACCGGCCGCCGTGTCGATGTCCGTCTGCACAGCCATACTCGTCGGCCTCCGTTCGGTGCATCGCGCTCCGCGATGACCTCACTCTAGGATATTTAACGCAGTTCTGCGTTAAATATCCTGCGATTCACTCGTCCGCGACGGAGGGCAGAACGATCCGGCAGGCCGCCAGCAGTCGCCTGCGCAGCGCGTTCGAGCGCTCGGCATAGTCGCGCTGGCGCCGCACGTACTCGGACTTGCCCTCGGGGGTCTCGATCTTGATCGGTGCCAGGTCGTAGGACGTGAAGTCGTACGGGGACGCCGCCATGTCGGTGTAGCGGATCTCCATCGCGAGCTCGAAGCAGTCGAGCAGCAGCTCGCCCGGCACGATCGGGCCGAGCTTGCTCGCCCACTTGTAGCAATCCATGGCTGCGTGAAGACATCCCGGCTGCTCGTAGTCCGCCTGCGTCTCGCGGGTCAGCGGCAGCAACGTCCTGACGCCGTCGTCGCTGGTCAGCGAGACATCACCAGCAAATTGAGCGCTGCCTGTTTCACCTACAACCAGGTCCATGCCGGCGTGCAGGCAGCCCGGCTGCTCCAGGTCGACCTGGTTGGCGCGGGTGGGACGCAGCGTGTTGCGCTCGACGGCCTCGGGCGTGAAGAACCGGTAGGCGTCGAAGTGGGTGCAACGGATGCGGTGCGACTCCACGACGGCGTCGGTGCCGGCCGCGCCGAGCCGCAGAGGCAAGGGGTGTCGGTGCTCGTCGTCGCCCTCGCGGTAGACCATCGCCCACTCGTGCAGGCCGAAGCAGCCGGTGAACGCGGGCCGGGAGAGGGTCGATCCGAGCAGTCCCGCGATGAACCGCAGTGACTCCCCGCGTTCGGCCAGGTACGCCTCGACGTCGAGGCTGACGACGCCGTCGCCGTCGGTCGCGTACCAGCGCCACTGGGTGTGCGGGACCGGACCGGGGGCGAGCGCGACGCCCGCACCGGGGTGCCAGCGCCGCAGGGCGGCCGGCGAGACGGGGTAGTACTCGAACAGGAAGTCCTCGATCGCGTGCTTCTCGTGCCTCGACCGGCGCTCGCGTCGTCCCGCGGTGAAGTCGTCGGCGCGGACCGCGTGCCGGTCGGAGAGTGCCTGCCACGTGGCCCGGTCGAGGACGGATCCCCGGAGTGGCGTGGTGGTGGTCATCCGACAAGGGTAGGCAGACTGGCCCGATGCTCATCGCCACCGCAGTCTTCGCCGTGCTGGCCGCCGTTCTGCACGTCCTGTTCTTCGCGTACGAGTCGGTCATGTTCGAGCAGCCGGCGGTGCACGCACGGTTCCGGACGCGCACGCAGGACGTGCCCGCGGTGAAGCCGTGGGCGTACAACCAGGGCTTCTACAACCTGTTCCTGGCGATCGGGACGGTCGTCGGGGTCGTGCTGGCCCTCGTCGGCCCCGAGGACGTCGGCCTGGCCCTGGTCCTGTTCGGCTGCGGCACGATGCTCGCGGCGTCGCTGGTCCTGGTCGTGACCGACCGCCGCATGGCCCGGGCAGCCATGACCCAGGGACTGTTTCCCGCGCTGGCGGTGGTCGGGGCGATCCTCGTCCTGGCCTGAAGGCCCTACGGGCTCGGCTGTCGCACGGGCGGCTGCACGACGCTCGTCGAGACCTCGTGCATGACCCGTTCCAGGGGTCCGCGCCCCAGGAAGTGGGCCCAGGTCCAGCAGGCGGCGGTGGTGACGCCCAGGAACGCGAGCCAGCCGGCGACGGTCGGCTGCCAGACGACGGTGTCGCCGATGTCGCGATCACCACGATGTGCACGGTGTAGGCCGTGAGGGCGAGGCTGCCGACGGCAGCGACGGGGGAGACCGCGCGCGGCCAGTGCTCGGCCGCGAGCAGCGAGGCGATGATGACGAGGAAGGCGACGCCGGTGTTGCCCATCAGCTCGAACGTCGACGAGGCGTGCGGCTCGCTGCTGGTCAGCTCGGTCGGCCACGAGGTGGCCCGCTCGACGACCCACGAGCCGCCGTGCCCGAGGAGGACCAGGCCGATCCCGACGAGCAGACCGGCCTGCCGCAGCCGCGGAGAGCGCAGGTCGCTGCGCCCGACGGCGAGGCCGGTGAGCAGGTAGGACATCCAGATCAGGCCCGGATAGTGCTCGCCGACGAGCAGGCCGAGGGGCGTGTTCTGCTGGACCGGCTCGTCGACGATCCAGAGGGCGAGCGGCGGGCCGAGCACCGCGAACAGCGCGGACGCGACCAGGAGCGCGCGGCGCGACCAGCCCAGGACGAGGCTCCCCGCGACGAACAGGACGGCGTACGTCGGCAGGATCACCACGACGGGCGTGCCCAGCGCGACGAGGAAGACGCCGAGGACCAGGACCAGGAGCGCGCGGACGACGACGCGACCGCGCGCCTGCGACATCGCGCTGCCGGTCACCGGGGACGCTCCGCCGGAGAGCAGGGCGAGCGAGACGCCGGCGAGGACGACGAACAGGGCCGACGGACGCCCGTCCGCGAGCTGCGCGAAGCCGCCGGGCGGCACCGGGCCGTGGTCGTCCGGTCCGACGTGCGCGGTCATCATCCCGAGCACGGCGATGCCCCGCGCCACGTCGATGCCCACGATCCGCCGCATCCGTGGATGGTAGGACAGCCGACCGGGCGACGAAAATCTCGCATGTCGAAACGGTTCGTTCCGATTGTTGAAATCTGACCCGCTGGGATGATTACAGTTCGACGTGAACTCTCCGGCGCACCCCGACGTCTACACCCATGGACACCACGAGTCCGTGCTGCGTTCGCACCGTTGGCGCACCGCGGAGAACTCCGCCGCCTACCTGCTCCCGGCGCTCGTCCCGGGCGCGCGTCTGCTCGACGTGGGCTGCGGTCCGGGGTCGGTGACCATCGACCTCGCCACCCGCCTGAGCACCGGCGCGGTCGTCGGCGTGGACTCCTCGTCGGCCGTCATCGAGATCGCGCAGAAGGCCGCCGCGGACGCCGGGGTGTCGAACGCGACGTTCCAGGTGGCCGACGCGTACGAGCTGCCGTTCGAGGACGACTCGTTCGACGTCGTGCACGCCCACCAGGTCCTGCAGCACCTCACCGACCCGATCGCCGCACTGCGCGAGATGCGCCGGGTCGCCCGTCCCGGCGGGCTCGTCGCGGTGCGCGACGCGGACTACGCCGGCATGACCTGGTACCCGCAGTCCGCCGGTCTCGACGACTGGCTCGCGCTCTACCACGAGGTCACGCAGGCCAACGGCGCCGAGGCCAACGCCGGGCGCCGTCTGCTCGCCTGGGTTCGCGAGGCCGGGTTCGAGCCTGAGGGCATCGTGCCGAGCGCAGGCGTGTGGTGCTACGCCACGCCCGAGGACCGCACCTGGTGGGCCGGCCTGTGGGCCGATCGGTCGGTCGCGTCGAACTTCGCGGCGCAGGCCATCGCGCACGGGCTTGCCGACGAGGTCGGTCTGGAGCTGCTCGCCGACGCCTGGCGCGAGTGGGGCGAGCAGCCCGAGGGCTGGTTCGCCGTGCTGCACGGCGAGGTGCTCGCCCGCGCCTGACCGGGGTCGGTCAGGCGTCGCGACGTCGGCGGGAGACCGCGACGAATGCCCCGCCGAGGAACAGTGCGCCGAGCCCGAGGATCCCGATGCGCAGGTCGCTGCCGGTCATGGCGAGCTCGGGGGTCGGCGTCGCCGGCGTGGCCGACGCCGCGGGGACCGTGGCCTGCGGTGCCGAGGGGACGATCACGCCGACGGGGGTGACCGGAGACGGCGTCGCGGGAGCCGAGGGTGGAGTCGGTGGTGTCACGCCCGGCGGAGCGGGAGCCGGCGGGGCCGGAGCAGGGGGCGCCGGGGCAGGCGCCACGGGGACGGTCGCCGCGCTCGGTGCCGTGGTGACGGTCGTACCGTCGACGTCCACGCCGCGCGCCAGGGCCGTGGTCGACACGCTTCCGACGGACACGTCCGATGCGGAGACGACCGTGACCAGCGACGGGTCCTGGCAGAGGTGCACCGCACCGGCGGGCAGGACGAACGTGCCGCACGCGACGACCGCGCCGGACGGCGTCTCGACCGTGACGTCGTGCAGGTCGACGACGGGGTCGCCGGTGACCTCGTAGCTCCAGTGCACCGTCTCGCCGACGTCGGCCAGCCCGTCGTTGTCCAGGTCGTCGAGCGTGGCGATCGAGCGGATCGTGCCGACCGGTGCCTTGAGCCGGACGGGCGCCGTCGACGGGGCGGACGCGAGCGAGGCGCCGGCGACCAGGCCGTGGGCCGTCGCGGGGCGTGAGTAGACGAGCGGCTGGCCGGGCGCGGTGGCGGTGACCAGGTCCTGGAGGTCCTGGACCGTCACCACGTGCATCCCCGTGCAGACCGTCGAGCCGCCGGGGTCGAGGTGGTCCGTCGGGCACGTGGCCGGGGCGTCCAGCGACGGGTCGGTGATGTCCAGGCCGGCCAGCGTGCGGTTCCCCGTGTTGTAGACGACGTACTGGTACGGCACGGACTCGCCGACGACGTAGCCGGCGACCCGAGCACCGGCGGCCGGCACCTGCTTGATCAGGGTGAGCTCGGCGAGCGGCGTGGTGGTGTCCACGTGCACGTTCCGGACCAGGTGCACGTCGGACGACCCGCCCGTCGACGCCGCGAAGCCGAACTTGTACGTCGGGGGCGCGGGCTCCGGCATGGTCGCGCTGAGCACCGTCTGGTAGCCGGCCCCGAAGTCGATCTCCACGACGACCTGCGGCCCGACCGTGGTGCTGGCGGGCTGCGGGGCGATCGACACCCGCACGTGCCGCTGCATGGCGGCCGTGGTGGTCGCGTCGGGGGCGAGCGTCGACGTGCTCCGCAGGGTCAGGCCGTTCAACGGGTTCGACGCCAGCAGGCAGTAGCCCTCGACCCAGTCCGCACGGGGGTACGTCGAGGTCGCGGTCCACGCGGGCTGCACCCCGAGACGCCCAGGTCCGCGCAGGGCGACCGCGTCGATCGTCCGTCCGGTCGCGGTGGAGGGGGTCGCGCACCCCCGCCCGCGCGCCTCCTCGTCGTTCGTGTAGTTCCCGTACGCGTCCAGGCCGACGCCCAGGTAGCCGCCGGCGACGCCGGGCTCGATCCGGCCGGCAGCGGGGTTCGCGCCGGTGCCGCGCTGCGCGTACCCGAGCGAGCCGCCGAACGCACCGGTGTCGTCGAGGTCGTAGGTGCCGTCGGACAGGAAGAACGCGATGCCGTCGGCGCCCGTGCCGCCGTACTGGACCTGGTCGAACGTCACCACGAGCCCCGCGGACGCGGGCACCGGGACGTCGTACAGCAACGAGCCCGCGACGCCGCCCCAGCTAGGCCCGGTCGAGGCGTTCGTGAGCTGCAGCCAGCCCGGTGCGACGCCCTGCGCCGGCACGGGGCCGACCGTCTCGCCCGCAGGCGTCAGGCACTCGCGCGCCGTGGCAGGCGCTGCCGCGGTCAGGCAGGCCCGGCCGAGGAAGCTGTAGCCGGCCGGTGCCGTGGCCGTCGTGAACGACCAGTCGATGAGCGGCGTGCCGCCGGCCGCCACGGCGGGGCCCGCAAGGCCTGTGCCGACGACGAGGGCCACGACCGCGAGCGCGGCCGTGGCGATCGCCTTCGTCGCCGAGCCGCGGTGCGTGCGGGGTCGACGAGGCTGTCGGGGTCCTGCGGGCGTCATCATGACTGTTCCTGCCTGTTCGACCCGGCATCCGTTCCGGGCCTGACGAGCGTAGGTCCTAGCACCTAGACGACTGTCCAGGACTCACTCGATCGCGTGGGGTGAGATCTCCGGGCATCCGGGCGAATCTCGAACACTTCGGTCGCCCGACTACCCTGAGGCGTGCGCATCGCAAGGTTCACCACCGGGGGAGACCCCCGCTACGCCCTGGTCGACGGTCCCGCCGGATCCGAGGAGCTCGTGGTCATCACGGGCGACCCGCTCTACACGCCGGTGCAGCCCACCGGGGAGCAGATCCGGCTCGACGACGACAGCGTCCGGCTGCTCGCCCCGGTCATCCCGAGGTCCAAGATCGTCGGTGTCGGCCGCAACTACGCCGAGCACGCCGCCGAGATGGGCAACGAGGTACCGGCGGCGCCGCTCCTCTTCCTCAAGCCCAACACCTCCGTGATCGGTCCCGACGACCCGATCGTCCTGCCCGACTGGACCGAGCACGTCGAGCACGAGGCCGAGCTGGCCATCGTCATCGGCAAGGTCACCAAGGACGTGACCGCCGACCGCGCCCTGGACCACGTGTTCGGGTTCACGGTCGCCAACGACGTCACCGCCCGTGACGTGCAGCGCGCCGACAGCCAGTGGACCCGCGGCAAGGGCTTCGACGGCTCGTGCCCGATCGGGCCGTGGATCGTCCCCGGCCTCGACGTCGACGACCTGTACGTCCGCGCCCGCGTCAACGGCGACCTCAAGCAGGACGGCCGCACGTCGCAGATGATCTTCGACGCCGCCTACCTGGTGTCGTACGTCTCCGAGGTGTTCACGCTCCTGCCCGGCGACCTCATCCTCACCGGCACCCCGGCGGGCGTCAGCCCGATCGTGGACCGCGACATCGTCGAGGTCGAGGTGGAGGAGATCGGCGTCCTGAGGAACCCGGTCCTGCGCCGCCACTGATGGTCATCGACCACCACTCGCCGAGACCCCGATCCTGGCGAGGGTCTTCGTGCCGCGCGGAGTCGGCAACGGGTCGCTGACGACCGGCGGGTGGTGACGCACGTCAGGCGTTCGGCCGGCAGGCGTCACGACGAGTCGCGGGCGGCTCGCGTTCCGGATGGGGTGAAGTGCGCGGCGCAGCGTGCCGATAGGGGGTTGGGGGCGCCGACTCGGCGTACGGGCAGCGCACGTGGTCGGCTGCCTCGTCCTGCGTCGGAGATCACCTGAGCCAAGGATGAACGAATGAGCGTGCCGTACGGCCAGACCGAACCTTCCGTCGCTGCGGGCTGGTACCAGGACCCGCAGGGTGTGGCCGGGCACCGGTGGTGGGACGGGGCGCGCTGGACCGAGCACACGCAGCCGGCTGTGGCGCCTGCGCCCGAGCCGTGGACCGCCCCGATGGTCCCGGGCGGCTACGGGCACCCGGGCCACGCGAATCAGGTGTCGGCCTTCCCGGCGTCGGGGTACGGGTCTGCCCCGGCCTACCCGGGAGCCGTGACCGGATACCCGACCGCCGGCTGGTCCGGCCAGGCGGCAGGCCCGCTCACCAAGCCGAAGAACGGCCTCGCGACCGTGGCGCTGGTCCTCGGCATCCTCGTGCTCGGCGTCCTGCTCTTCCTGGGCTACGCGATCATCTCGGCCATCGCGATCCTCGTGGCGGTGCGCGCGATCAAGAACGCCCGTGGCATCAAGGCGGAGGGCTACCCGACGGCTGTCGGCATGGGTCGCGCCGTCACGGGGCTGGTCCTGTCGGGCATCGGAGCTCTTCTCTTCCTGCTGTCGTACCTGGGCTGATCGGTCCTGCGCCGCCACCGACCACCGAGGCAGCCCGACTAACCTGGAGCCTGTGACCTCCTCTGCTCCCGCGAGCGCTGCCGTGCGCGTCCGCTTCTGCCCCTCGCCCACCGGTACGCCGCACGTCGGCCTGATCCGGACGGCACTGTTCAACTGGGCGTACGCGCGCCACACGGGCGGCACGTTCGTGTTCCGCATCGAGGACACCGACGCGGCGCGCGACTCGCAGGAGTCGTACCTGCAGCTCCTCGACGCGCTGCGCTGGCTCGGCCTGGACTGGGACGAGGGCGTCGAGGTCGGCGGCCCGCACGAGCCGTACCGGCAGTCGCAGCGCTCGGACCTGTACGCCGACGTCGTGCGTCGGCTCGTCGAGGGCGGGTACGCGTACGAGTCCTTCTCGACGCCCGAGGAGATCGAGGCCCGTCACCGGGCGGCGGGTCGCGACCCGAAGCTCGGCTACGACGGCGCGGACCGCGACCTGTCCGACGAGCAGAAGGCCGCCTACCGGGCGGAGGGCCGCGAGGCCACGCTGCGGCTGCGGATGCCCGACGACGACATCACGTTCACGGACCTGGTCCGAGGCGAGATCACGTTCCAGCCGGGCTCGGTGCCGGACTTCGTCATCGTGCGCGCCAACGGGCAGCCGCTGTACACGCTGGTCAACCCGGTCGACGACGCCCTCATGGGCATCACGCACGTGCTGCGCGGCGAGGACCTGCTCTCGTCGACCCCCCGCCAGATCGCGCTCTACCGCGCACTGCTGGAGCTGGGTGTCGCCACCGTGATGCCCACGTTCGGTCACCTGCCGTCGGTGCTCGGCGAGGGCAACAAGAAGCTGTCCAAGCGCGACCCGCAGGCGGACCTCTTCCTGCACCGCGACCACGGCATGACGCCCGAGGGGCTGCTCAACTACCTCGCGCTGCTCGGCTGGTCGATCGGACCGGACCGCGACATCTTCACGATGGACGAGATGGTCGCCGCGTTCGACGTCGCGGACGTGAACCCGAACCCCGCGCGCTTCGACCAGAAGAAGGCCGAGGCCATCAACTCGGCGCACGTCCGCCTGCTCGCGCCCGACGACTTCCGCGACCGCCTGGTGCCCTACCTGCACCGCGCGGGCCTCGTGCCGGCCGACTCGTACGCGGACCTGTCGCAGGAGCACCGGGCGCTCCTCGACGCGGGTGCCCCGCTGATCCAGGAGCGGATCACGCTGCTCGGCGAGGCCGTGGGCATGCTCGGCTTCCTGTTCGTGGCGGACGACGCGCTCGAGATCGCCGACGACGCCCGCGGGGCGCTGCGCGAGGAGACCCCGGCCGTCCTGGACGCCTCGATCGCGGCGCTGGAGCAGGTCCCCGCCGACGCGTTCACGACGGAGGCCACGCAGACCGCCCTGCAGGCTGCGCTGGTCGACGAGGGCGGCCTGGCGCTCAAGCCGCGGTTCGCGTTCACGCCGCTGCGCGTGGCGATCAGCGGCCGCCGCATCTCGCCGCCGCTGTTCGAGTCGATGGAGATCCTGGGCCGCGACGCGACCCTGGCCCGGCTCACCGCACTGCGCGCGACGGTCTGAGCAGCCCGTCGCCGTGAGCCTGCACCCCATCGACGGAATCCTGTTCGACATCGACGACACTCTGGTGGACACCCGGGGAGCGTTCGGCACGGCCCTGGCGACGATCGCCCGGCGCTACCTGCCCGACGTGACACCCGACCGGGACGCCGACCTGGTGACGTTCTGGCGGGCCGACGTGAACGACCACTTCGGTCGGTACACGCGGGGCGAGATCGGTCAGGTCGAGCAGCGGATGTCCCGCGCCAACGAGCTGCACGCCGAGTTCGGCGGCCCGGTCCTGGACGACGCCGCCTACGCCGCGTGGGACGACGTGTTCGACGCGAGCTTCCGCGACGCCTGGGCGGCCCACGAGGACGTGGACGGCGTCCTGGCTCGGCTGGTCGACGCGGGCCTGCACGTCGGCGCCCTGACCAACGCCGCGCTCGCGTACCAGACCGACAAGCTCGAGCGCACGGGCCTCGCCGACCGCGTCCCGCTCCTGGTCGGCGTCGACACCCTCGGGTTCGGCAAGCCCGACCCTCGCGTGTTCGAGGAGGCGTGCCGGCGGCTCGGCACCGAGCCTGCCCGGACGGCCTACGTGGGCGACGAGCTCGACGTCGACGCGCGCGCGGCGCGGGCGGCCGGCCTCGTCGGGATCTGGCTGGACCGTCCGGGCGCACGGCGGCTGCCGGTGCTGCCGCAGGACCTGGCCGCCGCCCAGGAGGCGGGCGTGCGCGTCATCGCGTCGCTCGACCAGCTGCCCGAGGTGCTGACGCTCAAGGCGTAGTGCCGTCGTCCAGGTCAGGACCGATCGCCACGGCGCCGAGCGATGATGGCCTATCGCAGGCGCGACCGGTAGCACTCCGTGCGGTACGGCACGTCGATCACGTCGCGTCCGCGCAGGTCGGGATGGGTCGCGACGAGGTCGTCGACCTCGTCGAGCAGCGCGTCGCGCTCGTCGTCGGGAAGCAGGAGAAGGTGGCTGCGGCTGTTGGCGAGCAGGCGCAGGTCGCCCGGGCGCAAGGGCTGCGTCCAGTGGAACGTCGCCCGCTCGACGTCGGTGAACGACGACCCGAAGACGGGGTCCCCGTACTTGAGCCCGGGTCCGAGGGTGTCGCCGCGGTGCACGATCTCCGTCCAGCGACCGACCCAGTCGACCGTCGTGTCGCGGATGTTCCAGATCGCGGCCACCTGCCCGCCGGGCCGCAGCACGCGGGCGATCTCGGCGGACGCCGCGGGCTCGTCGACCCAGTGCCAGGCCTGCGCGATCGTCACCGCGTCGACGCACGCGTCGGGCAGGTCCATGGCCTCGGCGGTACCCGCGTGCGACTCGACGGACGGCAGGAGCGTGGTCAGCTCGGCTCGCATCGCGTCCGACGGTTCGACGGCGACCACGTGGTACCCCAGCGCGACGAGACGCTCGGTCAGCTTGCCGGTGCCCGCCGCCAGGTCGAGCACGTCGCGCGCGGACGCGGGCACGGACCAGCGGACGGCCTCGTCGGGGTACGACGGACGCGTCGCCCGGTACACGGCGGCCCCGGACTCGAAGGAGGACGCTCGGGCGCTGCGGTCGTCGGTGCTCACACGGTCAAGCCTGCGGCAGCGGGTCCAGCACGTCGAGCGCAGCCTGGTGCAGGCGGCCGTTGGACACGAGCGCGGACCCACCGAACGGGCCGGGCACGCCCCGGATCGAGGTGAACGTGCCGCCGGCCTCGGTGACGATGGGGACCAGCGCGGCCATGTCGTGCAGCGCGAGCTCCGGCTCGGCGGAGAGGTCCACGGCGCCCTCCGCGACCAGCACGTGCGACCAGAAGTCGCCGTACGCGCGGGTGCGCCACGTGCGGCGCGTGAGGTCGAGGAACGGGTCGAGCAGACCCTGCTCCTCCCACCCCGACAGGCTCGAGTACGACAGGGAGGCGTCGGCGAGGCGGTCGACCTTCGACACCTGCAGCCGGCTCGCCGCGGCGAGCGACTTGCCGGTCCAGGCGCCCGACCCGACGGCGGCCCACCAGCGCCGGCCGAGCGCCGGCGCGCTGACCAGGCCCAGCACCACCTGGTCGCCGTCGAGCAGCCCGATGAGCGTGGCCCACACGGGCACCCCGCGGACGAAGTTCTTGGTGCCGTCGATGGGGTCGACCACCCACCGCCGCGGCCCGTGACCGGTGTCGCCCATCTCCTCGCCGTGCACCGCGTCGCGCGGGCGCGCCCGGGACAGCTGGCCGCGGATGACCTCCTCGGCCGTCTTGTCCGCGTCGGACACCGGCGTCAGGTCCGGCTTGGTCTCCACGTGCAGGTCGAGGGCCTTGAAGCGGGCCATCGTGATCGAGTCCACCTGGTCGGCGATGACGTGGGCGAGGCGCAGGTCGTCGTCGTACCCCGGGCGGATGCTCATGCCCAACACGGTATCGGCTGGCCCGTCGTCGCACGTCAGGGGCGCGCGGTCTCCCGCTGCTCGGGTTCGGCCGACCCCAGCCTGCTCGCCAGGAGCCGCCGGAACGACTCGAGGCGGGCTCCCCGCGCGGCCTTCGTGACCTCGTCCGGCGAGTCCTGCACCCACTCGTCGAGCGCGCAGTCGGGGGCGTCGTCCGCGTGCGTGCAGCCACGCGGGCACCCCTCGGCCACCGCGGCGAGGTCCGCGAACGCGCCCAGCAGGTGCTGCGGGTCCACGTGTGCCAACCCGAACGAGCGCACGCCGGGGGTGTCGATGACCCACGTGGGCTCGCGTGTGCCGGGCACCCGCAGCGCGACCGCGGAGCTGGAGGTGTGCCGGCCGCGGCCGGTCACGTCGTTGACGACGCCGACCGCGCGCCCCGTGCCCGGGACCAGCGCGTTCACCAGCGTCGACTTGCCCACGCCGGAGTGTCCGACGAGCACGGACGTCCGCCCGTCCAGCGCGTCGCGGATCTCGTCCAGCCCCTCGATGACGCTCTCGTCCCCCCGGCTGCTCACGACGACCTGCACGCCGATCGGTGCGTACATGTCGACGAGCGTCGCGGGGTCGGCGAGGTCGGCCTTGGTCAGCGCGAGCAGGGCGTCCATGCGCGCGTCGTAGGCGGCGGCGACGCAGCGGTCGATCATGCGGGTGCGTGGCTCGGGGTCGGCCAGGGCGGTCACGATCACGAGCTGGTCGGCATTGGCGACGATGATCCGCTCGACCGGGTCGGTGTCGTCGGCGGTGCGGCGCAGCACGGTCCGGCGGTCCTGGATGCGCACGATCCGCGACAGCGAGCCCTCGGCGCCGGACGTGTCGCCGACGATGTCGACGCGGTCGCCGGGAACCACGCGGTCGCGGCCCAGCTCGCGGGCCTTCATCGCGATGGCGACGCGCTCGTCGGGCCCGTCGGGGTCGACGAGGATCGCGTACCGGCCGCGGTCGACGGCGGTGACGAGGGCGACCTCGGCGTCGGCGTGCTCGGGGCGCTGCTTGGTGCGGGGGCGCGAGCCGCGACCGGGACGGATACGGACGTCCCGCTCGTCGTAGCGCCGTTGAGCCATCAGGCGGGCGTCCGGGTCCCCAGCAGCATGTCCGACCACAGGCCGACGAAGTCGGGCAGCGTCTTGGCCGTCGTCGCGACGTCCTCCACCTCGATGCCCGGCACCCGCAGGCCGATGAGCGCACCCGCGGTGGCCATCCGGTGGTCCTCGTACGTGCGCCACACGGCACCGGTCAGCGGCCGGGGCGTGATGACCAGGCCGTCCGACGTCTGCTCGGCCTGACCGCCGACGCGCGTGATCTCGGCCGCGAGGGCGGCGAGCCGGTCGGTCTCGTGCCCGCGCAGGTGCGCGATGCCACGCAGCCGGGTGGGCGAGTCTGCCAGGGCGGCCAGCGCGGCGATGGTCGGGGCGATCTCGCCGGCGGCGTGCAGGTCCAGGTCCAGGCCGTGGATCGCGCCGGTCCCGCTGACGGTGAGCCCGTCGCCGTCCAGGCTCGTCGTGGCGCCCATGCGCTCGAGGATCCCCGGGAGCAGCCCGCCGGGCTGCGTGGTGTGCGACGGCCAGCCCGGGACGCTCACGGACCCGCCGGAGACGAGCGCGGCGCACAGGAACGGCGCGGCGTTCGAGAGGTCGGGCTCGACGCGCACGTCGCGACCGGCGATGGGGCCCGGGGCGACCTGCCAGATGAAGGGCCGCGAGTCGTCCACCTCGACGCCGGCATCGCGCAGCAGGGCGACGGTCATCTCGATGTGGGGGAGGCTCGGCAGCGTGCGCCCCGTGTGCCGCAGCGTGAGGCCGCGCTCGAACCTTGCCGCCGCGAGGAGCAGCCCGGAGACGAACTGGCTGGACTCCGACGCGTCGATGTCCACCTGGCCGCCGGTGAGCCGACCGCGCCCGTGCACCGTGAACGGCAAGTGCCCCGGCTCGCCGTGCTCCTCGACGCGGACGCCCAGGGCGCGCAGCGCGGTCAGCACCGGACCCATCGGGCGGGCCAGCGCGGCCGTGTCGCCGTCGAACCGCACCGGGCCGTCGGCCAGCGCCGCCACGGCGGGCAGGAACCGCATGACCGTGCCCGCCAGGCCGCACTGGATCGTCGCGCCGCCCGTCAGCGGCGCGGGCGTGACCAGCCAGTCGCTGCCGTCCTCGTCGACACCCGTGCCCAGCGCGCCGACCGCGGCCGCCATGAGGAGCGTGTCCCGCGACCGGAGCGCACCGCGCAGGCGTCCGGGACCGTCGCCGAGCGCGGCCAGCACCAGGTAGCGGTTGGTCAGGGACTTCGACCCGGGGACCTCGACGAGCGCGTCGAGGGGTCCGGCGGTGACCGGCGCCGACCAGAGGTCGACGGAGGGGGCGGATGTCATGGCACCCAGGTTAGTGGGCCTCCGACCGCTCCAGGCGCGCCCGCTGGACCCGCCAGGCGATGCCCGGGCGACCCTCGTAGTCGGCCGCCGCGAGCACGGCCCCGGCGGTGAAGGCCAGCGCCCGCACGAACCGCTCGCGCCGCGCCCTGCGCTCCAGCTTCGTCTCGGTGCCCTTCTTGCGGGGCAGGTTCACCAGGACCAGCGGCGCCGTCAGCGCGGCGAGCGCGAGGGCGGCGATCCGGGGCGCCTTGTTGAGCGAGAGCAGGATGCCCGCCCCCGCCAGCGCTGCGCCGTGCACCTGCACGACGGTCGTCAGCTGTCGGTCGGACAGCTCGTAGCCGATCACCTCGCCCGCGGGCCCCTGCCGCACCGAGGCCGGCAGGCGACCGAGCAGCGTGGTCAGGGCGCCCCGCGCCTCGTCGGCGTGGGCGGACGGATGGCGCACGACGTCCAGACCCTCCGAGACGAACCACGAGGCGAACAGCGGACGGGCCACACGGCGCAGCAGCACGGTCGTCTCCTTCTCAGAGGGCCCCGCCGGCGGCGGTCGGTGCGTCGGCGGACACGCCGCCGTCACCGATCTGCTCGCGGGCGACGTAGTTCTCGAGGTCGAACAGGTTGTCGCCGGCACGCGTGGCGACCGTCAGCAGGGTCGTCGCCGAGGCGACCTCCTCGACCTGCTCCTTGAGGAACCAGAGCAGGAACTGCTCGCCCAGCGCGTCGTTCTCGGCGCGGGCGGCGCGGAAGATCGCCTCGATCTGGGCGGTGACCTGCTTCTCCTGGGCGAGGGCCAGGGCGATCGGCTCGGTGACCTTGTCGAAGTCGTTGCGCACCGGGCTGCCGGCGGGGATCTCGACGGCGAGGTCCCGGTCGAGGAGGTAGCGCACGATCATGAGTGCGTGGTTGCGCTCCTCGAGAGCCTGCCGGTAGTAGTGCGACGCGAGCTGCGGCAGGTCCTGGCCGTCGAACCAGACGGCGATGGCGACGTACTGCTGGTGGGCGTCGAACTCGTGGCCGATCTGCTCGCGCAGCAGCCGCAGGTAGGTGGAGTCGTCCGAGATGGTCGTCATGCCCGCCACGCTAGTGCCGGTTCGACTCGTTGGCGACGCCGGGCCAGACACGGTTGCGCAGGTGGGACAGGGTGGGGAATGGGTCGCGTGCCAGCGCCGTTGTGCCTTCCGTGACCTGTTCCACCCTCGAGACCCGACCCACGACGCCCGCCCTGACCGGTTGGGCTCTCAGCGTCCCCACCGACAAGGCACAGGAGCCCGTTGTGGCGTGGCCCACGCCGGTCGGTGGCCCCTCGTTCGCGGGGCTAGGCTCGACCGCGATGAGCGAGGACACCAACCGCGCACCCGAGGCCGAGGACGACGCGGCCCGCACCGAGCGGTTCGAGGCAGAGGCGCTGGTCTACCTGGACCAGCTGTACGGCGCTGCCCTGCGCATGACGCGCAACCCGGCCGACGCCGAGGACCTGGTGCAGGAGACGTTCGCGAAGGCGTTCGCCGCCTTCCACCAGTACCGCCCGGGCACCAACCTCAAGGCGTGGCTGTACCGGATCCTCACCAACACGTACATCAACTCGTACCGCAAGAAGCAGCGTGAGCCTCAGCAGTCCCGCTCCGAGGAGATCGAGGACTGGCAGCTGGCGCGTGCGGAGTCGCACACGTCGGCCGGGCTCCGGTCCGCCGAGGCCGAGGCGCTGGACCACCTGCCGGACTCCGACGTGAAGGACGCCCTGCAGCGCATCCCCGAGGAGTTCCGCATCGCCGTGTACCTGGCCGACGTCGAGGGCTTTGCGTACAAGGAGATCGCCGAGATCATGGGAACACCGATCGGGACGGTCATGTCCCGGCTGCACCGCGGGCGAGCCCAGCTCCGCGAGATGCTGTCGGACTATGCGCGTGGGCGCGGACTCGTCGCCGCGGCCCCCACCACGCCGGAGGTTTCGTGATGAACGAGTGGGACGAGTCGGCCCCCGAGGACGCGTCGCCGACTTCCATGTACTCAGGCGCGTGCGGCAACAACTGCGCCGACGCTCTCGACCGGTTGTGGGAGTACCTCGACGCCGAGCTCGAGGCGCCCGACTCCGAGGTCGTCCGCGCGCACCTGGCCGAGTGCCAGGGCTGCCTGGAGGAGTACGACGTCGAGGTCGTCGTGAAGAACCTGGTGCGTCGTGGCTGCCAGGAGGTGGCGCCGGACACGCTCCGCGTCCGCATCCACGAGCAGCTGACCGTCATGAGAGTGACGACGACGCTCGACTGAGTGCAACAAAGAAGGCCCSGKGCGGATGCACCGGGCCTTTCTCGTACCGTCAGGCGTTGGGACGGTTGCCGTGGTTCGCGGCGCTGCCCTTGCGGGAACGGCGCTTGCGGCCTCGCTTGCTCATGGGATCTCCTCGGTATCGACGCCAGCGCGCKGGCGCCGGACTCCACCCATGGTCCCACATCCCCAGGGTCCTCAAGTCATCGGGCCAGTTGTCCGATGACTACGGGGTGAGCCAGCCGACACAGTCAGTGATCCCGTTCCTGCACGCCCTCGCGAGCACGGGCGGCTCCGACCTGCACTGCAAGGTCGGCTCCGCGCCTCGCGTCCGCGTGGACGGCCGCCTGCGCAAGCTGCAGGTGCCGGACCTCAAGCCGGCCGACACCGAGCGCATGCTCGAGGAGGTCATCCCCGACGATCTCGTCGACCACTTCCGTACCAACCACGAGGCGGACTTCGCGTACTCGGTCCCCGGCGTGGGCCGGTTCCGTGTCAACGCGTACCAGGCCCGTGGCACCTACGGCCTGGTGTTCCGGCGGGTCGCCGTCGGCGCTCAGGCGCTCGGTGACCTGGCGCTGCCCGAGGTGATCGGCCAGCTGGCCCTCGAGCCTCGCGGTCTCGTCCTGGTCACGGGCCCGACCGGCTCCGGCAAGACGACGACGCTCGCGTCGATGGTCGACCTCATCAACACCTACAAAGAGGTCAACATCGTCACGATCGAGGACCCGATCGAGATCCTGCACCAGGACAAGAAGGCGATCGTCTCGCAGCGCGAGGTGCGCCAGGACACCGCCGACTTCACCGTGGCGCTGCGTGCCGCGATGCGGCAGGACCCCGACGTCATCCTCGTGGGTGAGATGCGTGACGTCGAGACCGTCCGTGCGGCCCTGTCCGCCGCCGAGACCGGCCACCTCGTGCTGTCGACGCTGCACACCATCGACGCGGCCGAGACGATCAACCGCGTCATCGACTTCTTCCCGCCGCACGAGCAGAAGCAGGTCCGCATCGCGCTGGCCCAGGCCCTGCGCGGGATCGTGTCGCAGCGCCTCGTCCGGCTGGCCGACGGCACCGGCCGGCGTCCCGCGATCGAGGTCATGATCAACACCGGCCGTACGCGTGACGCGATCCTCGAGCCGGCCGATGCGCCGCCGCTCATCGACCTCATCCGCGAGGGTGACTTCTACAAGATGCAAACGTTCGACCAGCACCTCTTCCAGCTGGTCCGCGACGACGTCATCACGTTCGACGAGGCGCTGTCGGCGTCCACCAGCCCGCACGACCTCACGGTCGAGCTGCGTCAGGCCGGTCTCGTCGGCTGACCCACCGAACGCTCCACCGGACGAGCCCGGACCCGCACAGGGTCCGGGCTCGTTCTGTCTCCCGGCACGGCTTGCCTTCCGACGAGACGCGATATAACGTGTTTGACGGAACGAGATATATCGCGAATGGAGAGCGTCATGGCAACCGAGTCGTGGGTCGTCGCCGGCCCGCAGATCATCGAGATCGAGGCGATCAGCGCCCTGCAGGTCCAGCTGGCCGGGGGGCGGGTCGACGTCGTCGCGCACGACGGGCCGGGTGCCCGCATCGAGGTGCACGCGGTCGACGGGCGGCCCCTCGAGATCACGCTGTCGGGCGGTGAGCTGCGCGTCGGGTACCAGTTCACGCTGGGCGGCTGGGAGAGCTTCCTGGAGAAGTTCCGCAACTTCAGCGGCAAGGACCGCGCGGACGTGCACATCGCCGTGCCGCGCGAGGTGCGGGCGCGGGTCGGCACCGTGAGCGCCGACGGCCTGCTCGCCGGCGTCGTCGAGGACGCGTCGGTGTCCACCGTCTCGGGCACCCTCATCACCGACGGCACCCGCGGTCGGCTCGGCGCCAAGACGGTCTCCGGCGAGATCGTCGTGCGCGACCACCGCGGCGACCTGCGGCTCAACTCCGTGTCCGGCGAGCTGGCGGCGTCCGGAGAGCTGAGCCTCGTGCAGGCCAACTCGGTCTCCGGCTCGCTGACGCTCGACGTGCACTCCGGCACCTCGAGCGTCACCGCGTCGACGGTCTCTGGCGACGTCACCGTGCGCCTCCCGGCGGGCAAGGGTGTCCAGGTCAAGGCGAAGTCCGTCTCCGGGCGGCTCGTCGTGGACGGCGAGGAGTACAAGGGCTCGTCGCCCGGCCAGCGCAAGGTCGACCTGCGCTCCGGCGACGGCGCGTGCTTCGTCTCGGCCAGCACGGTGTCCGGTCACGTGACCGTGCTGCGGGGCTCCGGCGTTGCCGACGGGGTGGCCTGATGATGGCGCCGGTCTTCGCCCACGGACAGCTGCGGCTCTACCTGCTGTCCCTCCTGGAGTCCGGGCCCAAGCACGGCTACGAGCTGATCACGGACCTGTCGGACCGCTTCGGCGGCACCTACCGGCCGAGCCCCGGGACGGTCTACCCGCGCCTGGCCCGGCTCGAGGAGGAGGGCCTGGTCGTGCGGGTCGACGAGGAGCGCAAGAGCACGTACGCGCTCACCGACGCCGGTCGGGCGGAGCTCGAGGCTCGTCGCGGTGACCTCGCCTCGCTGGAGGAGGGGATCGCCGAGTCGGTCCGCGAGCGGGCCGCCCAGGTGCGCGACGACGTCCGCGGCTCGATGCGCGGGCTGCGTGCGGACCTCGCCGCGGCCGCGCAGAAGGCCCGCGCCGACGCCGTGCCGCACCACCCGGACGCCAGCGCGGCCGACGCTCGCACCACCTCGCACGTGCGGTGGGTCGACGCCGAGGTCATGCTGCAGCGGTTCCGCGACGAGATCCGGGCGGAGCTGCGCAAGGCCGACGCCCAGGGAAAGGTCGAGCAGCTCACGGTCGACACCCTGCGGACCGTCCTCGACACCGCGCTGACGGCCGTGCGGGGAACGTTGCGATGACCCTGTGGGACCGGTGGCGCTCAGGCGCCGCCGTCGTCCGGCAGACCCAGCCACGTGTGCCACCCGGTGTGCAGCACCAGCCACGCCATGAGGCCGTAGCCGGCCTGCCCGGGCAGGATCCCGTCGCCGGCCGCAAGGTCGCCGAGCCACTGCTCGTGCGAGGCGAGCGGGGTGAACGTGTCGACGAACGGCACGCGCCGCCGGGTGGCGACGTCCGCGAACGCCGCTGACAGGTCGCCGAGCTTCTCGGCATCGGCGGTGCTGCCGGGCGGGGGGCCGACGACGAACGCGGGGATCCGGCGCTGCTCGGCCACGTCGAGGATGTTGGCCAGGTTGAGCCGGCTGCGCGCGAGCGACAGGCCCGCGGCGACGTCGGCCCGCCCGAGCGCGACGACCAGACGGTTGTCGGCCTCGGGGGAGAAGCGGCGCGTGACCTCGTCGTCCCAGCGGGCGCCGAGGCCCGTGCTCGTCTCGCCGGGCACCGCGAGGGCCATGGCGATCAGCGGGTCAGCCGTCGGCGTCCGCGCGGCCACGCGGCCCAGCCAGCCCAGACCCTTCGGGTCGCCCGCGCCGGCCACGAGCTCGTCGCCGACCACCGCCAACCTCAGCGGCAGCTCGCCCACGTGTGTCACCTCTCGTCGCCCGTCCGGTCGTGCGACCGTCACCGACGACCGCAGCCCCCAGTGTCTCAGGGCGGCGCGAGGACGCCCGGTTCATCGCCGGGCCTGTCGCGCCCGACCGCTCGGCCGCGCACGCGTCGAGGGCGCCCGGGCCGGGCGACGGCGCCCCCTGCTACGGGC
>NZ_JBFUHG010000005.1:119766-319034 GCF_056402515.1 Cellulomonas sp. P4_A2
CCCCCTGCTACGGGCGCCGTCGCGGCGGCCGGGCGCCGTCGACGGTCGAGGCGACCGGGTCAGCCTGCGGTGCGGAACGGGTGGCTCGGGAGGTCCGTCGACCAGTCGGTGTGGGACGACGGCGGCGGGGTGGTGCCGAGGCCGTCGTGACGGAGGGCGACGACGAGGCGGGCGACCAGGACGGCCGCGACGGTGAGTGCGAGGACGATCCAGAAAGTGGTCATGGCAGAAAGTCTGCGCCCAGGCACATCGCGCCACGAGTGGCAGAAGTGCCGTAGACCGTTGACTTTCTGCCACGCGGCTCAGCATGCTGGGGACATGCTCCGATCCGTCGCCGCCATCGCCCTGCCCAACGTCGCACCGTTCGAGCTGGGCGTCGCCTGCGAGGTGTTCGGCATCGACCGTCGCGACACCGGCGGACCGGTCTTCGACTTCGTCGTCTGCGCCAACGAGCCCGGCATCATCCCCTCGAAGGGCAACGGCTACTCGATCGTCGTCGAGCACGGCCTGGAGGCCACGCAGGACGTCGACCTGGTCATCGTCCCGGCGTACGGCGACGTCGGACCCGTGCCGGAACCGGTGCTCGAGGCGCTGCGTGCGGCCCACGCGCGCGGCGCCTGGGTGCTGAGCATCTGCAGCGGCTCCTACGCGCTCGGCGAGGCCGGTCTGCTCGACGGGCGCCGCTGCACCACGCACTGGATGCACGCGAGCGGCCTGGCCCAGCGGTTCCCGGAGGCCCGCGTCGACCCGACCGTGCTCTACGTCGACGACGACCGCGTCATCACCAGCGCCGGCACGGCCGCCGGCATCGACGCGTGCCTGCACCTCGTGCGCCGCGAGCTCGGCGCCGCGATGGCCTCGGCGGTCGCCCGCCGGATGGTCGTCCCGCCGCACCGCGACGGCGGCCAGGCGCAGTTCGTCGACACCCCGCTGCCGTGCGACGCCGACACGCTCGCGCCGCTGCTCGCCTGGATGATGGACAACCTCGAGACCGACCTCACCGTGCCCGACCTGGCCGCCCGGGCGTTCGTCTCCGAGCGCACGTTCGCCCGCCGGTTCCGCGCGGAGACCGGTACGACGCCGGCCGCGTGGGTCACCCGGCAGCGCGTCGTGCGCGCGCAGGAGATGCTCGAGCGGTCCGACGCGAGCATCGAGGAGATCGCCCGGCTGTGCGGCTTCGGCACCGCGGCGGTGCTGCGGCACCACTTCGCCCGCACCCTGGGCACGAGCCCGCAGGCCTACCGGCGCACGTTCGCGCTGAGCCCGGTCGGCTGAGGCCCGCACGACGAAGGCCGCACCCCGAGGGGCGCGGCCTTCGTCGCAGGGCGTCAGCGCTGGAAGGCGGTCTCCACCAGGGAGGCCTGCTGCGCCTGGTGCTTCTTGGCGGACCCGATGGCCGGCGACGCGGACTCGGGGCGCGAGACGACCCGCAGCGTGCGGCCGAGCAGCTGCGGCAGGTGCATGGACAGGAACGTCCACGGCCCCTGGTTGCGCGGCTCGTCCTGCACCCAGAGCAGCTCGGCGCCGTCGAACGGTGCGATCGCCGCACGGGCGGCGTCGCCGTCGAGCGGGTAGAGCTGCTCGACCCGGACGATCGCCGTGCGCTCGTCGCCGGACTTCACGCGCTCGGCGAGCAGGTCCCAGTAGACCTTGCCCGAGCAGAGCAGCACGCGGTCGACCTGCCCGGCCTTCGCGGCGGCGAGGTCGTCGCCGATGACCGTCCGGAACGTCCCCGTGGTGAAGTCCTCGATCGCCGACGACGCGGCCTTGAGGCGCAGCATCGACTTGGGGGTGAACACCACCAGCGGCTTGCGGGGGCGGTCGTACGCCTGGCGGCGCAGCAGGTGGAAGTGCGACGCGGGCGTCGACGGCTGCGCGATCACCATGTTGTCCTCGGCCGCGAGCTGCAGGAACCGCTCGATACGGGCCGACGAGTGGTCGGGCCCCTGGCCCTCGTAGCCGTGCGGCAGGAGCAGGACGACCGACGAGCTCTGCGCCCACTTCTGCTCGGCCGCCGAGATGAACTCGTCGATGATCGTCTGGGCGCCGTTGACGAAGTCGCCGAACTGGGCCTCCCAGAGGACCAGCGCGTCGGGACGCTCGACCGAGTAGCCGTACTCGAAGCCGAGGCAGGCGTACTCGGACAGGGACGAGTCGTAGACCCAGAACTTGGCCTGGTCGGCCGAGAGGTAGAGCAGCGGCGTCCACTCGGCGCCCGTCTCGCGGTCGTGCATGACGGCGTGGCGCTGGACGAAGGTGCCGCGGCGCGAGTCCTGCCCGGCGAGCCGGACGGGCGTGCCCTCGACGAGGAGCGAGCCGAACGCGAGCAGCTCGCCGTAGCCCCAGTCGATGCCACCCTCGCGGGTCATCTGCTCGCGCTTGGCCAGCAGCTGCGCCAGCTTCGGGTGGACCGTGAAGCCCTCCGGCGGACGCACGTGCGCCCGGCCGATCTTCTCGAGCGTGCCGGCGTCGACGGCGGTCTTCCAGCCGACCATCACGCCAGCGTCCTCGAGCTGCGACTCCGGCCGCTCCAGACCCCTGACCGCCTCGGCGGGCGGGGCGTAGCCGTCGTCGCGGGTCTCGGCGAACACGCGCTCCAGCTGGTTCTGGTAGTCCTGCAGCGCCTGCTCGGCGTCGGAGATCGTGAGGTCCCCGCGCGCCACCAGCGTCTCGGTGTACAGCTTGCGCACCGACCGCTTCGCCTCGATCAGGTTGTACATGAGCGGCTGCGTCATCGAGGGGTCGTCGCCCTCGTTGTGACCGCGGCGGCGGTAGCAGACCATGTCGATGATGACATCGCGGTCGAACTGCTCGCGGTACTCGAACGCGAGCTCGGCCACGCGCACGCACGCCTCGGGGTCGTCGCCGTTCACGTGGAAGATCGGCACCTGCAGGCCCTTGGCCACGTCGGTCGCGTACTGCGAGGAGCGCGACGACGACGGACCGGTGGTGAAGCCGACCTGGTTGTTGATGATCACGTGGATGGTGCCGCCGGTGCGGTAGCCGCGCAGCTGCGCCAGGTTGAGCGTCTCGAACACGACGCCCTGGCCCGCGAAGGCCGCGTCGCCGTGGATGAGGATCGGCAGCACGGAGAAGCCGTCGCCGCCCAGGTCGATGCGGTCCTGCTTGGCGCGGACGATGCCCTCGAGCACCGGGTTCACGGCCTCGAGGTGCGACGGGTTCGCGGCCAGGTAGACCGAGGTCGTCGCGCCGGACTCGGCGGTGAACGTGCCCTCCGTGCCCAGGTGGTACTTCACGTCGCCCGAGCCCTGGACCGACTTGGGGTCCTGGTTGCCCTCGAACTCGCGGAAGATCTGCGCGTAGGACTTGCCGGCGATGTTGGCCAGCACGTTGAGCCGCCCGCGGTGGGCCATGCCGATGCCGACCTCGTCGAGACCGTTGTCGGCCGCCTTGGACAGGATCGCGTCGAGCAGGGCGATGACGGACTCGCCGCCCTCGAGGGAGAAGCGCTTCTGGCCGACGTACTTGGTCTGCAGGAACGTCTCGAACGCCTCGGCGGCGTTGAGGCGGCGCAGGATCCGCAGCTGGTCCTCACGCGGGGTGCGCGTGTACCCCGACTCCAGGCGCTCCTGCAGCCAGCGGCGCTGACGCGGGTCCTGCAGGTGCATGTACTCGCTGCCCACCGTCCGGCAGTAGGAGTCGCGCAGCAGGCCGAGCACCTCGCGGAGCTTGGCGCGGGGCTTGCCGCCGAAGCCTCCGACCGGGAACGTGCGGTCCAGGTCCCAGAGCGTCAGGCCGTGCGTCTGCACGTCCAGGTCCGGGTGCTTGCGCTGGCGGTAGGCCAGCGGGTCGGTGTCGGCCATGAGGTGGCCGCGCGAGCGGTAGGAGTGGATCAGCTCGGCGATGCGGGCGGGCTTGATGGCCTCCGCGTCGGGGTCGGCCGACTCGCGGACCCAGCGCACCGGCTCGTACGGCACGCGCAGGGCGGCGAACACGCGGTCGTAGAACCCGTCCTCGCCGAGCAGCTTGCGGCCGATGATCCGCAGGAAGTCGCCCGACTGCGCGCCCTGGATGATCCGGTGGTCGTACGTCGAGGTGAGCGTCAGCACCTTGGAGACGCCCATCTTGTTCAGCGCCTCCTCGGAGGTGCCCGCGAACTCCGCCGGGTAGTCCATGGCGCCGACGCCGACGATCGTGCCCTGGCCCTGCATCAGGCGGGGGACCGAGTGGACGGTGCCGATGGTGCCGGGGTTGGTCAGCGAGATCGTCGTGCCCGCGAAGTCGTCGACCGTCAGCTTGTTGCCGCGCGCACGGCGCACGACGTCCTCGTACGCGGTCCAGAAACCGGCGAAGTCGAGGGTCTCGCACTTCTTGATCGACGGGACGAGCAGCTGGCGCGTGCCGTCCGGCTTCGCCAGGTCGATCGCGATGCCGACGTTGACGTGCGCCGGCGTCAGGATGCTCGGCTTCTCGTCGGCCAGGATGTAGGACGCGTTCATCGCCGGCATCTCAGCCAGCGCCTCGACCATCGCGAACCCGATGAGGTGTGTGAAGGAGATCTTGCCGCCGCGCCCGCGAGCGAGGTGGTTGTTGATGACGATGCGGTTGTCGACCATCAGCTTGGCGGGCACGGCCCGCACGGAGGTGGCCGTCGGGACCTCGAGCGAGGCCTCCATGTTGGTGACGACGCGAGCGGCCGGGCCGCGCAGCTTCCGGATGTCGTCGGTGGCCTCGTCGGCCGCGTCCTCGTGCGGGGCGCGCTGGGCGACCTGCGCGTACGGCGCGGTCGAAGGCTGGGCGGTCGCGATCGGGGACGTCGTCGTGGGCGGCTCGACGAAGGTGGGTGCGGGGGCGACGTGCGCGCCCTGGGCCCGCACCGGCGGCGGGATCTGCGCGGGGGCGACGAGCGGCGTCGCCTTGGTGGTCGCGGGAGCCACGGCGGGGACAGCTGTGCCGTTGGTCGGAGGCGGTGCGCTCGTCGTGGTCGCCGCCGTGCCGTTCGAGCCGGACGAGGTGGTGGCCGCGCCGTTCGTGGTGGACTCCTCGGGCTTGTAGCCCTCGAAGAAGTCCCACCACGCGGGGTCCACCGCGTTCTTGTCCTTGAGGTACTGCTCGTACAGCTCGTCCACGAGCCACTCGTTCGCACCGAAGACGGCGCGCGCCGAGTCGGGATCGGCCTTCTGGGTCACGCTGGGATCGCCCACTTCCGCTGCGGTCCGAGACCGCGTCGCTGCTGGTTCTGTTGATGACAACACTACGGCCTGGACGCCTCCCGACCTGCCTCAGGACGCCTCATCGGACGGGATCCGCGCGTGTCTTCACCTTGCCGACACAGCCGGGTCAACGCGGGGCAACGGGGCAGTTCGGCGGACCTCAAGGCGAGGTTGTCGGCGGCCCTGCGAGGTCATGGTTGTGCACGATCGTGCGAAGGGGGTGAACCGGGCGATTCACCCCTGCTTGGCGGGCAGCGTGACGCGCATGATGCAGCCGACGTCGGAGTCCGCGACCTCGATGCGGCCGCCGTGCAGGTCGACCGCCCAGCGGACGATCGCGAGGCCCAGCCCGGTGCCCCCGGTAGACCCCTGGCCCGTAAGCGCGGGGCTGTTCCCGCGCACGAACCGCTCGAACACGTGCGCCCGCTGGTCGCGCGCGATGCCGGGCCCGTGGTCGACGACGTCGATCCGCACGTCACCGCCGACGACCGACGCCTCCAGGCGGACCTCGTCGTCGTCGGGGGAGTGCCGGACCGCGTTGTGCAACAGGTTGGCGATCACCTGGTGCAGCCGGTCGGGGTCGGCCGGCACCGTGAGGTCCTCGGGCACGACGACCACCGGGAACCGGAGGCGCTTGGCGGCGCCCACGAGCATCGCGCCCTCGGCGGCCTCCTCCAGGAAGTCGCTCAGGCGCAGGTCGCTGATCTCGAGGTTGACGTCGCCGGCCTCGAGGCGCGAGAGGTCGAGCAGGTACGTCACGAGCCGGCCCAGCCGCTCGGTCTGCGCGAGCGCGGCCTGCATGGTCACGGGGTCGGGCTCGCTGACCCCGTCGACGATGTTCTCCAGCTGGGCCTGCAGCGCGGTCACCGGCGTGCGCAGCTCGTGCGAGACGTTCGCGACGAGCTCGCGGCGGAACGTGTCCGCCTGCTCGAGGTCGTCGGCCATCGTGTTGAAGGCGCTGGCCAGCTGGCCGACCTCGTCGAGGCTCGTGGCCTGGACCCGCTGGCTGTAGTCGCCGGACGCCATCCGCCGCGCGGCGGACGTCATCTCTCGCAGCGGGGAGGTCATGCCGCGGGCCAGGACCTGGGTCACGACGAGGGACCCGATGATCGCGATCGGCAGCGTGCGCGTGGGACCGAGGTGGAAGTACGTCAGACCGATCCAGGTGATGAAGGCCGCGGCGACCACCGTGGCCGCCACCAGGATCCCGAGCTTGATCTTGATCGAGCGGAAGCGGTCGAGCGGTCGCACGTCCGGGATCCGCGGGCGGGCGAGCTCGCCACGGACGTGCCGGGGTGCGTTCACGCGCCCTGGGTCGCCGGGCCGTCGGAGACCGGGTCGCCGGATCCCTGCTCGATGGGCTCGAACGCGTAGCCCACGCCGTGCACCGTGCGGATCAGGTCGGGACCGAGCTTGCGACGCAGGGCCTTGATGTGCGAGTCGACCGTGCGGGTCCCGCTGGCGTCCACCCAGTCCCACACCTCGGCGAGAAGGCGCTCGCGCGTCAGGACGGTGCGCGGGGAGGCCGCCAGGGCGAGCAGGAGGTCGAACTCGGTCGGCGTCAGGTGGACCT
The DNA here is from genome assembly GCF_056402515.1 of Cellulomonas sp. P4_A2. Taxonomy (NCBI): domain Bacteria; kingdom Bacillati; phylum Actinomycetota; class Actinomycetes; order Micrococcales; family Cellulomonadaceae; genus Cellulomonas; species Cellulomonas sp. P4_A2. The sequence continues at coordinate 126,514 of NZ_JBFUHG010000005.1, forward strand.
CGGTGTCACCGCGCGTCACGCGGCGCTGCGCGCGGTCCACGGTGACGTCCCCGAACACCAGCGGCGGGTCGGGCTGCTCGGCGGCGGCCATCTCGACGGCGCGCGCGGCCCGCTCGGTGCGGCGCAGCAGAGCCTTGGTGCGCGCGACGAGCTCGCGCATGGAGAACGGCTTCGTCATGTAGTCGTCGGCGCCGACGCCCAGGCCGATCAGCATGTCGGTCTCGTCGTCGCGCGCCGTGAGCATAAGCACCGGGACGGGCCGCTCGGCCTGGATCCGCCGGCACACCTCGAGCCCGTCGATCCCGGGCAGCATCACGTCGAGCACCACCACGTCGGGGCGCAGCCGGCTCGCGGCCGCCACCCCCGCCAGCCCGTCGCCCGCAGACTCGACCGACCAGCCCTCCGCGGAGAGCCGGTGCACGATCGCCTGCGCGATCGCCGGCTCGTCCTCCACGACGAGGACGGTCGTGGAGCCGCCGGCTCCGGGTGCCGACGTCGGCCCACCGTTCACGTTCGCCATGCCGTCAGCGTGGCACACGGTGCGAGGAATGACGCTGCCACCTCGCCGTCAGACCCTGCGCCGCGACCGCGGGCCCCCGTATGATGTGGCGCACCATGAGCAGCTCAAGTAGCTGCCGGCGTCCCCATCGGTTCAGACCCGACGGAGGCAGTGCCGGCCACATCCAGTTCCTTCTTCGTGTTCCCTCCCACGCCGACCTGCGGGTCGGCGTCGCTCTTCGACCGAAGGCGACCGAGTGATCGCCGAGTGGCTCCTCGTCGCGCTGGGCGTCGTGCTCACGCTCGGTACGGCTGTGTTCGTCGCCAGTGAGTTCTCCCTGGTCACGCTCGACCCGGGCGTCGTCGAGAAGCAGACGTCGCCCGACGACCGCCGCAGCCAGTCCGTCCTCAAGGCGCTGCGGCGCCTGTCCACCGAGCTCTCGGGCGCCCAGGTCGGCATCACGCTGACCACCGTCCTGCTCGGCTACACCACCCAGCCCGCCGTCGTCCGGCTGCTGCGGATCCCCCTGGAGGACTCCGCGCTCGGACAGGTGGTGGGCGGCGTCGTCGCGGCGCTGATCGCGATCGTGCTGGTCAACGGCTTCTCGATGGTCGTCGGCGAGCTGATCCCCAAGAACCTCGCCATCAGCCGGCCGCTGGGCACCGCGCGCGCGGTCGCGCCGTTGCAGCGGGCGTTCACCACTGCGCTGCGGCCGCTGATCACCTTCTTCAACGGCAGCGCCAACGCCCTGCTGCGCCGCGTCGGCGTCGAGCCGCGCGAGGAGCTGTCCGGGGGCAGGTCGCCGCAGGAGCTCGCCGCCCTGGTCCGGCGCTCCGCGGAGGTCGGCACGCTCGACGAGTCGACCGCGACGCTGCTGACCAACTCCATCGACTTCACCGAGCTCACCGCGGTCGACGTGATGACCGACCGGCTGCGGCTGGTCGTCGTCGGTCGGGGCGACTCGGCCGCCGACGTGATCGCGCTGGCCCGCCAGACCGGCCACTCGCGCTTCCCGGTGATCGGCGACGACAGTGACGACATCGTCGGCCTGGTCCACCTGCGACGCGCGATCGGCGTGCCGTACGAGCGTCGTGCCGACGTGCCCGCGGGCGCGCTCATGGTCGAGGCGCCGCAGGTCCCGGAGACGGTGCACCTCGGCCCGCTGCTGGTGGGGCTGCGCGAGCAGGGCCTGCAGATGGCCGTCGTCGTCGACGAGTACGGCGGCACCTCGGGGGTCGTGACGCTCGAGGACGTCATCGAGGAGCTGGTCGGGGAGGTGTCCGACGAGCACGACCGACGCCGTGCGCCGGCCGCCCGCACCGAGGACGGCTCCTGGCTGCTGCCGGGCGTCCTGCGTCCCGACGAGCTCGCGGAGACCACCGGGCTGGAGGTCCCCTCGGACGGGCCGTACGAGACGCTCGGCGGGCTGCTGATGTTCGAGCTCGGCCGGATCCCCGTCGAGGGTGACGAGATCACCGTCGACCGGGTCCGGCTCCGGGTCGACGCGATGGACGGGCGCCGCGTCGAGCGGGTCGCCGTGTCCGAGGTCGCCGTGCCCGACGAGGAGGCCGACCGATGAGCGCGGGTCTCGCCTTCTCGCTCGCGGTCCTGCTGCTGGCCGCCAACGCGTTCTTCGTCGGCGCCGAGTTCGCGATCATCTCCGCGCGACGCTCGTCGATCGAGCCGCTCGCCCGTGCGGGTGACCGTCGGGCTGCCACCGTGCTGTGGGCGATGGAGCACGTGTCGCTCATGCTCGCGTGCGCCCAGCTCGGCATCACGGTCTGCTCGACGAGCCTCGGCGTGGTCGCCGAGCCGGCGATCGCGCACCTCATCGCTGACCCGCTCGAGTCGTGGGGCGTGAGCGAGCAGATGACGCACGTCATCGCGTTCGTCGTCGCGCTCGCGATCGTCGTCTACCTGCACGTGGTGCTCGGCGAGATGGTGCCCAAGAACCTCGCGGTCGCTGGCCCGGACCGTGCCGTGCTCATGTTCGGCCCGCCGCTGGTGTGGGTCGCCCGCCTGGTCCGGCCCGTGATCTCGGTGCTCAACTGGATCGCCAACCACACCCTGCGCGCGTTCGGCGTCGAGCCCAAGGACGAGGTCGCGTCCGCGTTCACCGCCCAGGAGGTGCACTCGATCGTCGAGCGGTCGCAGGCGGAGGGCCTTCTCGACGACGAGCAGGGTCTGCTCACGGGTGCGATCGAGTTCTCCGTCAAGACCGCCGCCGACGTGATGATCGCGCCCGACGAGCTGGTCACCGTCGGCGCCGGGAGCACGCCCGAGGACATCGAGCGCCTCGTCGCCAAGACCGGGTTCAGCCGGTTCCCGGTGCTCGACGACGCCGGCGTGCCCACCGGCTACCTGCACCTCAAGGACGTCCTGTACGCCGAGGCGGCCGACCGGTCCGAGCCCGTACCCGGGTGGCGTGTCCGGCGGCTGGCCGTGGTCGGTCCGGAGGATGAAGTCGAGGAGGCACTGGCCGCGATGCAGCGCTCCGGATCGCACCTCGCTCGGGTCGACTCCGAGGGTTCGACGGTGGGTGTCGTGTTCCTGGAGGACATCCTCGAGGAGCTCGTCGGAGAGGTCCGCGACGCCATGCAGCGGGAGCAGATGTCCTGATCGCGGGCATTTTCTGGCGTGTCGCGCAGCGTGTTGTCCGGGATTGTCCCGATCTCTGGACTGGACACCCGTCCAGGGACTTGGATGCCTCGCTCTCACCCGTTATGGTTTCGTGACCGCGGTCGCACTCACATTCTCGCGACACGGACAGACAACGCACGGTGGACGGGAGGTGTCGTGGGATCGCACAGCGTCGAGCCTGAATCCGCTCCGCTGACGCGCCGCCGCCTCCGAGAGGTCGAGCGCACCACAGATCCCACGCCCGAGGTCTCCGCCGCCTCCGGCCCGCGGACCGACCCGCACTCTCCGGTCTCCGTGCGCAGCGGCCCGACGCCGGCCGTCGCTCCCCGTACGCCCGCCCCGACGTCCCCGCGCAGCATCGCGGCCGGTCCGGACTCGACCTCCGCCTCCGGTGCCCGCGGCGTGCAGAACCCGCCCGCGCAGGTCACGCGGTACGTCTCGCGTCCGTCGGCCGAGCCCGCCGTCGCGACGACGGTGCGCCCGATGCTCTCCCAGCCGTCGCCCGTCGTGCAGGCGCCTCCTGCCGCGTCGCCCCAGCCCGCCGCGTCGGACGGTCCGGCGACGCCGCCGACCGGACGGCGTGCCGCCCGCGCCGCTGCCGCACCCTCGACCGAGGCCGACGCCCTCGCTCCGGTCACCACGTCGGCCCCCGTGTCGACCGCCGGCTCCCGTCGTGCGGCACGCGCCAGCACCCCCGCCGACGACTCGTCGGCGCCGGTGCGTCGTGCGCGGCCCCGGGCCCAGTCCTCCGTCGCGATCCCGGTCCTGCCGGACCGCGTGACGCCGACGACCGTGAGCGCTCCCGCGCGACCGCAGAGCGTCCTGGTGACGCAGCCCGCGGACGTCACGCAGGTCCTGCGGGCGACGCCGGCCGTGGACGCCACACAGACGATCGACGTCGTCCCCGCCGACCTCCTTCCGGGCCCGCACGCCCCGCTTCCGGCCCCGCACGTCTCGCTTCCATCCCCGCACGTCTCGCCGAACTCGGGCTCGGTGCCCGCCACGGACCCGGCTCCGGTCGCGGACCGGGCGCCCGCCACCGACTCGGCTCCCACCGCCGTCGTCGCGACGAAGCCCGAGGCGGCTGCGATCGTCGCGACGGACCCTGCGCCGCACCGGCCGAGCCGCGTGGTGCGGACCGCCAGCCCCGCCGAGGAGACCGCGATCGTCCCGGCGATCCTGGCGACCGAGCAGGAACCGTGGGAGCTCGCGGACACGGGCGAGGTCGCCACGACCCAGGCGCCCGAGGCGGCCCCTCACACGGTCACCCGCCGGTCGGGACGCTCGACCCGCGTGGCCGCGCGGCTGGGTGTGCTCAGCGTCCTCGCGGGCATCACGGTGATCATCCCCGTGAGCCAAGGCCTCGTTCCCGCACCCGTCGCCTTCGGGTCGGACGCGCTCGCGGACTCCACGCTGCCCAGCACGGTCACGGCGCTCGCCGGTTCACAGCTCTCCGACCTGCCGCCCGCGTCGCTGGTCTCGGCCGACGGGGCCCTCGCGAGCCGCGAGGTGACCGGTGCCAGCCGCAACGACATCCGCTCCAGCCTCCCGGGCTGCGAGGGCTCGGTGCGCGAGGCGGGTCAGAACGGCCTTCTCAAGGAGGCCGACCTCTGCACGCTCTGGGACAACCACACCCAGCTGCGCGCTGACGCCGCCGTCTCGCTCGCCGACTTCAACCAGGCGTTCGCGGCGCGGTTCGGGGCCGACCTGTGCCTCAGCTCCGGCTACCGGACGCTCGCCGAGCAGCGCGCGGTCAAGGCCCAGAAGGGCGGCCTCGCGGCGGCCCCGGGCAAGAGCAACCACGGCTGGGGCCTGGCCGTCGACCTCTGCCAGGACCAGACGTCCGGCGCCAAGTGGGCCTGGCTCAACGAGAACGGTCCGGCCTACGGCTGGGCCAACCCCGAGTGGGCGCAGCCCGGTGGCAGCGGCCCGCACGAGCGTTGGCACTGGGAGTACGTCAAGGGCGTCCAGGCCGACGGCGAGTACTACGACGGCTGACGGCCCGCTGCGCTGCGGACCGCCGCGCCTCGTCGTCAGAGGAGCTGGAGACCCCAGGTGAGCTCGCGGCTCTCGCCGGGCGCCAGCTCGATGAGGTTGTCGCCCGTGCGGAACGCGTCCGCGATGCAGGTCATCGGCTCCACGGCCACCCCGCGACGCTTGATCGCCGCGACGAAGTCTCCCGTGCACACCTGCCACGCCTGGAAGCTCGCGTCGGCCCACATCGCCACGGTGCGCCCGTCGGAGCCGCCGAAGCGGACCCAGGTGAGCGCGTCCTCGTCGCGGATCGGCTCCAGCCACGCGTCGTCGAGCGCGATCCCGCGCAGGTTCGTCTCGGCGCGCAGGTCGAAGCGACCCGTGAGGGCCTCGGTGCCGGTGGGCAGGAGCCGCGTGTCGACCGTGACGTGCCGCGCGGCGTCGACCTGCAGCGTCGCCTCGTCGACCGTGCCCTCGCCGGGGGAGAGCCACGGGTGGAAGCCGAGCCCGAACGGGGCGGTCGACGAGCCCAGGTTGGTCACGTCGGTGCGCACGGTCAGGCCGGCATCGGTGAGGCTGAACGTCACGACGAGGCGCACGGGCCACGGGTAGCCGTGCGTCGGCACCACGACGTGCTCGAGCGTCACCGAGTCGACGCTCTCGTCGAGGGTCGTGAACGTCGTGTAGGAGACGAACCCGTGCAGCGCGGTCTGCCGGTCGTGCTCGTTGAGCGGCACGTCGTAGTTGACGCCCTCGAACCGGTACAGGCCGTCGCGCAGGCGGTTCGGCCACGGCGCGAGCACAGTTCCGGAGAACGCCGGCGCCATCGCGTCCTCGGGATACGGCAGGACGACATCTCGTCCGCCGACCGTGTACTCGCGCAGGCTGGCACCGACGGCGGCCACGACGGCTCGCTGGTCACCGAGCTCGAGGATGTGCTGGCGACCAGTCGGCAAGGGGGTGGTCAGGTTCGAAGTCACCGGTCCACGCTAGTCCGCCCGGGCCTCGATCGGGGCAAGGTCCGCTCCCGGACGGGTGAACGGGTCTGGTCTGTGGACAACGGGCTGCGCGATGCGTGTCGCTTCCCCTATCGTTCCGCGGACACGTATTCGGACAATGACGGATGAATCGGGCACAGTGACTGGGGTCGAGGGGCGCACCGTGGACAGTGTGGCGATCCTTGAGACCGAGGTCCGGGAGCTGATCCGGCGCCGAGGGATGGACCCGGTCCGGGACCGGCCGGGGGTCGTGGCGCTGGTGGCGGACGTGATCGCCGACTACGACGAGCGGTCCGTGGTCGGTGCCGTGCCGCCGCTGATCGACCCTGCCGCGGCGCACAAGGCGGTGCTCGACGCGGTGGCCGGGCTGGGTCCGCTGCAGCGCTACCTCGACGATCCCGAGGTCGAGGAGATCTGGATCAACAGCCCCACCGAGGTCTTCGTCGCGCGGCGCGGGGAGCCCGAGCTCACCACGACGATCCTCACGGACGGGCAGGTGCGGGACCTGGTCGAGCAGATGCTCAAGGTCAGCGGTCGCCGGCTCGACCTCAGCAGCCCGTTCGTGGATGCGTCGCTGCCCGGCGGTGAGCGCCTGCACGCGGTGATCCCGGACGTCACGCGGCGGCACTGGTCGGTGAACATCCGCAAGTACGTGGTGCGCGCGACGAACCTCGACGACCTCGTCGCGCTGGGGTCGGTCACGCCGCACGCGGCCGCGTTCCTGCACGCAGCGGTCCGGGCAGGCCTGAACGTGCTGGTCTCGGGGGCGACGCAGGCGGGCAAGACGACGATGCTCAACGCGCTGGCCGGGGCGATCCCCGCGCGCGAGCGGATCATCACGTGCGAGGAGGTGTTCGAGCTGCGGCTCGTCGCCCGCGACTGGGTCGCCATGCAGTGTCGCCAGCCGAGCCTCGAGGGCACGGGCGAGATCCCACTGCGTCGGCTGGTCAAGGAGGCGCTGCGCATGCGGCCCAGCCGGCTGCTGGTCGGCGAGGTGCGCGAGGCCGAGGCGCTCGACCTGCTGATCGCCCTGAACGCGGGCGTGCCGGCGATGGCCACGATCCACGCCAACTCCGCGCGCGAGGCGCTGACCAAGCTCTGCACCCTTCCGCTGCTGGCGGGCGAGAACATCTCCGACCGGTTCGTCGTCCCGACGGTCGCGTCGGCGGTCGACCTCGTCGTGCACCTCGACATCGACGCGATCGGGCGGCGCGTGCTGCGCGAGGTCGTCGCGGTGCCCGGCCGGGTCGAGCAGGGGATCGTCGAGACGGCCGACATCTTCGCGACGCGCAACGGGCACCTGGTCCGCGGCGACGGGTTCCCGCCGCACGCCGAGCGGTTCGTCCGCACCGGCACCGACCTCGCGGCGCTGCTGCGCGGGCGCGGCTGATGGGCGTCGTCGTCGGGCTCCTGCTGGGTGCGGGCGTGGCGTGCGTCTGGTGGTCGTTCTGGGCGCAGCAGGCCGGTTCCGGGTCCGGACGCGGCCGCGACGGCTGGTACGCGCGGACCCAGGACATGCTCGTGCAGGCCGGCGTGACCGGTGCCACGCCCGGCGGGCTCGTCGCTGCGTGCGCGCTCGTCGGCCTGCTCGTCCTCGTCGCGGCGCTCGCACTCACGCGCACCCCGACGATCGCCGTCTGCTTCGCCGCGTTCGCGGCCGCCGGGCCGTGGGCACTGGTGCGCGGTCGCGCCCGGCGACGCCGCGCCCGGCTGCGACAGCTGTGGCCCGAGGTCGTCGATCACCTCGGCTCCGGCATCCGCGCCGGGCTCGCGCTGCCCGAGGCTGTCGCCCAGATCGGGGAGCGCGGCCCGGTCGAGCTGCGGCCGGCGTTCGCGGCCTTCGCGGAGGACTACCGCGCGACCGGGCGGTTCGGCGACTGCCTCGATGCCCTCAAGGCACGGCTCGCCGACCCCGTCGCGGACCGGATCATCGAGGCACTGCGGCTGACGCGGGACGTCGGCGGCACGGACCTGGGCAAGCTCCTGCGGACCCTGGCCAGCTTCCTGCGCGAGGACGTCCGCACCCGTGGCGAGCTGGAGGCGCGGCAGAGCTGGACCGTCAACGCCGCCCGGCTGGCCGTCGCCGCGCCGTGGATCGTGCTCGCGCTGCTGTCCACCCGCCCGGAGGCGGCCGCCGCCTACAACACGCCCGCCGGCTTCGCGGTCCTGCTCGGCGGTGCCGCGTGCACCGTCGTCGCCTATCTGCTCATGCTGCGGATCGCCCGGCTCCCCGACGACCCGCGGGTCCTGCGATGAGCCCGGTGCTGCAGGGCGCGCTGATCGGGCTCCTCGGCGGGCTCGGTCTGCTGCTCGTGCTCGTGCGGCTGCGCACGCGGCGCGTGAGCCTGGACGACCGGCTGGCGCCGTACCTGCGACCGCAGCGGACCTCGTCGGGGCTCCTGCGCTCGCCGACCGTCCGCGGGCCGTTCGCGACGATCGAGCGGCTCGTCGCGCCGCTGATGTCCGACGCCGTCCGGCTGGTGACCCGGCTCGGCTCGCCGACCGCCGAGCTGCGTCGACGACTCGTGCGCGCGGGCCGCTCCGAGTCCGTCGAGCAGTTCCGGGCCGGGCAGGTGGTCTGGGGTGTCCTGTCGCTCGCGGCCGGGCTGGCCCTGGCGCTCGTGGTCGCGACGACGCGCGGCGGGAGCCCGGTCGTGCTCGTCCTCCTGGTCGCGCTGTGCGGGCTGTCCGGCGTCCTGGTCCGCGACTGGTTGCTCTCGCGCGAGATCAGGGCACGCGAGTCCCGGATGATGGCCGAGCTGCCGACGGTCGCGGAGCTGCTGGCGCTCGCGGTCGGCGCGGGCGAGGGCGCGACCGGGGCGCTGGAGCGGGTCGTGCGCACCACCCGCGGGGAGCTGACCGGCGAGCTGGCGCAGACGCTCGCGGACGCCCGCGCCGGGATGCCCCTCACGATCGCGCTCGACGGGCTCGCGGACCGCACCGGCCTGACCGCCCTCGCACGGTTCGCGGAGGGCGTCGCCGTGGCGGTGGAACGGGGTACGCCGCTGGCCGACGTCCTGCGAGCGCAGGCGCAGGACGTGCGCGAGGAGGGGCGCCGCGAGCTGATGGAGACGGGCGGCCGGAAGGAGGTCGCGATGATGATTCCGGTGGTGTTCCTGCTGTTGCCGATCACCGTCGTCTTCGCCGTCTTCCCGAGCATGGTGGTGCTGCGGGTCGGCCTGTGAGCCGCTCGCACCGAGACATCCGCACGGAAGGGCCGGCGCGGACAGGAACCGACGAGAGGAACGCGGATGAGGACCATCGCAGGGGGCTGGCGGCATCGCGTCGTGGGGACGCTGCTGCAGCGGGTCGGGGACGACGACCGCGAGCGTGGGGACGTGCCGGGCTGGGTGCTGGTGACGCTGATGACGGCCGGGCTACTGACCGTATCGCTACGAGACTCACAGGTACGTCACCCCACGTCAGCCGCGTGAACTGACCGCGAGTCCGTGACGTGCCAGCCACGTCTCAGCGGCGGGATGCCGCGGTTGCGGGACCGCCCGCTCCAAGATCGGCGCGCAGGGCCACCAGAGCCGCGCTCAGCGCTGCGTCCGCCCTGTCGAACGCCTGGTCCCGCTCCTCGTCGTCTGCGTCGTCGATTGGGCCGAGCCTCTTGCGAAACGCCCACTCGAAGGTGGAGACGGCGTCGACCGCTCGGCCCACCACCTCGCGCACACCGTCGGGCGCGAGGAGGTCGAACTCGCCCAGCGTCTCCTCGATCTCCGCCCACTCGGCCTGGACCTGCGCCAGCCGCTCCGGCTCGGCGGGATCCGCGCGGCCGATCAGCGTCCGTGAGGCGCTGAGGCGCGCGAGGGCACGGCTCTGCGCGGTCAGCGCGCCGAGCACCTTCGCGTAGATCAGCCGCTTCTCGGCCAGCCACCGTCGGTCCAGGTCGTCGTCCCGCGCGCGATCCTCACGTGCTTTCGCGTCGGCGCGGTCCTGAGCGTTGCGCGCGTTCATGTCGCGGCGGTTCACGATGAACTGGGCGACGGCCGCGATGCCGAACGCCCACGCAGCCAACGTCCCTGCCTCTATCGCCATGCTCGGACCGTAGCGGCGCAGGTCAGCGCGGCGGGGGCACCTCGCCGCTCAGCGCTGCATCCGTGCTGAGACGGATTGAAACGGCAAAGCGGACGGCAGCCCCTGGCCGGTCCCACAGGCGTGGCACACTTCGGCCCGAGCCGTTTCAGATACCGATGCAGGAGTGCCCCCAGATGACCGACGCCAGCCCCGCCGCGAGCAAGCCCTGGTACATGAAGTGGTGGGTCTGGCTCATCGCAGCCGTCCTCGTGATCGGCGCGATTGGCAATGCTCTCGGCGGCGGTGACGACGACTCGACGGCCTCGCCCTCCGCTACCGAGACTGCGGCGGTGGTTGCGACCGAAGAGCCGACCGAGGAGGCCGAGACTCCGAGCCCGGAGCCCACCGAGCCAGCCGAGCCAGCAGCGCCCGCGCGGCACGAGGTTCCGTGGGGCGACTACTCGCCGACCGTGCAGACCGGCATCGACGACCTCACCGCTGCGGGCGACTGCGCCGGGCTCCAGGAGCAGTTCGACATCGCCGACGCCAACAACGAGGCGACGATGACCAGGACCGGCCACAACAACGCCGACCTCATGGCCTACATCGGCGAGTCCCTCGAACTGGCTGGCTGCTCCTAGGAGCCACCGCTACCGCAGCGCGTCGGCCGTGAGGGGACTCAGGTCGAGGTGGTCCCACGGCGTGCCCGAGGGAGCCGGTCGTCCGGGTGCGACGGCCCACGCCACGAGCCCCTCGATCTCCACCGGCGCGTAGCCGTCCGAGGTGAGGCCCACGTGCGCCAGCACGGCCCGCTCCATCGCGGTCCGGCCCACCGAGCCCACCGAGTCCACCGCGTCCGAGCAGAGCGGGCATAGGTAGCCGCTCACGCCGCCGGGGGACCGCCGTCCACCGATGCTGTACGGGTTCACGCCGGTGACCTGCCGCCACACGGCCCAAGCGGGCACGCCGACGGGCTCGACGCTCACCGAGCCCACGCCGCAGAACATGCAACCGCCACGGCCGGACGGCGGCCGGATCTCCCGAGGGTGCAGGGCGTGCACCTGGTCCGCGAGGACGGCCGCGTACCCCTCGCGGGCTGCCGCGACGTCGGAGGAGCCCAGGTGCGCCCAGGGCGAGGGAGTCGTGGCACCGGCCACCGCCCCTCGGGTCCACCCCGGCGCGTACCGGGCCGACCACCGCAGACCGGCACCAGCAGGGGCGAGGTGAGTCACGAGGGCGGGCAGCAGGTCCGGCGCGGGCTCGGCCGTCCGTCCGCTGCCGTCGAGCACGGCTAGCGCCGCGAGGGCGTCCAACGCGCAGCCGACGCGGTGCACGGCGATGGAGGGGGAGCCGATCCGGGCCACCAGCCGCGCGTGCGCGGGGTCGGCCACGAGGGCAGCAGCCCGGCGGCGGCGCTGCGAGCACGTCGCGCACAGAGCCATCGTCACGGTCCCGCCCTGGGCGGGCATGTCCGGGTGCGGCTGCGGCGTCCCCTCACGGCCGAGCACGGAGAGGGTCACCACGTCGGCGGGGTCCGGGTCCGGGCAGGCGATCCCGCAGGAGCCACACGCCAGGACGGCGCTCACCGCGCCACCGCAGCCATCGCTCGGCGCACCCGGCCGCGTCTGATGATCTGGCTCAGAGCAGCCACCTCGCGAGGGCTCAGGTCCGTCACGTCCGGCGTCGGCAGACCACGCGCGCTGGCGGTCAGCGCCGCCGCCGTGCTCGCCGCGCGAGCCCGGTCGGCGATCCACCTCGCGAGGGAGTCCGGGTCGTCGGGCGCGGCCGGCCGTGGCACAGCTGCAGTCGGTGGTCCTCCCGCGAGCAGCACCGTCGGGACCACGGCCGTCGTCTCGGTCCGCGCCGAGGCTCTCGCGGCGAGGGATGCGCGGATGCTCGCGGCGTCCCTCAGAGCGCGGGCTCGTCGGCGGGCGGCCAGTTCGTCAGGTGTCGGCTTGGTGTAGGTCATGCTGCTGCCTCCGTCATCGTCGGTCCCAGCCGTTCGAGGTCGAGCGGTACGCGGACGCGAGGCTGGTCCGGTCCGGGCGAGGGTGCCGGATGACGCGCTCGGCGGAGTGCGCGGCAGCCACCTCCGGGTCGAACAGGAGCCGCCGCGAGCGCTCCAGCCTCCACGCGCACAGGGCCGTGAGGCGCTTGCCGACCACCGTCGACGACTCCAGCAGCCAGCACGGCTCACCTCTCGCCGCGCCGTGCTGCGGGCACGGCACGGACTGGAGCGCGTGCAGCATCCGGCGCGTGAACGCGATGTCGCCGAGCAGGTCGTTGCGGCGGGCTCGCGCCACGGCGATGTCGAGGGGCGCGACCGGGACGGGCGGGCGGTGCTCCCCGGCTGGGCTGCTGGCGATGCCCACCGCCGGAGTCCAGCCGGGGAGCAGATGGAGGGAGCCTCGGTCGATGGGCCGTTCGCGGGCCTCCGGCGGACGGGCGGCGCGTCGTCGTGCGCGGCGGGAGATCGGGGGCGGCGTGGTGGGCATCGGGGGCCTCGGGCATGTGCCGAGCGGGCAACCCGGCGTGTGCCACGATCCTAGGAGGTTTCTGACAGCGAATCGAAATGTGTCACAAAAAGTAGCACCGGAGGTGGACGCGATGACGGACCCGTTCGAGGGCATCTCCTCCCGGGACCGACGCGAGCGCGCCCTGGCGAGGGCTCAGCGGATGTCCGCTGCTGCGGTCGAGCAGTACCGGGCAGAGCAGCGCGCCGACCGCCCTCCCGCCATCGAGCAGCCTGCGCCCGCGTCCGAGCCCACGATCACCGAGGCGGTCGCCACGGGCCCGGCCATCGGGACGCCGGAGTGGGCAGTCGCGGTGCGAGCCCAGCGGCCCTAGCCCGAGAGGTTGCAAGGGGTCGGCCGGTCGCATCGGGTCAACCTCAGCCGGTTCCATAGGTCGACCGGTTCGATAGGTCAGCCGGTGACATGGGTCCACCGGTGGCATGGGGTCCGTCCCGACCTCGTGGCCGGAGCCACACTCGTACTACACTTGCTGACAGATCACCGCGATCTGTCAGCATCACGAAGGAGCACCGATGAGCATCATGGCGACCGACACGACCACCGCTGCCACCTCCAGCCGGACCGGCACCCTCTGGCCCGAGCCCAGCCCGTACACCGCCGAGGCGATGGCCCGCGCTGTCGCCTCCAACGGGGACAACCCGCTGCGCAGTCGCCTCCGCGCGATGTACGAGGCGGACCCCTCCGCGCTCGACCCGGAGTTCGGCGGTGACGTGGACCTCGCCATCGAACTGGAGATCGCCCTCATGCGCCGCCCGCTGGTGTGCTCGCTGCACCGCCACCAGACCAGTCGGGCCTGAGCCTTAGCCCAGCGCGGACCACGGCACGTACTGCGTACCGCGTACCAGGGGGAGGGCCCCCTTTAGGGGGCCCCCTGGTACGGCGGTACGCGGTACGGGACGGGGGTCGCGCGGGCCCAGTCAGGACGGGTCGGCGGCAGCCTTGGCAGGGCCGAGCCACCGACGCGGCGGGTGGCCCTTCGCGATGGTCGGGTCGGCGTGCTCCTCCATCCAGCGCATCATCGGCTGGATCGCGAGGTCCATCGGGACGCCGTGCTCGACGAGCCACGCCCGAGTGCTGGCCGCGTCCCACTCGACCCTCGGCTCCGTCGCCTCCTTCGCAGGCCGCGACCCGGACGTGCCGCCTGGCCGACGCCCCCGCCGCTCTCCCGTCCTCTCGGCCCTGGCCCGGAACGCAGCCCTCGCCTTGTCGTCCAGAGCCGCCACAGCGCCGTACTTCGCGAGCAGGGTGGCGAGGCCGAGCGGGTACGAGTGCTTGGTGCAGGAGTCCTCAGTCACCTGTGGCACACCCTCGCCGACGATCAGAGCCTGCACCGACCACGACCCGTCGTCCTCGATGTGCCCGCACTCCCACCAGACCTTCGCCTGCTCAACCCTGACCCGCAGACCGGCCTCGGTCAGCACCTCGCGGACGACCTGCACGCGCTCGTGGTGGGTCAGCCGAGCAGCCGCCAGGCTGACCGCGCGGGCGGCTCGCTCGTACCGCTGCTGCGCCTCCCGACGGTCCTGCTGGATGGCGTAGAACTTGGCCCATTGGCTGTTCGCCTCGATCGCGCGAGCGACCCGTGCCGCCACGTCGGTCCGCCACTCCCAGCGGGCCAATGCGTCCCCGGCGTCGTGGCAGCAGCAGGCGACCTCGGCCTCGGCGAGCATCCGGTCGGCGTCGACCAGAGTCTCCCGGCCGCCGCTCACCGTCCACGTGATCGTCACCGCGCCCTCGTCCTTGCACCCACCGTCCTTCGGAGGTGCCCACCCGGGCCCGTAACTGACCAGGTTCACCGTCCGCCTCGGACCCCACTCCCCGTCCCCCACCTCCACCCCGTTCGGGTAGCACAGGACGCATCGGACGAAGGTCTGCTCTCCCAGCAAGGTCGTCAACGCCCGGAGTCCCTGGTCAGCAGCGGCCTGCTTCACCAGGTCGGTGACGACGCCCCTCGGCACGGGCCTCATCGCGCGACCTTCCAGCGCGCTCACCGGGTCAGCCCCGCCGCGTCCCAGCGCTTGCGAGGCGTGCGCGGGGTCCGCTTCACGGGCGGCGGCGGCGGGGTCGGCGGCTGCTTCCGCAGGATCGCCGCGAGGGTGTCGGCCTGGTCCTCAGTCAGCGGGGGAGCGGCGGCGACGATGCGGGCGACGGCCTCCGCGACGGCGGCGTTCACGCCTCGACCCTGACGGCGTGGTCGAGCACGCGGACCTCGGCCTTGCCGCCCGCGTAGAGCGGGGAGCGGGGCCCGATCCGGAGTCGCGCACCGGCGTCGGCGGTGACGGCCTCGGCTACCTCATCGAGGTCGAACACGAGTGCGCGGTGACCGGGTGCGCGGTACGCGGCGAACAGGTGCCGGTAGGTGGCGTTGCGGACGGACTTCACGGAGACGTCGAGGAACCGGGCCGTTGCGGCGACGGTGGCATAGCGAGGCATGGGAGCACTCCCGATGGTTCGGAGTGCACGCCCGCTGTTGGTTCGATGACGGGCCGCTGGGACGGTTTCCGGCCTCTCGTGCCGCCTGACGCCCTACGGACTCCCGGACGGCTCCCGTCTGTGGGGGCCATCAGCGCTCGCCTCGTGCAAGTCCCAGATTACCCCGGTATCCAGCTGCTCAGCCGCCCGTTCACGAGTCGAGATGGTGGCCGTGGCCCCGATCTCCGAGGGGTCAGGCGGCCGTTGTCACTCCTCGATCATCGAGTAGAACTCTCCCGGTCCGAGCGGGTGCCGGGCCATGCCCGCGAGGGTGTCGTCCCAGAACTCCCGGACGTCCTCGGGCGGGATCTTGCTGGTCACCGAGAGCGCCTGCTCCAACGTCCCGCCTCGGTACGCCACCGCGAGCACGCGGTTCATGTCGGGCGTGTCCATCGTCTCGTCGTAGTGCTTCATCAGGCGACCTCCTCCACGTCGGCCACGTCGGCGACGGGCTCCCAGTCCACCCGGATGCGCTCGATCTCGCGGCCCTTGTGGCCGCGTCCGAGCGGGTCGATGTAGACGGTCATCCCGAGTTCGACGATCACGCGGCGCTGGTCGACCAGGGGGAGGGCCTCCCACCGCTTCGGCACCGACCGCGAGAGGGCCAGGTCCGTCAGCGGCGACCGCGACCTCAGCACCGCGCGGCGCTTGCGCAGCGATTCGAGCCGGTCGGTCAGCCGCGTCGCCTGGTCACGTGCCGCGCGCCGGTCCAGCAGACCGTCCGCGACCATCGACACGATCGCGTTCCGGCGTCTGGACACGTCGGCGATCTCCTCGTCGAGCGGCGCGATGTCCGGTGCCTCGCGCAGCCGCCGCACCACCAGCGGGTCGGCGAGGCGGTCGAGCACGACTCCCACCACCACCTCGTCGACCGGCTCGGCCGCGATCACGGCGCACCAGTTGTCGTGGCAGGCGTAGGTGATGCGGTCCTTCTCCGGTCGGCCCGTGCGGTCCTTCTCCGGCCGGGCCAGCATCCGTGCCCCGCACCGGCCGCAGACCAGCAGCCCCGAGAGCAGGTGCTTGGTCCGAGTGGACCACCCACCGGGCCGGGCCCGCTCGTCGACCATCACCTCGAAGTCGTGGAACGTCGCCTTGTCGATCAGCGGCTCCCACTCGATCTGCTCGGGCTCGACGCGCCGACCCAGGTAGGCGGACAGGCCCGCGTAGTGCTCGTTGCGGAGCATCCGTCGAACGACGGTCATGGACCACGCCTTGCCCGCGTACGTCGTGATGCCGCGCGCGTTCCAGTCGTTCGCGAGGGCGTAGAACGACTCCCCGGCGAGGTAGCGCCGGTAGCCCTCGCGGATCAGGTCGGCCTCCTCCGGGACGATGACGACCTTGCCGTCGGTTCGCCGGTAGCCGTACGGCCGGTTCGAGAACTGCCACCGGCCGTTGTCGGCCGACTGCTTGTTGGACGACCGCTGCCGCGCGGCCTTCTGCTCGCCCTCGTAGGCGCTCCACGCGGCGATGGTGCGCGCGACGGCGCGGCCTGCGGGCGTGGCGAGGTCGAGGTCCGACGACGCCACGAAGTGCACCGGCAGGTCGAGGGCGATGACGCGCTCCAGGTCGGACGTCAGCCTCAGCAGGCGGTCCTGGTGCCAGGCGACGATCGGCTTGGGGTCGTCGGCGAGATCAGCCAGCATCCGCTCGAAGTCGGGCCGCGTCCGCCCGTTCGTCGCCGAGAAGTCGTTGTCGCGGTAGACGCGATCCACGACCAGCCCGAGGCGCGCGGCGAGCGCGCGGCTCTCCTTCTCCTGCCGCTCGACGGCGGTCCCCTCGCCGGTGCGGTCCTGCGACAGACGGAGGTAGATCACGCACGAATCGGGCCCTCCGAGGTCGAGATCGAAGGGGTCGTGGCGGCGGTTTCGGCGGGCTGTGGGCATACCCCAATTCTAACCCACCTAGTAGTACCGCGGTACTGGTCACCGCGCTCTGGCTCGTCGCGGGGCCGGCGCTCTCCAACGTGTTCGAGACGGCGATCGACGGGGTCACCGGGCCCTGAGCCGAGTCTGGCGGCCCTGGAACCCCAGCACGTCCGAGCACGGGTCGGCGATCGTCGACTTCGCGCTCGTCGGCGCGCTCGTCACCGTGCTGTTCGTCGGCGTGCTGCAGCTGACGATCGTGCTGCACGTGCGCAACACGCTCATCGACTCGGCCTCCGAGGGGGCGCGGTACGCCGCGCAGGCGGGACACCAGCCGGCGGACGGCGCGGCACGCACCCGCGAGCTCGTCGGGCAGTCGCTCGCCGACTCCTACGCGCAGGACGTCACCGCGACGACCACCCGCATCGACGGCCTGGACGAGATCGAGGTGGAGGTGGTCGCGCCGCTGCCGCTGGTCGGGCTGCTCGGCCCGGGGGGTTCGCTCACGGTCCACGGCCACGCCCTGGTGGAGACCCCGTGAGGTGGCACAGCGACGACTCCGGCAGCGCCGTCGTCGAGTTCCTCGGCCTGGCGCTCGTGCTCCTGGTGCCACTGATCTACCTGGTGCTGGTGCTCGGGCGGCTCGAGGCGGCGTCGTTCGCCGCCGAGGGTGCCGCGCGCGAGGCGGCCCGAACGTACGTCGTCGCCGACACGGCCGACCAGGGGGCGGCGAGGGCGGTCGCCGCGACCGGGATCGCGCTGCGGGACCAGGGCTTCGACGACGACCCGGTCGAGGCGCTGACCCTGAGCTGTTCGTCGACCCCCTGCCTGGAGCCCGGCAGCGACGTGGCCGCCCGCGTCGACCTGGTGGTGCCGCTGCCGTTCGTCCCGCAGTTCGTCCGCGACGTCGTCCCGCTGGAGGTCCCGGTCAGCGCGGAGCGGGTGGCACCGGTCGACGCCTACCGGGAGCACGGATGAAGCGGGACGACGAGGACGGCCAGATCATGATCCTGACGCTCGGGTTCGTCGTGATCGCGCTGCTCCTGATCACCGTGGTCGCGTCGGCCGCCCACGTGCACCTGGAGCGCAAGCGGCTGCTCGCGCTCGCGGACGTGCTGGCGCTGGAGGGGGCCGATGCCGTCGCGGGAGAGCGGTACTACGCGCCCGGGTCGGACCACGACCCGGGCCTGCCGCTGACCGACGGGGCCGTCCGGGACGAGGTCGAGCAGTACCTGCGCGACAACCCGGACGCCGCCGGGCAGTGGGACCAGTTCGTGGTACTCGACGCGTCGACCCCGGACGGCACGTCCGCTCACGTGCACCTCGGCGCGGTGACGCACCCGGTCGTGCTCAGCTGGGTGCTCGCGCCGTGGCAGGACGGGATCACGCTGGAGGCGGAGTCGTCGGCGCGTGCGTCGTAGCCGCTCCGGTAGCCTGGACGGTTGTGGCGACCACCGACTTCAGCACCGCGATCCATGACTTGCGCACCACCCTCGGCACCATCCAGGCGGTGAGCGACCCCACCGCGCTCGAGGCGAAGGTCGCGACGCTCTCGGAGCAGGCCTCGGCGCCGGACCTCTGGGACGACCCGGACGCCGCGCAGAAGATCACGAGCGCGCTGTCGGCCACGCAGGCCGAGCTGGACCGCATGAGCAAGCTGAGCGGCCGGATCGACGACCTCGAGACGCTGGTCGAGATGGCGGCCGAGGAGAACGACGAGGACACGCTCGCCGAGGCCGAGGCCGACCTGCTGAAGATCACGAAGGACCTGGGGGAGCTCGAGGTCCGCACGCTGCTGTCGGGGGAGTACGACCAGCGCGAGGCGGTCGTGACCATCCGCTCGGGCGCCGGCGGCGTGGACGCGGCGGACTTCGCCGAGATGCTGCTGCGCATGTACCTGCGCTGGGCGGAGCGCCACGGCTACCCGACGACGGTGCTCGACACCTCCTACGCGGAGGAGGCCGGCCTGAAGTCGGCGACCTTCGAGGTGAAGGTGCCCTACGCGTTCGGCAACCTGTCGGTCGAGGCCGGCACGCACCGCCTGGTCCGCATCTCGCCGTTCGACAACCAGGGCCGGCGCCAGACGAGCTTCGCGGCCGTCGAGGTGATCCCGCTCATCGAGTCGAACGACTCCATCGACATCCCCGAGTCGGAGATCAAGGTCGACGTCTTCCGCTCGAGCGGCCCGGGCGGGCAGTCCGTCAACACGACCGACTCCGCGGTGCGCATGACGCACATCCCGACCGGCATCGTCGTCTCGATGCAGAACGAGAAGTCCCAGATCCAGAACCGCGCCGCCGCGCTCCGCGTGCTGCAGTCGCGGCTGCTGCTGGTGAAGAAGGCCGAGCAGGACGCGAAGAAGAAGGAGCTCGCCGGCGACGTCAAGGCGAGCTGGGGCGACCAGATGCGCTCCTACGTCCTGCAGCCGTACCAGATGGTCAAGGACCTGCGGACCGAGCACGAGGTGGGAAACCCCGCCGCCGTGTTCGACGGTGACATCGACGACTTCATCGAGGCGGGCATCCGCTGGCGCCGCTCCGCGGAGAAGTCCGCGTCCTGACCTGCACTTCCGTCTTTGTTGCCCGGCCGAACATTCTCGGCGGACCCGTGCTTCGGGGAGGTCTCGGTCGGGTCACGTCTGGGTGACAACATCACGGTTTGACCACGAACTGCCCCCGTGACCTTGTGGTTCGTCGGGCGAGGGCCATATGTTGTCGCCCGCAACATAGTCCGAGCGCCCGTAAGCGCCGGGTGGAGACGAGCGCAACGAGGCGTCGTCACGAGAGGGAGCACAATGCGACGGAGCATGATTCTGGCGTCGGCGGCCGTGATGGCCACCGGACTCCTGTTGGCCGGTTGTGGCAGCAGCGACACGCCCAGCAGCGGTGACACGGCAAGCGGCGACTCCAGTGCAGCCGCGACCAAGGCGAAGGTCGGCGTGATCCTGCCCGACACGAAGTCCTCGGCGCGCTGGGAGACGGCGGACGCGAAGTACCTCGCGGAGGCCTTCGAGGCAGCCGGCGTGGACTACGACATCCAGAACGCGCAGGGCGACAAGAACCAGTTCCAGACGATCGCCGACGGCATGATCACGAGCGGCGTCAACGTCCTCATGATCGTCAACCTCGACTCGGGCTCCGGCAAGGCCGTGCTGCAGAAGGCACAGGCCCAGGGCATCGCGACGATCGACTACGACCGCCTGACGCTGGGCGGCGGGGCCGACTACTACGTCTCGTTCGACAACACCAAGGTCGGCCAGCTGCAGGGTGAGGGCCTCGAGAAGTGCCTCACCGACGCCGGCAAGACGTCGGCGAGCATCGCGTTCCTCAACGGCTCGCCGACGGACAACAACGCCACGCTGTTCAAGGCCGGCGCCGTCCAGGCGCTCAAGGCCAAGACGGACAGCGGCGACTACACCGTCGTCGCCGACCAGGCCGTTCCCGACTGGGACAACCAGCAGGCCGGCACGATCTTCGAGCAGATGTACACGGAGACCGGCGGCAAGATCGACGGTGTCCTGGCAGCCAACGACGGTCTCGGCAACGCCGCGATCGCCATCCTGAAGAAGAACGGCGTCAACGGCACCGTCCCGGTCACCGGCCAGGACGCGACCGACCAGGGCCTGCAGAACATCCTCGCGGGCGACCAGTGCATGACCGTCTACAAGGCCGTCAAGAAGGAGGCCGACGCCGCTGCGGCGCTGGCCATCGCGGCTGCGAACGGTGACGACACCTCGAGCCTCGCCACGGGCGAGGTCGAGGACTCCGAGACGCAGAAGAAGGTTGCGGCGGTCCTCCTGGACCCGCAGGCGATCTACTTCGACAACGTCAAGGACGTCATCGCGGACGGGTACACCACCAAGGAGAAGGTCTGCACCGCGGACTTCGCCGCCAAGTGCGCCGAGGCCGGCATCTCCTGATCACGACACCTGGGTGGCCGCGMCGCCGCGGCCACCCAGGTATCAGGCGGGGSCGGKCCGCGGGRGCGGCCGGCCCCGGCCTGGTGCCTGAGCACCACAGCACGACCGCACAGACCCGCAACGCCGCGGGGTGAACCGAGTGACGACGAGGTGGACGATGACCCAAGCAGCGCATGCCGCACCCGACCTGGCCCCGCCCCCGACGCTCGAGGTGCGTGGAGGCCGCAAGAACTTCGGCGCGGTCCACGCGCTGCGTGGAGTCGACCTGGTGGCTCGAGCCGGTGAGGTCACCGCGCTCGTCGGCGACAACGGTGCCGGCAAGTCGACCATGATCAAGGGCATCGCGGGGATCTTCCCGTTCGACGCCGGCGAGGTCTACTTCGAGGGCGAGCTCACGCACATCGCGTCCCCCGGCGACTCCAATGCGCTCGGCATCGAGGTCGTGTACCAGGACCTCGCGCTGTGCGACAACCTCGACATCGTCCACAACATGTTCCTGGGCCGGGAGATCAAGAAGGGCTTCCGGCTGGACGAGTCGGCCATGGAGACGCGTGCGGCGGAGGTGCTCGCCTCACTCTCGGTACGCACCGTGCGCTCCATCCGCCAGCACGTCGCAAGCCTGTCGGGCGGGCAACGGCAGACCGTCGCGATCGCCCGGGCCGTGCTCTGGAACTCCAAGCTGGTCATCCTGGACGAGCCGACCGCCGCTCTCGGCGTCGCGCAGACCGAGCAGGTGCTGCAGCTGGTCCGCCGACTCGCGGATGCCGGCCTCGCGGTGATCCTCGTGTCCCACAACATGAACGAGGTCCTCGAGGTCGCGGACTCCGTCAACGTCCTGTATCTCGGCCAGACGGCCGCGCAGGTGCGCGCCAAGGACACGTCGCGCAGCGAGATCATCGAGCTGATCACGAGCGGCTCGGCCGCTCTCGCGCCGACTCCCGCGGGCGCCGCCTCGACCATCAACGACGCACCGAACGGGAGCACCCCCGCATGAGCACGCCCACCGTCTCCCGTCCCGACCGCAACGACGCGGCGCCCTCGCTCCTGGCCGGCTCGGTGGAGCAGCCGACGTTCGGCGAGTCCGTCACCAACTACTGGAGCAAGGTGCGCGGCGGCGACATGGGGTCGCTGCCGGCCATCCTGGCGCTCCTGGTGCTGCTGGCGATCTTCGTGATCATGAAGCCGAACACCTTCCCGTCGACCCTGAACATCGCCAACCTGTTCCAGCAGGGCGCCGTCGTGGCGACGATCGCGATGGGGCTCGTCTTCGTCCTCCTGCTCGGCGAGATCGACCTGTCGGCCGGCTTCACGTCCGGCTTCTGCGGGGCGATCCTGGCCACCGCGCTCACCAAGAACGGCCTGCCCTGGTACGCGGCCGTCGGAGGCGCAATCGTCGCCGGTCTGGTCGTCGGCCTGATCAACGGCACGCTTGTCGCCCGGCTCGGCATCCCGTCGTTCATCGTCACGCTGGCGATGTTCCTGGCCCTGCAGGGCGCCGTGCTCCTCATCATCGGCTCCGGCGGCAACATCTCGATCAGCGACCCGGTGATCACCGCGATCCAGAACAAGAATGTCCCGCCGCTGATCGGCTGGGCGATCGGGATCCTCTCCGTCGTCGCGTACGGGGTGTCGAGCCTGCGCACGTGGCAGCTGCGTCGCAAGCGTGGCCTGCTCGCCGCGCCCGTCGGCATCATCGCGATCAAGATCGGCGCGATCGCCGTTCTCGTCCTGGGCATGGTCGCCGTCCTGAACCAGGAGCGGAGCCTGAACCCGTTGCGCACCTCGATCATCGGCGTGCCCATCGTGGTGCCGGTCATCGTGACGCTGGCGCTCGTGCTCGGATTCGTGCTCACCCGGACCGCGTTCGGCCGGCACATCTACGCGGTCGGTGGCAACGCGGAGGCGACGCGTCGTGCGGGCATCAAGGTCGCCAGCGTGCGCCTGGCGTGCTTCATGATCTGCTCCTCCATGGCTGCCGTGGCCGGCATCTTCGCCGCGTCGCGTGCCACGTCCGTGGACCCGAACGCCGGCGGCTCGAACGTGCTGCTGTACGCCGTCGGGGCGGCCGTCATCGGTGGCACGTCGCTCTTCGGCGGCAAGGGCCGGATCATCGATGCCCTCATCGGTGCCGCGGTCATCGCCGTGATCGACAACGGCATGGCCCTGCTCGGCTACTCCTCGGGCGTCAAGTACGTTGTCACCGGCGCCGTCCTGGCGGCGGCGGCAGCGGTGGACGCCATCTCCCGTCGACAGGCCCGGTCGACCGGCCGCGGCTAGCCTCGGAGAACGGAAGGGAGGCGCGCGTGCGGCTAGGTGCTGGTCCGCCCGTCCGGCGTGCGGACGCGTCGGCTCAGGACGACGTCCGGCGCGCCAACCTCTCGGCCGTCCTGCGGCTCCTGCACTTCAACGGCCCGGCCACACGGTCGGACCTCGTGGCCAGCACCGGCTTCAACCGCTCGACCGTCGGGTCGTTCACCTCTGAGCTCGTCAAGCTCGGGCTGGTGCGTGAGCGACCCGGCGTCGTGCGTGGCAAGGGCCGGCCGTCGAACGTCGTCGAGCCGGTCAGCACCAGCGCCCACGTGCTCGCGTTCGACATCACGACGTCGAGCGTGGGCGCGGCGCGGGTCGGCCTCGGCGGCTACCTGCTCCAGGTGCGGCGCAGGCTGCACAGCACCTCGACGCACGACGTGCCTGCCGTGGTCGACCTGATCGCGACGCTGGCCACAGAGATGCAGGGGCGCGCGACGCCGGGCTCGCTGTGCCTCGGGCTCGTGGTGTCCGTGCCGGGCAGCGTGCGGCAGCCGGACGGCCTCGTCCGGCGCTCGCCCCCGCTGGGCTGGCACGAGGTGCACCTCGCGGACATGCTCCGCGAGAAGCTGGGCGACGACTACCCGATCACCATCGGCAACGACGGCGACCTGGGCGTCGTGGCCGAGTACCTGCGCGGTGCCGCGCGCGGCTCGCAGGACGTCCTCTACGTCCGCGGCGAGGTCGGCGTCGGCGGCGGCGTGGTGGTCGACGGCGAGCTGCTCAAGGGCTCCGGCGGGTATGCCGGCGAAGTGGGGCACCTGCTGGTCAAGCCGGGCGGCCGGGTGTGCTCCTGCGGGTCGCGGGGCTGCTGGGAGGCCGAGATCGGCGACGCGGCGATCATCCGCGCGGTGGGCCGCGACCCCAGGGAGTCGGACATCGAGGACGTGATCAACGACGTCGCCGTCGGCAACCGGCGCGCGATCGCCGGGGTGCGCAGGACGGGGGAATGGGTCGGACTCGGGCTGGCCAGCCTGGTCAACCTGTTCAACCCGCGCGTGGTGGTGCTGGGCGGCACGCTGGGCGCGCTGTACCCGACGCTGGAGCCGACGCTCGTGCAGGCGTACGCGCGCACGCTGGGGCCCAACCGGGAGCAGGCCCAGCTGATCCGCTCCGAGCTG
The DNA here is from genome assembly GCF_056402515.1 of Cellulomonas sp. P4_A2. NCBI lineage: Bacteria > Bacillati > Actinomycetota > Actinomycetes > Micrococcales > Cellulomonadaceae > Cellulomonas > Cellulomonas sp. P4_A2. Next base: position 150,860 of record NZ_JBFUHG010000005.1, read on the forward strand.
GCGTCCGACGCGCAGCTCGTCGGGGCCGCCGAGGTCGCCTTCGCCGACGTCCTCGAGGACCCTGCCGGGACTCTCGACGCGCGGCGCGAGCAGCTCGAGACCGGTGGCGAGGACCTCGGCGAGGTGCACCGACTCCGGGTGCGCGGGGCCTGACGACCGGACACAACGGGCATACCACCCCGCCGGCCCCGTTCTCACAGGCAACCGTCGGCGTGTCACCACCGGGTAGGGCAGTGCTCGCTGCCTACTCTCGACGAGGCCAGCGCTTGACCGCTTCAGTTCTCTCACCCCGTCCCCGAACACTGGCCACGAGCACAGTGATCAGATTCGAGAACGTCACCAAGGTCTACGCGCGAGGCGCCCGACCGGCCCTCGACCGTGTGTCCTTGGACGTCGAGCGCGGGGAGTTCGTCTTCCTCGTCGGCGCCTCCGGCTCCGGCAAGTCGACCTTCCTGCGCCTCGTGCTGCGCGAGGAGCGGGCCTCGGCGGGACGCGTGTTCGTCGCCGGCAAGGAGCTCGGCACGCTGTCGTCGTGGAAGGTCCCGCAGCTTCGTCGGCAGATCGGCGCGGTGTTCCAGGACTTCCGCCTGCTGCCCAACAAGACGGTGTTCGAGAACGTGGCGTTCGCGCTCCAGGTCATCGGCAAGCCGCGCCACCACATCCTGACCACGGTGCCGGACACGCTCGAGATGGTCGGCCTGGCCGGCAAGGAGAAGCGTCGCCCGCACGAGCTGTCCGGTGGTGAGCAGCAGCGCGTGGCCATCGCGCGCGCGTTCGTCAACCGGCCCAACATCCTGCTCTGCGACGAGCCGACGGGAAACCTCGACCCGACGACCTCCCTGGGGATCATGCGCCTGCTCGACCGCATCAACCGCACCGGCACCACCGTGGTCATGGCGACGCACGACGACGAGATCGTCGACCAGATGCGCAAGCGCGTGATCGAGCTGGCCACGGGTGAGCTCGTGCGCGACCAGTCCCGCGGCGTCTACGGCTCGGACCGCTGATGCGCCTGCAGTTCATCCTCTCGGAGATCGGCCTCGGTCTTCGTCGCAACCTGTCCATGACCATCTCGGTCATCCTCGTCACCTTCGTGTCGCTGACCTTCGTCGGCTCGGCCGCTCTGCTGCAGATCCAGATCGGCAAGATGAAGGACGACTGGTACGACAAGGTCGAGGTCTCGGTCTTCCTGTGCCCGCAGAACTCGTCGGTGCCCACGTGCGCGAGCGGCGAGGTGACCGACGACCAGCGCGCCGACATCGAGGCCGCGCTCGCGTCGCCGGAGATCAAGCCGTACATCGAGCACATCTACACGGAGACCAAGGAAGCGGCCTTCGCGTCGTTCCAGAAGCAGTTCAAGGACCAGGCCTGGACGGCGGCCGTGACGGTCGACGACATGAACTCGTCGTTCCGGATCAAGCTGACCGACCCGCAGAAGTACCAGCTCGTCGCGGACGTGGTGTCGGGCAGGGCGGGCGTCGAGGACGTCCAGGACCAGCAACGGCTGTTCGACAAGCTGTTCTCGGTGCTCAACCACGCGACCCTGCTGGCCGGTGGTCTGGCCGCGGTGATGCTGCTCGCGGCGGTCCTGCTGATCACGACGACGATCCGGCTCTCGGCGCTGAGCAGGCGGCGCGAGACCGGGATCATGCGGCTCGTCGGCGCCTCGACGTTCTTCATCCAGCTGCCGTTCATGCTCGAGGGCGCGATCGCCGCGACCGTGGGCGCGCTGCTCGCCGTGGCCGGGCTCTGGCTCGGCGTCGAGTACCTGGTCAGCGACTGGCTCTCGGAGTCCGTCAACTGGATCCCGTACGTGGACACGGCCGACGTGCTCACCGTGGCGCCGATCCTCATCATCATCGCCATCGTGCTGGCCGCGATCTCGTCGCTGGTCACCCTCTCCCGCTACACCAAGGTGTGACATGAGGACGAAGCGGCTCGCGATCCTGACGATCCTCGCCCTGCTGATCGGCGCGCTCGTCTCGAGCCCCGCGTCGGCGGACAGCATCGACGACCGTCGCAAGGCCGCCGAGGCCCACAAGGCCGCCGTGGCCAAGGCGCGCGACGACCTCGAGGCCGCGATGGAGGGCGCCGACGCCAGCCTGCAGGCGCTCGCGCTGCAGCTCGCCGACACCCAGGCCAAGATCGTGCCCGCGCAGGCCGCGGTCGACGCCGCCCAGGCCGCGCTCGAGAAGGCGCAGCGCGAGGCGGCGATCATCGCGGCCCGCCTGGCCGACGCGAAGGACCAGCAGGCGACGATCACGACGACGATCGCGACGGACGCAGCGAACGCGGACGCGATGCGTGCGGCGATCGGGCAGATGGCTCGCGAGGCCTACAAGGGCGGCGGCGGGAGCGTCTCGGGCTTCGACGTGATCCTGGACTCGCAGAGCACCGACGACTTCGTCCAGCGGTACGGCCTGCTGTCCACGGCGCTGCGGACGCAGTCGCAGATCCTCGACGCCCTCAAGGCGACCGACGCGCTGAACAAGAACGCCGAGGCGCGCCTGACCGCCGTGGGCGACAAGATCACCGAGCTGAAGGCGGACGCCGACCAGAAGGTGGTCGAGGCCGACCAGGCCAAGGCAGCCGCGACGGCCGCGAAGAAGTCCCTCGACGACCTCCTGGCCCAGCAGGTCGCCCAGCAGGCGCAGCTCGACGCGCAGAAGGCCTCCCTCGAGGCCCAGCTCGCCGCCGCGGACGCCGAGGCAGCGGCCGTGCAGAACGAGCTCGTCGCGGCGATCGAGGCGCAGAAGGCCCGGGACGCGGCCGCCGGCAACCCGCACGGGCCGGCCGGACCGATCGGCCGGGCGCTGTTCGCCAACCCGACGAGCGTCAACCCGATCTACGTGACCTCCGAGTACGGCATGCGCATGCACCCGACGCTGCACTACGTGCGGCTGCACGCCGGCATCGACCTGCGCACCTACTGCAACACGCCGATCTACGCGGGCCGCGCCGGCACGGTCACCTGGGCCAAGCAGCGCTTCGGGTTCGGCAACCAGGTCATGATCGACAGCGGCTTCGTCAACGGGAACGCGCTGTCGGCGTCGTACAACCACCTCACGAGCTTCGCGGTGAGCGCCGGCCAGCACGTCGAGCAGGGCCAGCTGATCGGGCGGTCGGGCAACACCGGGACGTCGGCCGCGTGCCACCTGCACTTCGAGGTGTACGTCAACGGCGCGACGACGAACCCGCGGCCGCTGCTCGGCCTCTGACCGTTACCGTGGCCCGCGTGGCCACGCCGCGCGCCCGTCCCGCCGTGCTCGTCGAGCTGGTCTTCCTGCTGCTCGTCTTCCTCGTCTTCGTGCGCCTGCACGCCGCGGCGGGCCACGACATCTCCGCCGCCGAGACGCACGCGTTGACTCTGCACGCGATCGAGCGCGCGCTCGGTCTGGACATCGAGCTGTCGCTCAACGGGTGGCTGGCCGGGCAGCCGGTGCTGATCACGCTCGCGGTGCTCGTCTACCGCTCGTACTACCTGGCCGTCGTCGGGACGCTGGTGTGGGTGTACGTGCGGCACGCCGAGGTCTACCTCGTCGTTCGTCGGACCCTCGTCGCGATGCTCGTCCTCATCCTGCCCGTGTACTGGGCGATGCCCATGTCGCCGCCGCGGTTCGCGCAGCCGGGTGTGGTCGACATCGTCGCGGAGCACGACATCGTCGACGGCGCCGACCCGCACGGCTACACGGCCATGCCCAGCAACCACGTGGCGCTGTCCGCGTGGTGCGCATACGCGGTCTGGCTCGCGCTGCGGCCTGCCCACCCGCGGCTGGCGCTGCTGGCGTGGCTGTTCCCGCTCGTCATGACCGCGGTCGTGCTCACCACGGGCAACCACTACGTGCTCGACGTCGTCGGCAGCGCGGTGCTCCTGGGGGCGTCGATCGGCGTCGCGACACTGTGGGGCCACCTCAAACCGTTGGCCACGCCCAGGTAGGCTCGGTCGGCGGCACACCAGGTGCGCGCGACCAAGACAGGGAACGGGGTTCGACGACGGTGGCCAAGGAGTCCGGGCGCAAGCTGATCGCCTCGAACCGCAAGGCCCGCCACGACTACGTCATCGAGGACGTGTTCGAGGCCGGGCTGGTGCTCGCGGGCACCGAGGTCAAGGCGCTGCGCATGGGCCGCGCTTCCCTCGTCGACGGCTGGTGCGAGGTGACCAACCACGAGCTGTGGCTCGAGGGCGTGCACATCCCCGAGTACAGCCAGGGCACCTGGACCAACCACGCGCCTCGTCGCAAGCGGAAGCTCCTGCTGCACCGCGACGAGATCGACCGCCTCGAGTCCAAGACGCGCGAGAAGGGGCAGACGATCATCCCGCTGTCCCTGTACTTTCTCGATGGACGCGCCAAGGTGGAGATCGCCCTGGCGCGCGGCAAGCGCGAGTACGACAAGCGCCAGGCGCTGCGGGAGAGGCAGGACAACATGGAGGCGACGCGGGCCATCCGCGAGAAGCGTGACCTGTGAGGGCGCGTCTCGCCGGCATCCTGCTGGCCCTCGGTCTTCTGCTCTCCGTGGGGGCGCCGGCGTTCGCCGCCGTCGACCAGACCTCCGGCCGGGAGATCACGCGGTACGACGTCACGACGGTCCTCGGGGCCGACGGCGTCGCGCGCGTGGACATCGACTTCGACTTCGACTTCGGTGACGACCCCGGGCACGGCCCGTACCTGACCTACCCGACGCGCGTCTACTACGACGACCAGCACGACCGGGAGTTCCACTACTCCGACATCTCGGCGTCGAGCTCGACGGGTGCGCCGGCGCAGGTCAACCAGGAGAACACCGACACGGCGCTGATCCTGCGCATCGGTGACCCGGGAATCGACAACGTCTCCGGCGTGCAGACCTACCACGTGTCGTACACCGTGGACGGCTGGCTCAACCCGGCGAACGCCCAGCACTCCGGCGACGAGCTGTACTGGAACGTCATCGGCGTCGGCTTCGAGGTGCCGGTCGGTGCGATCACCGCCGAGGTCACCGGCCCCGCCGCGGTCCAGGGCGCGGTCTGCTTCGCGGGCCCCGAGGGCTCCACGACGTCGTGCACGTCCGCGGCCGCCACGGGTGACACTGCGTCCTACACGCAGGACCTCCTGTCGCCGGGCGACCCGCTCACCACCGTCACCGGCTGGCCGGGCGGGACGTTCCCCGGGGTGGAGCCGATCCTCGTCGCGAAGCCCGACCCGCTCGCGCAGGTCCAGCCCGTCTCGCCGCTGGGTATCGCGGCCCTCGTCGTGCTCGTGGCCGGCACGTTCCTGGCGGTCCGACGAGTCCGCCGGTCCGGCCGGGACATCGCGTATCTCGGCCTCACGCCCGGCCTGCGCCCCGCCGACGGGCAGCCCGGCAACACCGGCTTCCGCGACAAGCGCGGGCCGGTGTCGGTGCAGTTCCAGCCGCCCACCGGGATGGTGCCCGGCGAGATGGGCACGCTCATCGACGAGAAGGCCGACCCCGTCGACGTCACCGCGACGCTCGTCGACCTGGCCGTGCGGGGGTGGCTGCGCATCGAGGAGGTGCCGCGGTCCAACCCGAACAAGAAGGCCAAGGACTGGACCCTGGTGCAGCTCAAGAACCGCGACGGCACGCTGCTGCCGTTCGAGGACACGCTGCTCATGGAGATCTTCTCCGGCCGCACGTCGGTGCAGCTGTCGGAGCTGCGCACCACGTTCGCCGCGTCGATGGCCAAGGTGCAGACCGGGCTCTACGACGAGGTCACGTCGCGCGGCTGGTTCCGCGCCAACCCGAAGTCGGTGCGGTCCGCCTGGAAGGCGGCGGGCATCGGCCTGATCGTCGTCGCCGGCATCCTGGGCTTCATCGCGTTCAACGTGCTCTCCGACGTCCGCGGCAGCCTGCTGATCCCCATCGCGATCGGGATCATCGGGATCGCGGTGTTCACGATGTCCAACGCCGCCCCCGCGCGCACCGCCGACGGCACCGCCGCCCTCGCGCAGTCGATGGGCTTCCGCCGGTACCTGGCCACCGCCGAGGCCAACCAGCTGAAGTTCGAGGAGGGCGAGGACATCTTCAGCCGGTACCTCCCGTACGCGATCGTCTTCGGCCTCGCCGACCGCTGGGCCCGCGTGTTCAGCGAGCTCGCCGCGCAGGGTCGCGCCGTCCCGCAGCCGGGCTGGTACGTGGGCGGCTACTACCCGGGCGCCAACATCTACTGGGCCTCGGCCTTCGCCTCGTCGCTCGACCGCTTCTCCAGCATCGCCACCGAGTCCATCTCCGCTCCCACGCCCGGCTCGTCCGGCGGCTCCGGGTTCAGCGGCGGGTTCTCCGGGGGCGGCGTCGGCGGCGGTGGGGGTGGGGGCTGGTAAGACTTGGTGTCATGACGCTTCCGGTGATGCCGCCCGTGGATCCCATGCTCGCCAAGTCCGTCCCGACGATCCCCGCGGGGAAGCTCTACGAGCCCAAGTGGGACGGGTTCCGGGCGATCGTGTTCCGCGACGGGGACTCCGTGGAGATCGGGTCGCGGAACACCAAGCCGATGCAGCGGTACTTCCCGGAGGTCGTCGCGGCGGTGCTGGAGCACCTGCCATCGCGATGCGTGGTCGATGGCGAGATCATCGTGCCGTCGTCGTCGCACACCGGGCTGGACTTCGAGGCGCTGCTGCAGCGGGTGCACCCCGCCGAGTCGCGGGTGCGGCTGCTGTCCGTCGAGACGCCCGCCCGGCTGGTCATCTTCGACCTTCTCGCCCTCGACGACGAGGACCTGACGGGCCTGCCATTCGCGGAACGCAGGGCGCGGTTGGAGACGATCGTCAGGGGCTCTGGTCCGGTCTCTGTGACCGCCCAGACGTCCGACCTCGACGTGGCGCAGCGGTGGTTCTCGCAGTTCGAGGGCGCGGGGCTGGACGGGATCGTCGCGAAGGATCCTGCGGGCCTGTACGAGCCCGGCAAGCGGACCATGCAGAAGATCAAGCACGAGCGGACCGCCGACTGCGTCGTCGCCGGCTACCGGCCGCACGCGTCCGGGCCGGACGCGGTGGGGTCGCTGCTGCTGGGGCTGTACACGTCCGAGGGTGTGCTGGCGTCGGTGGGGGTGGCGGCGTCGTTCCCGATGGCCCGTCGCAAGGAGCTGGTGACCGAGCTGGCGCCGCTGGTCACGTCGCTGGACGGCCACCCGTGGAACTACGCCTCGGAGGGGCGGACGCCACGCGAGGCCGAGGGCAGCCGATGGTCGCGGGGCAAGGACCTGTCGTTCGTGCCGCTGGAGCCGTCGCTGGTGGTCGAGGTCGCCTACGACCACATGGAGGGGGAGCGGTTCCGGCACACCGCCCAGTTCCGTCGCTGGCGCCCGGACCGCGACCCGTCGTCGTGCACCTACGCGCAGCTCGAGGAGCCGGTCAGCTACGACCTGGCCGACGTGCTCTCGGCGGGCTGACGCGGCACCCAGCGCGCGCCGAGCTCCTCGGGTGTCGGCGGCTGCTCCGGGAGCCTGTCGTGGCTGGGCCGTAGCCCCTGCAGCTGGAGCTCGACGTAGCGACGACGAAGCGCGGCCGTGCGCTCGGCGTCCCCGAGCCGGATGGCGGTCAGCTGCTCCCAGATCATCGGGAGGTCCTCCGGCTCGAGGTCGTCGCGGACGACGCGCTCGTTCTGGGCCGTCGTCAGGATCTCGACGGCTCGTCGGCTCGACTCCGCGGCCAGCCGGCGGTGCTCGTCGGACGGCACGAAGCTCCCCGCGAGGTGCACGGTCAGCCCGTGCACGTCGGCGGCGACGATGCCGCGCACGAAGGTGGCGAACGCGTCCCACGGATCGGGCCGTTGTTGGGCCTCGTCGGCGATCGCGAGGTACTCGCGCAGCCCGTCGAGGCACAGCTGCGCGAGAAGCGCCTCCTTGCTGGGGTAGCGGCGGTAGAGCGCGCTGATGCCGACGCCGGCGGCCTGCGCGACCGCGGAGACGGGAGCGGTGGGGTCGGCCGTCAGGACGGCGCGGGCCGCGTCGAGGATCGTGACGTCGTTGCGGGCCGCCTGCCCTCGTCGTCCGCTGAGTGCCTCCACGTTCTCGAGGCTAGCACTTGAACGGAACGGATCATTCCGCTACCGTTGAGCTAGAACGGAATGAAGTATTCCGTTCCCGATCTGGAGGTCTTCCCATGAGCACCGGCTTCGACGTCCTCGACCGCGCGCACGCCGCCCTGCGCACCGTCGCCTCGGCGGTCTCCGTCTCCGACCTGACGCGCACCACCCCGTGCGAGCAGTGGACCGTGGCGCAGGTGCTCCAGCACGCGGCGGGGGACCAGCGCGCGTACGCGTACTTCCTCACGGGTGCCGACGGCCCGGTGGGGGACCCGTTCGCTCCTGACGGGGTGCTCGACGTCTCGCCGCTCGAGCTCGTCGGCCCGGCCCTGGAGGCCAGCGGTCGCGCCTACGCCGACGTGAACCCGGACGGTGAGGCCCCGACGCCGCTGCCGCAGGGCGTCCTGCCGGCGCAGACCGCCGCTGGCGCCGCCGCCCTGGATGCCGCCGTGCACGCGTGGGACATCGCGATGGCGACCGGTCAGGACTCGCCGCTCGACGACGACCTCGCCGCGCTGATCCTGCCGACGGCGCACGCCCTCGTCGAGCCGCTGCGCCAGTGGGGCGCCTACGCCGCAATCGTGCCCGGGTCTGACGGCGGCGCCGCCGACGAGCTCCTGCGCTACCTCGGCCGCGACCCGCACTGGGCGCGCTGAGGTCCACAGGTTGCTCACGGGTGGAGTCCAAGGCCCTCCCCGCTTTGCCCGGTTTCCTGTTCTCAGTAGCCACCACCGAGGTGGCGTTCGGGAGGGCCAGGACCATGGACGAGATCACGACCGCCGCCGCAGGGGCTCCTGCCGCCACCACGTCGACCGGCCTTCGTCGCCACCGCCTGCTCCTGGGCCTCGCGGGCGGCACCCTCGTGCTCGGCCTCGCCGCCGGCGCGGGCACGGCCTACACCCTGGACGGGCGCAATTCCAGCGCGACCCCCGCCGCCGCAGGCGCCTCGTATGAGGGGACATCGTTCTATCCGCCGGGGTACGACCCGCGCACCTCTGGCTCGACTGCCACGGCTCAGGATCCCGCGGTCGCGGCGACGGCAGACCAGCAGGTCGGCATCGTCACGATCACCACGGTCCTGGGCTACCAGGGCGCACAGGCCGCCGGCACCGGCATGATCCTCACGTCGGACGGCCTGATCCTCACCAACAACCACGTGGTCGAGGGCTCGACGTCCATCCAGGTCACCGACGAGTCGACGGGCCAGACGTACGTCGCGAAGGTCGTCGGGACCGACGCCACCCACGACGTCGCCGTCCTGCAGCTCGTCGACGCCAGCGGCCTGACGCCGGTTGCGCTGGACGACGACACCGGCGTTGTCTCTGGGGACGCGGTGACCGCGATCGGCAACGCACAGGGCACCGGCACTCTGGTGGCCGCCGCAGGCTCGGTCCTGGCCACCGACCAGACGATGACCGCCTCCGACTCGTCCGGCTCCGACCCCGAGACACTCACCGGTCTCATCCAGTTCTCTGCGGCCGTCGTCGGCGGGGACTCTGGGGGGGCCCTGGTGGACGACGAGGGCGAGGTGGTCGGCATGACCACGGCGGCCTCGTCGGGGTCTAGTTCGGTGGTGGCCTACGCGATCAGCATCGAGGACGCCCTGGCCGTCGCCATCCAGATCGAGCAGGGCGTCGACAACGCCGACATCGTCCTGGGCTACCCACCGTTCCTGGGCGTGTCCCTCTCGCAGGACGGCTCCTCGACCCTGGCCGGCGTGGTCGACGGCACTCCCGCCGCGTCCGCAGGCCTGACCGCCGGCGACACGATCACATCGGTCGACGGCACGGCTCTGTCGACGTCCTCTGCGTTGTCCGCCGCGATCGCCGCCCACAACTCGGGCGACGACCTCGCACTGACCTGGACGTCTGTGGATGGAACGTCCCACTCCGCCACGGTCACCCTGATCGAGGGCCCGGCCGCCTGAGCGGGTATGTGCGCGACCTCCGGCCTCCTGGGGCAGTAGGCTGGGGGTTGTCGCCCTCGGGCGGCGCTTGATAACTGAACATGGGGGTGATCGGTTTCGACGGTGATCGTCGAACCAGGAGAAGCGGGTCGAGGACGCACGGTTATCTCGTCAACGCTCCGTGCAAAACCATAGGTGCCAATACAAACCGCACCGACTTCGCCCTCGCCGCCTGAGCGAGCCCCGAAGTCCGTTGGCCTGAGTACGCTCTCGACTCAGTAACCAGCGTCATCTAGAGAGCCACTGCTGGAAATCCTCGCCGGTGGGATTTCCGGGACTTTTAGCCGACTGAGCCCGTCCACGTACATGCCTGTGTGAGCGTGGGGGCCGAGAAAATCACAGCAGGCTGCACCCGGAGAATCCCTGGTACTGCGTCACCGGACGCGGGTTCGATTCCCGCCACCTCCACGAGTGCCATGGCTCTGACCTGCGTAAATGCGCATAACCGGCCGCAAATGGTTGACGCCGTCAACGGCGCGAGTCAACACCGCAGGGCGACGCAGTTTGATCTACGCGGGACGATCGCCTGATCGCCCGCGATAGCGCCCTCCCCAGTCGATGACCGGGTCTCAGCTGCGTTCAGGGCTGCAGGTCGAACCTGACCCGGCCCTCTCGAAGGGGCCGTTTGTCGCTGCCACGAAGGCGTTGAGCACAGATTGGTACAGCTCGCTCGAGACGGTTTCGTAGCGGGTCCGAGCGCCGACGTCCTCCAGCCAGACGTCGTTCCAAGATCCCATCCCGCCGAAGACCATGGACTCCGCCGCTGCCGCGAGAAGTTGGCTGGCCGCCCGCGTGACCGGCGGACGTGGCGCCAAGTCGGGGTGGTACGGAATATCGGGTTCGTCTGCCCCGGCCCGTTCAATCGCGTCTGCGAACCGAGCGGCCCAGAAATCAAGGCCCTGCTCACGTGCCAGCGATGCCGCCTGCTCCAGAGCGGTGGTTAGCCCCACAAGGGTGGAACCGATCGAGGGCTGCTGTGGTGTCACGCCGTCTGCCCAGGCGCCGACGAGTCGCACTTTCCATATGCGGTCGTCGGCGGCGTGTTGGTCGCCGACGTCCCAGTGCGGCACCCAGACGCTGGGCTTGCGCCCAGTCGCCAGAAGCGCCCACTGGCCACCGTTCGAGAAGGCGGCACTGATCCGGGGTGCCAGTGGTCCGGGCGCTTGAGCGGGGAGTACCAACCACAAGCGATCGACGCCGTGCCCGTTGAGCCAGTGAAGCCACGTGGAGCTGTCCATCGACGCTTCCGCGCGGCGCCATTGGCGCGGGGGAGGCTCCACATCGAAGGAGTTGACGTACTGAAACGTCGAGTTCGTGTGTTCAAGGTCTGGTGGCGGCGCGTTGGACTCTTCTAGCCAGGCCGTGCCGTACAGCGCCAGCGCGACGAGGTTTGCCAACTCACCATTCACGCGCCAGAGGGTATCGGGCTCGCGGGCATCCGTTCTTGCGATTCTCGTGCACGGGACGTCGGGGACACGTTGGGAGTTCTGGGTCGTAGGGGTGCGTGCGCCGCTTCCGCCGAGAAGCTCGATGCCTGTTGAACTGAACAAGAGGACGCCGTCCGCAGAGTCGGGGTGGAGTTTCGGCCGGGCGCCGCGGCTCGTAGTGCGGAGATGCATGCCGCGGCGTCCCAACCCGGTCGCTGGGCGATGAGGGCGGCCAGGCGCCGCTGCGCCCTGCGGCGGGCCACTGCCACCAGCACCCAGACGAGCACGGCGATGCCGGCGAACGAGCCGAGCACGATGGGCGCGACGTTCACGCCTTCGTCGCTTGCGAGCTTCAGCTGGAAATGAACGCGTCCACTGCACCCAGGAACGCGGCGATCCGGAAGGCCTTCACGGCGTGGGCGCTCCCGGAACCGCGTTTTACCGGTGGGCGGTTCGGGACTTCGACGTCGTCGGCGCCTCGGGGTCACCTTGCCCGAGTCCGGGTGCAGGTCTGGTCCTGTCCCGCCGGTGACTCGAGTCAGTTCAGCAGTCCGTGGGGGAACGTCGTAGGGGGCCGGCTCAATGGCCCGATTCACTGCTGAGGTAGATCGGATGAGATACGGGATGCCGAGTTCGTGTCGTCCGTGATTCGAACGCGTCGGCCGGCAACACCCGAGCTGTCGGCCGAGGGCCGTCGAGGTTGGCGGCGTGTTCAACAGCGACCAGCGTATTCATCAGGCGCGTTCGAATCGGATCGATGACCTCGTCGAGTTCGCGCTCGAGTGCGTCGACGAGGCCGAGGAAGGCGTGCACGTGCTCCGGCGGCATCGGGCTATTGATACTGGGCCCCATGACATCGAGGACCTCTTGTGTCTCGGCGTCGAGTACGGCGACCGCGTAGGTAACCGACAGGTCGGACTGCGAGTGCGCGATGGTGCGGTTGCGGTACATTGCCACAAGCTCATGCGTAGGGGCGAACGCGCGAGGGATCTCGACGAGTGTGGTCACCGGTCGGCGGACCCTTGAGGGGAAGAACGTGCGGCAGTAGGCCATCGCCGCGTTAGCCACCCAGCGATCGCTCGGCATCCCGAAGCGGCGAGTCCGGATCCTGCATGCTCCGCAGTGCCAGTTCGAGCGAGTCGCGGGCCTCCGCCAGGTCGGCCGCGTGGCTGCACAACTCCACGAATAGGCGGGCGTCATCCGACTCGTTCAACATTATGAGCTCGAATCGCCGCTCGTCAGGGTTCACCGCTCGAGTATGGCGGGCGCCGGTGCGCTGAAGTGCGCGCACCAGGGGCTGGAGTAGTGGAACACCCAGGCGCCGAGCGGAGCAGCCGCGCACGGGCAACGACGGCGTGCGGTCCGAAGCGGCCGGCTGAACCAGCCTGTCGGTGGCGGCCAGGACTTACGCCAGTTCGCAGACTGTGCCCGAGTCGACCCCTCCCGTTGACCACGTCAACGGATCGGCTCAATTTCGGCCGGAGGCGACGGATCGCGGTTCGCGAACACGCAGGTAGGGCGTTCGCGCACGTCCGCCGAGACCCACCGAATCGCTTTCGATTCCCGCCACCTCCACGATCACCATGGCTCTGACCTGCGCAAATGTGCACGACTAGCCTCCTCAATGGTTGACACTGTCAACGGGCGCGCGTCAACACCGGCCCTGCGACGATGAGCCTGGTTACCTACGCGGTCGCCGTGCTCGATGCCGGGGCACAAGAGGTGCTCGACGTCGTCGGGCCCAGTATCCAGAGCCTGATGCCGCCGGAGCATGTGCACGCCTTCCTCGGCCTCGTCGACGCAGTCGAGCACAAACTCGATGAGGTCATCGATCCGATTCGAACGCGCCTGATGGACCAACTGATCGCTGAACTCGACCGGCCCCCTCGACCGCCCGCGGCCAGTTCGGGCGATGCCGGCCGACTCCTTCGAATCACGGACCACGCGAACGCGGAATCTCGTATCCCAACCGATCTACCTAAGCCGTGAATCTGACCATTGAGCCGGCCCCCTACGACGTTCCCGACGGACTGCTGGGAGCGGTCTATCCGAGACGTACTCGTCTGGACGATTGTTCACGTTGGTGAGCTAGCGTCCCGTCGCATGAGCAGATCTGCGCTGGACGTCGAGTGCCCGAGATGCGGCGCCAAGCCGGGGAAGTCCTGTCGGACGGCAGACCGCGTAAAGCGTTCGCCCCACGACCGCCGGATCGAGGCAGCCAAGAATGCGTGAGTCGCGCCTCATCGGATAGCGTGCAATCGAGTAGCCATCGTTGTTCAAGGACTTGGACCTGTGACCAGACAAGTCGGACTGCGAGTGCGCGATGGTGCGGTTGCGGAACATCGAAACAAGCTCATGCGTCGCGGCAAACGCGCGTGGGACTTCGACGAGTGCGGTCACCGGCCGGCGGACCCTTGAGGGGGAGAAGGTGCGGCGCCTTCCTGCGTGCGCTCGTATGCCCAGGGCGGGGGCGCAACCGACACGCCTACCGGCGGTTGGCGTTCGTCTCGGTGGTGCACGTAGGACTCGGTCCAGTGGCAGGGACGGCTGCCCGACCCGAGCCGGGCTGCTCCCACGAGCTCACCGGCGTCGAGGACAAGGGTCCACGACGCTCGTGCGGCAACACCCCCACGCACTGGTGCCCTAGTACAGGCAGGGGCATGGGACCACCGCCATGGGACAGGACCGTCTGTGATGTCGGACAAGGCTCAAAACAGCGCCAACCGGGCCACCCAAGCCGCCACCAGCCGGGGGTACGCCGACGCGGAGCGCCTTAGGACCGTGTGGCTGGACAGGGTGCGCGCGACGCCTTTGCCGAGCGGCTGACCAGGACAATTCACCCACAAGGGACCAGAGCCGGACGGTACGTTGGCGCGGGGCCGTCGGCCCACGTGCACACCACCGAGGGGCGACGCGCCGTGACGACCAACGAGCTGGGCATTCCCGTCAACAACGCGAACCGTGACCCGCGGGTGGCGTGCGCCCTCGTGGTCGACACGTCGTACTCGATGATCGGCGCACCTATCGAGGCGCTCGAGGCAGGGTTCGAGCAGTTCCGCACCAACGTCCAGCAAGACCCGGTCGCTCGCAAGCGTGCGGAGATCACTGTGGTGACCTTCAACACGCACGCGGAGATCCTCGTCCCGTTTCAGGAGGCGCGCGCCCTGTCTCCGGTCCGGTTCACGGCCGACGGATCGACGAACATGGCCGAGGGAATCAACGTGGCCCTCGACGAGGTCGAGGACCGCAAACGGGCGTACCGAGCCGACGGGATCGAGACGTACAGGCCGTGGTTCTTTCTGTTGACCGACGGGGCACCGAACCCTGGCGACGAGATCGACGTGGCTCTGGCCCGGTTGAACGCGGCCGAGCGGGCCAAGAAGGTGACCGTGTTCCCGGTCGGTGTCGGTGAGCAGGTCGACTGGGCGATGCTCGCTCGCGCGAGCGCGGAGCGGACGCCGATCAAGCTCGCGGGCCTGGAGTCGTTCACCGCGATGTTCCTGTGGCTGTCGGCGTCACTGTCGACGGTGTCGAGCTCCGGTAACCACTCGGCAGACGACGCCGCAGCCGAGCAGATCACCGAGCAGATCGCGCTGCCGCCGATCTCCGGCTGGGCCACGGTCGTCTAGGGCCGTTCGAGACGATGGGTGAGGCTGACGTCGTCGTGCCGCCGTTGACGTGGCGGGTCGCTGGCGGGTCGGTCGCTGGCACGTCGCACATCAAGGACGGTCGTGGTGGCGATGATGCGTTCGCCTTCTGGGTCTCCCCGGACGGGTCCTGCGTGGTCGCGGCTGTCGCTGACGGTGCCGGCAGCCAGACTGGGACGTCCGCGTTGGGCTCGTTCGCTGCGTGCGGGGCAGTGATGGGCGCCGCGTCGGCGCTCGCGTCTGCGGTCCTTGACCCGGTTGCCATCGTCGAGCAGGTACGTGCGACGTTCGCGGCGGCGCGGTCGGCCGTCCAGGCGAGGGCAAGCGAGCTCGGGCTGCCCGATGGTGCCCTCGCGACGACGATGGCGGTCGCGGTACTGCGCGCGGACGGCGCGGTCGTCGCTCAAGTTGGGGACGGAGCAGTGGTCTGCGACATCGACGGGCACGCTCGTGCGCTGGTGAAGCCCACCAAGGGTGAGTACGCGAACGAGACCGACTTCCTGACCCGTGCGGGCGGCCTGGATGATGTTCTGCTCGTCGAGCACGTGCCCGGCGGGGTGCGCCGGTTCGCGTTGAGCACGGACGGGCTGCGGTACAAGATCTTGCGGATCCAGGAAGGGTACGAGCCGTTCGAGCCATTCTTCACAGCTACCTGGGACCACGTCGCCACGGGGGTCCTGACGTCGACCGGCGTGGAGGAGCTCCTGCCGACGCTCGCGGACGACCAGGCCGAGGACGACCTGACGCTCGTCGTGGGCGCTCTGGGGTACGCGGTAGAGCCCGTCGGTGCCGGCTGGCCGTCGCCGGTGGTGTTCAGCGCCGAGCCATGGGTCGTCGGGGTCGACGGGCTGGACGAGTCCGGGATGCCTGTTGAGCGCCCGCGCGTCGCCGTGTCGGGCCAGTGGGAGGAAGGTCAAGCCGCGTGGGCGGCCTTGGTCGGCCATACCGAGGCGCCTGCGGACGAGGAGCCGGAAGACATCCGGGTCGTGCCCGAGACGCGGGGCTGGGAAGAGCTGTTGTGAGCTGGCCGAGTCGGTTCCTGGCGGTGCCGACTTCGGCGCTGACCCTCGGGGGGGAGCGGGTCGCTGCTACGGACAAGGCGACCCCTGCCCAGCTGGCCGGGTACGTGGCCCAGGTCCCCGCCGTGTACGAACGGCTCGCGGCTGGCTTCACCGCGGCGGACTTCGAGAAGATGCGAACCGCGCCGTTGAACGACCAGGAGCGCGCCATCGGTGAGACGTACGCCCACCTGTACTCGCCGGCCCGCGCCGACTCCCGACTGGAGGCTGAGTTTCAGGACGGCGTAGGGCTGGTCGTGACCCGCGGCCGGCACCGGTTCGACGCGGCGCGACAGCTTGGTGTTGAGGTCCTACCTGTTCACGTGCGCGCGCCGGACCCTGCGACTCTGGACCGGATAAGTGCCCAGCTGGAGGCGGAGGTCGCGCGGACGGCACCGCAGGTCGTCGAGCAGCAGCGCGCGCTGGATGACGTGCGCCGAGCGGCCACGCAGGGGCGCCGGCCTTCGCCGGACGGTGAGCGGGTCCGCCAGGTCGAACCGGAGCGTCAGCACGGATGGGAACGGTAGGTCGTGGGGCAGGCGTGGAAGATCCTGTCGGCGCTGACCAGCGGCACAGCACAGGCGGCGAACGCGGTCGGTCGTGCGGTCGGTGGGCAGGTCGAGGCGGGGATGGCGACCCGCGGCGGACGGGTCTCGCGTGACGGTGTCCTGGGCCCGGGGGACCCGCCACCACCGCCGCACGCCGGTGGGCTGTACGACTACCGGGGACTGGTGCCGTCGAAGACGTTGCGGAAGGTCGACGGGGCGTTCCCGCTGGGGCGTCTCATCGACCCGCACCGGGGACCGATCTCACCCCTGGGTATCGACAGCTGGGTGCTCGAGCAGCACGCCGCGATCATCGGACCGACCGGAGCGGGCAAGACGAGCTCGCTGATCGTGCCGTGGATCGCTGCCGCGCTGCGCGCCGGGCACTGCGCGGTCGCGATCGACGTGACGGGCAACCTCGTGGACAAGGTCGTCGAGTACGCGCAGCGGACCGGCCCGCTGGGCGCGTACGTCGCGCAGTGGGACTTCACGCAGCCCTCGAGGTCGGCGTCGTGGAACTGGCTCGCTGACCTGGGCCCCGGAGATGACGGTGTGGTCGCCGCGGTAGAGGCACTCATCGGGCGGGACAACCCGAACGACCCGCAGCCGTTCTTCGCGCAGCGCGACAAGCGGGTCCTGCGCGGCTTGATCGAAGCTGTGATCGCCACCGGGCAGCCGTCGGTGAGCACCTTGGTCGCGGCAGCGAGTGACCAGTCGCTCGTGCGGCGCCTCGCCGCGCTCGGCGGCCCCGGTGTTCAGCGGCGACTGTCGGAGGTCGCGACACTGCCGGCTGCCGACTTCCCCCGGGCGATGAGCGGTGTCGTGAACGCCGTGGACATCTTCGAGCACGCCGGAGTGCGGGCGGTCACGAGCCGTCAGGAGATCACGCTGGCCGAACTGACGACGGCACCGGCGCTGCTGGTGATCGGTGCGCCGTTGAGCGGGTCACGTACGTCCGTCGCGCTGTCGTCGTTGATGCTGTCGGTCCTGACCCGGCAGATGTACACCCGGTTCGGGCAGGCGCACGAACGTCGGATGTTCTACTTCGTCGACGAGGCGGCCCGGTTGGCTGATCGAGTCAACTTCGAGGAGCTGCTGTCGGTGTCGCGCACGGCGGGCATCTCGGTGGTCCTAGCGGCGCAGAACGTGGCGCAGTTCGCGGACAAGAGCGAACGGGCGACGATCTTGGACAACTGCGCGACGTACGTGGCACTGCCGTCGGTGTCGGATGAGTCCGCGACGTACTTCGCCTCGAGGCTGGGGTCGCGTGATGTGCCGGTCGTCGCGCAGAACCGGACGGTCGGGTCGTTCTCGTCGGGTCCGACGACGCAGTTCTCGCACTCGCTGGCTAGCGTCCCGGTTCTGGGCAAGCGGGAGATCATGGATCCGCCGTGGGGACCACGCTCCGCGTTGGTGCACTGTTCGCCGCTGGTGGCGGGGCCGTTCGCGGTCGACCTGACCCGCCCGGACCTGTCGGCGTAGAGGGCTCTGCCCGTCAGCCGGTGTAGGCGTCGTCACGGGTGAGGGACCCGTCGTCGTTGACGATGAACCAGGGGCGCTGGTTCCCTTCGCATCGGACCCGGATGACGCCGTCGGGCTCCTGCGTCAGGTCAGTGGGGAGGGGGTTGTCCGCAGGGCAGCTGGCGCGCCACGCGGGCTGCCCTGTTGCCGTCACGAACGCTGCGACAGCTCCGGCGGGTTGGCCGGGCTGGTCGAGCGTGAACAGCAGGGCGCCGCGGCCGGCGATGTGGACGTCCTGGCTGTAGTTGTTCTCCGGGGTGAGCTTGGTGTTGACGGTCCACGCTGGCGTCCCGGTGGTCGACGTCAGCGGGAATGCGCCCAGGATGTCGTACTGGGTCAGGCACTGCTGGCCGCTGCACGTGTCGGTTGCTGGGCCGCGGGCGGCGAAGGAGACCCACGTGTCGGCAGGGGTGGCGCCGGGGTGGACGTGGACGCTGTTCCGG
Organism: Cellulomonas sp. P4_A2; assembly: GCF_056402515.1. Taxonomy (NCBI): domain Bacteria; kingdom Bacillati; phylum Actinomycetota; class Actinomycetes; order Micrococcales; family Cellulomonadaceae; genus Cellulomonas; species Cellulomonas sp. P4_A2. The sequence goes on from NZ_JBFUHG010000005.1 coordinate 169,486, forward strand.
TAGAGCTCGGGTGTGGTCGTGGTGGCGACGTAGGTGATGCCGTCCCAGACTTCGATACTGGTACACGGGCCGGAGCTCCCGAACGAACGGGGGCCGAAGGACGCTGCGGTCCACGTGTGGCCCATGCCTTCGTCGCCGACAAAGTCGGCGGTCGGCGCACCGTTGGGGCTGTCGTCGCAGACCGGGTCACGCACGGTCGTGTTGTTTCGTGCGGCGGTCGCAAGTTCCGCACCGCGCCACTGCGGGCCGACCTCGGGGATGATCGCGAAGGTCGCGAGAGCCGCGAGCGCGATTGCGGTGATGAGCCTGCCTGCTCGTCGGCGGGGGTTACGCAGGCCGGACACGAGCAGGACTACGGCGGCGAGCAGGGTGATTACCGTCAGGCCGGCCAGGTAGTCGTTCGTGAAGTAGTCGCCCGGCTCCCGTGTTGAGGTGTTGGTGAGCCAGGTGCCTTGAGGTCTCCAGAGGGTGTCGCGGAGCATCTTGGAACCGATGAGCCACGGGACCAGGACTGTCACCGATGTGACGAGCCAGACGACGAAGGTGCGGTTCGCGAACCTGCGGGTTGGTTTGGGCACGTACGGGATGGGAGCCGGTGCGGCTTGGGCGGCCCGCTTGGCTGCCTGTGTCGTGAACGGGTGCGGTGTCGGTGCCTTCGGCGGTGCGGTGGACTTCATCGCGGGTGGTGCGGGGATGGGTGGCAGCGCCGTCTGCTGCGTGGCCGCCGTTGCCGTTTGAGCGCACCAGGGGCAGCTCTTGTTGTGGTCGGGGTAGATGTGGCCCGGGTTGCGGGTGCAGGTGGCCATCACACGGTCCGCGGGGTGTCACGAGTTCGGGGGGTCCCGGCGCTCGGGGGGCTCATGGCTCGAGTCACGGTGCTGGGGGCCGCAGCGTCAGGGTTCCGTCGGTGTTGACGGTGTAGTGGTCGGTGGGGTTGCCGCCCTTGTCGAAACCGTTGGGGACGAAGCACAGCACCACGGGTCCCTGGTCGTCGACGTAGAACTGGCCGGCACGAGGCGCCTCGGCGGGGCACCTGGCCTGGAACGCGACCTGCCCGGTCGCCGCGGACAGCGCGGTGACGACGGACGCGTCCGTCAGGGCATGCTCGAGGGCCATGAGGTAAGGGCCGCTCGGGTAGACGTACTCGTACCCGAGGCCGCCGGTCGAGTCGGTCGAGGAGAAGAGAGTTGCGGTCCATCCGACAGCGTTGCCGGTCAGGGGGAACCCGTTGATGACGACGTACTGCATGGCGCACGTCTCGCTGCCACAGTCGTACGGCGGTCCCGGGGTCAGGAACGTTCCCCACGTGTCCGCGGGCGTTGCTCCTGGGTTGAGGGTGAGACTCTTCGTGAGAATCTGCGGCGCGGGGATCGAGGTGACAAGGACGTTGCCGTCCCAGACCTCGATCGTGTCGCAGACGGAGGGGGTCGAGTCGAACAGACCGCCGCCGCGGCCGCTGGTGTCGGGGACGACGGCGGTCCAGTTGTGCGGGATGCCGGCTTCGCCGGCGAAGTACGTGGAGCTTTCAGTGCTGCATCCGCCGTAGTGGGTGGTGGTCGCGAGGTCCTGTGCTGTGGCGAGTTCCGCGTCGTGCCAGGTTGTGACAGCTACGGGTGCAAGACCTGCGATCGCGCCTGCGGCGAGTACGGCGCCGACGAACAGGCGTCCGATGCGGCGTCGGGGGTTGGCCATCGCGGACACGATCAGCAGCGCGCCTGCGAGTGCGGTGGTGAGGGTCAGGCCGGCGAGGTAGTCGGTTCCGAAGTACGTCCCGTTGGCTCGGGCTGTTGTGTCGTTGACGAGGGCGTCGTGCGGGCGTCCGAACGAGTCCCGCAGGACGAAGGCGCCCAGGAGCCAAGGGATCACGACGGTCAGTGCGGTGGCGAGCCAGACGATGAAGGTGCCGTTCGCGAACGCGCGATGTGAGTCCGGGGGCGCCTTCGGGACCAGGAGCGACCCGGAAACCGGCGCCGGCGGCTGGGCGGCCGCGGGCCGCTGAGTGAACGACTGAGGAACTGGTCGTGGTGCCGGGGCCGGGTCCGGGGACCGCGGCACTGGTGGCGCGGAGATGGGTGGCAGCGCGGTCTGGTGCGTGGCCGCCGTGGCCGTTTGGAGGCACCACGGGCAGTGCGCGTTGTGGTCGGGGTAGACGTGGTTCGGGTTGCGCGTGCAGGTGGCCATCACAGGGTCCGCGGGGAGTCAGGACACATCCAGACTGTCCGACCTTCCGTGCTCGGCGGGCGCGACGTCGGGGCCGCGCTACAAGCCCGCGAGTGGTGCCTACAGTACGCAGCCGCGCCTGGGCTGCGCCTGCCCCTTTGGGGGTGAATTGCCCGGTCAGGTGCCAGGCGCTCCTCTACTGTGGCCCAGGATGTGGGAGGCAGGCGTGCTGGCAGCGGCGGGAGGTCACGTGGAGCAGTTCCGACTGGGCGCCGGTCCGCGTGTCAGCCTCGGTCTTGAGCTCAAGAGCGCCGGCGAGGGCCGCATCACTGAGGTCGCGGGTCATCCGGAGTGGGTCGCGAAGATCTTCCACACGACGTTCACTGGGGTGGCCAACGACCGTGATCTGCACGAGAAGCGTGAGCGGCTGAACCGGAAGCGCGAGAAGGTTCCGGTCTTGGTGGCGAACCGTCCACCGGGTTGGCGAGACGCGAGCGGGCACGTCGTGCTGGCGTGGCCGTCGGAGGTCCTTCTCGAGGGTCGCACGGTCGTTGGTTTCGTGATGCCGAAGGTTGACCTGTCCGATGCGGTCGAGCTTCACCAGGTGTCGAACACTTCGGACCGGGCTGACCCGATGCCCTTGGGGCCGCAGTGGGTCCGCAATGTGAACTTCAGGCACCTGGTCTACATCGCCCGGAACCTGTCTGCGGCGGTCGGCGCTGCGCACCTGACGGGCGCGGTCATTGGGGACTTCAACGAGCGCAACGTGCTGGTCGCGCCGACCACCCAGGTCTCCTTGGTCGACTGCGACTCGATGCAGATTCGCAAGGGAAGCACGATCTACCCGTGCGAGCTGGCCCGCCCGGAGTACACGGCGCCGGAGCTGCAGCGAACCAAGACGCCGGTGATGACACCTGAGTCGGACTTCTTCGCGTTGGCGGTGCACATCTACAGCTTGCTGATGGACGGCGCCCACCCGTTCCAGGGCGGCACGTGGAGCGGGGCGGGTGAGCGCCCCGGCGCTGTGGAGCGCATCAAGTTGGGTTACTACTCCGGTGGACCGAACTCGCCGGTGTCGCCGATGCCTTCCGCGTTGCCGATGAGCTTCCTGCCGCCGTTCGTGCTCGACCTGTTCGAGCGGGCATTCGCCGGCGGCATGCGGACCCCGTCGCGGCGCCCGTCGACTCTCGAGTGGGGTGATGCGCTGACCCGTCTCCTCAAGACGCTTTAGGTCGTTGGGATCGCAGCGTCAGGGAGCGCTGACGAGGTCAGGGGTCGAGTAGCGCTCTAGCGCGTTCCGCGTGGCGTCCAGCCGGAACTGCGCGAAGCCTCGGGCACCCGAAGCCGACCAACGGGATGAACCGCCCCGGGATTGATGGAGGCTCTCAACCCCCCGGAGGATGAGAGTCATGGCAGCACCGAGGAAGTACCCGGACGAGCTCCGGGAGCGGGCGATCCGCCTCGTGTTGGACAGTCGGGCTGAGGGATCGGTCACGGGTGAGTGCACCCGGATCGGCCGGCAGCTGGGGATCAACCCCGAGACGTTGCTTGGGTGGGTGCAGCGTGCCGAGATCGATGCCGGGCAGCGGCCCGGCACGACGAGCTCGGATGCGGAGCGGATCGCGGCGTTGGAGCGGGCGGAGCACGGACCGAGTGACCTCGACAAGCGCCCGCGCAAAGCCCCTTTCCCCGGACACCTAGCCGTCGCGAGGTGACGCCATTCTGCAGTTGCTGTACCGGCTCGTCGGGCGACGGCAGTACGCCCGGCAGTACCGAGAGTTGTTCCCCGGGCAGCGGTCCCCGCGACGACCGGCGCAGCTCACGACCCGGTCGGGGTGAGCATGCAGTTTCGGTGCCGGAGGGGACGTGTTGACCACGTCAAGGGGTCGGCCCGATTCGGGTCTGGAACGACAGATCCGTGATCGCGGACGTGCAGATCAGACGTTCGTCATCGTGCGCCGAGTCCTGCCGAAGCGCCTTCGATTCCCGCCACCTCCACCCCTTTTAGGGCGCTGACCTGCACAAACGCGCGGATCGGAGCTGCAAATGGTTGACGCCGTCAACATCTGCGTCAACATGGCGGGCAGCCTGTGAGTCGACTTGCCGGCCGGCTCTGCGGCGCCGTTTGGCGACAAGCACGCCGCCACGACGAGCGCGAAGGGATCGACACCAGCGCTTGACGATGTGAGAACAGCGCTGTGCCCCCGGGGCTTGGGAGTGCAGCGCAGTTCGGTCTTGGCCAGTTACGCCAGGCGGACGTAGTGCCGCAAATTGCGGAAGCCGTTGGTGCCCTGCCGCTTGTGCTCCAAAGGGATCTGTTGCCCAGACGGGCAGTTGTCGTGATCGAGGTAAACGTCAGGGTCCGTCGGATCGGTCTGCGACACGATACGTTGCCAGCGACGGTGTAAGCCGGGCTCGTGCACATCACCCGGGGACGCACGACGGGATGGGGGCCCAAGTGGCCAGGTGGGGCAAGAAGGCAACGACGCTGACGCCGTCGGCCGTGCCGCGTTCGATAGAACAGTTGCACGACGTCGATCAGCCCGCCTGGCAAGCGCTTCGGGAGGCAATCGAGGCCGCGCAGGTGTCCGTCGTCCTGCTTCCCGCCGATGCAGAGCGCGCCGGCATCGTCCTCCACCGGCTCCAGGTCAGCACCGCATCGACGCTCGGCGCACTGGCCGCGCATTGCGGCGGCCTCCTAGTGGATCACGGTTGGCTGCGCATCCTGGGTGGAGGCTGCGGCGAGTTGCCGGATCTGGCCGAGGCCAACCTCCTGCCGCGGGCAGAGCAGGCCGGCGCACCGCCACAGCTCGTCGTGGCCTACGACGTGCTCGGTGGAGTCTTCACGATCGACGGTGGTGGCCTGGGTGTCGCGGCCGGCGAAGTCTGCTATTGCGGACCGGACACGTTGTCGTGGGAGGCACTTGGGACCGGCCACTCGGGCTTCGTGTACAGCGCTCTTGCCGGCGACTTGGGCGACTTCTTCGGCACGCAGCGTTGGCCCGGCTGGGAACGGGACGTTGAGGCTTTGACCCCTGGCCTGGGTCTGTCGTTGTATCCGCCACCGTTCACTCGGCAGGGCCAGGACATTGCGGCCGTGTCGCGTCGTCCTGTCCCGTTCAGCGAACTCCTCGACTTCTACGGGGAGATGGCCGCTCAGCTCGCCGGAATTCCGGACGGACAGTCGGTCTCGTTCCGCGTGACTGAGTAGGCCGTGCGGTCGGGCGGACCCGGCACTGCCGCGCAGGAGGCCTTCCTTCAGGTAGGCGGATTCGGCCGGATGGGCGGGCTCGGCGGCGCGCGCGCATTGACTGAACTCCTGTCGACCACGTCAACGAAACGGCTCCGGATCTTCGGACGCGTCGGAGGGGGCCTCTCAGCGGAGTCGCAGGTCAGACGTCCGCCGGCTCGTGGCAACAAGAGTCGTATCGTCTTGATTCCCGCCACCTCCACCAATCTTGCCTCTCTGACCTGCGCAAACGTTCAGACCGGCGGCGAAGTCTGTTGACGCCGTCAACTGGCCATGCCCCTCCCGGCGGAGACGACACCGGCTGTCGGCGCGTTCCTCCGCCGCGACACTGCCGTCGGCGACCAGCACGGACTCATCGACGACATACCCCTGGGCGGCGTCGCTGGCGACCGCGGGGCTTGACGAAGCTGCCGACACGTCGCCCGACCCTGCCACTGCGCGCACGTCCCTCACGCTCGCGCGACGATCCCTTGAACGCTGCCCAGATGCTCGACGCGGCCGAAGCGGTGGCTGCTTGAGGAGACCGCAAACCTCGGTGGGTGAGGGCGAACCGGAGTGCGCCACAGCGCCCCTTCGACGTCGACATCCGCTGTTTCGCGGGCCGCGTCGTGAAATCCTCACCAGATGACACAGGAACGCTCCACGTGCAACGGGCAGACGTGACGGCAGCGGCGCGGGAACTAACGTGTAGTCGCTGCGGTATGGAGCGCGCCGAGTGGTTGGTGACCGGCAGTGAGCAGTCGGGTGCCCCCCCGGGCGTGTCCTGCTCTATTGCGACGCATGCCGAGCCGAATGCTCCGGGAGCCTTGCTGTGGCTATCCCGCTGGCGCTGGTCCTATCTGATGTACCGCGCGTGATGCGGTTCCTGTACGACAAGCACCTGACTGCGAGCGACCCCGCGACGGCAGCGGAGGTCCTCGAGTTCGACCCGTCGGGCTGGGTCGAGCATGGGCAGGCCGCCCTTCGCCGACGCCGCGCCAACGGCGAGTAGCGGACAGCCCATTTTCGGTCGTGACACCTGAGTTGCCGTATGAGGACCGTTGCCCGCAGCGCATGCAGCAACCCGTCGATGTGCGCGGCGACTGTAGCCGTCCAGCCGAGTACATCTAGTCCAACGTCACAAGTGGATGCCGAATCGGACTGTCGAGCTACGGCGCCAGCCGGGTAGCCGACGAGCCGCGCGCCAGCGAACGTCCGAGCGCGGCATTCCCTATCGGCGACGATCGAGATCCGACCACTGCACCGAGGTTCTCGTGCCTGACCTGGACGTCGGCGCCGAAGGTGTCAGCGAAGATCTCGCCGAGTCAATCGGCGCGCGGTACGTCACCGAACCAGCCAAGCACTGGGCGTAGCAGGCGTATGGCGGGTATCCGGGATCGGCGGGCACCGAAGTGGTACCGCAGGACCGCTCGGACGTAACTAAGTCGCTCGTTGAGGTTCGGCAGCAGATCGATCAACTCGTCGTACGAGCGGAGTGTGCGGATCCAGGCTTTGAGCAGAGTCGCCGCGAGGTTCAATGTGGATTCGGCAGAAGGACGGCTAGAAGCTCGATCAACGCCCTGGCCTCGCGTTTCCCTGTGCCCTGGAGAGGAGACCTTTGCGGTGGGTCACCGCGCAGCAGCAGCCCTGTGACCTCCTCGGCGACGACCACCGCTCGATCGGTGGTACCGCGAGCATACGCACGGCCGTCGATCGCTCGAACAGCGGCAGCCAGAACGATGAACTCTGCAACGGCCGCCTCGGCCAAACTCGGCAGTCCGGTGATTGGACGGCCACCTTCGAGCGCGATCGGCAGTCTCGATGCGGCGCGCGCTGCCGCCGCCTCGTTCACAGCATTCGCGAGCTCGTGTGAGCCGGCAAGCTCGATTGCCATGGTGGCAATCGCCTGCTCCCGCTTGATGGCCGGGGCGGCACAGCCTGCGCTCGAAAGTCGTGGACGGCGAAGACCTCCGGTCGTGGAGTGGGACTGCTAAAGGTCCGCTACGACCAGGAGGTCGGGACTTCTGACAGACCGAGGCGTGCCGGGAAGTCGCCCGACGGGACCGACCACCTCGTCCGCATCGGGCGCAAGCTAGACGGCACGCCGCGCGGTCCCGGAGTGCAGCGACGGGCCCATCGTGCTCACCGTGTTCATGCAACTGCTCGGCGCATGGCAGCTGGGCGGCAGTGTGACGGCGACGCCCGCGACGACGGGCCGCAGACGGGAGCGACTTCGGGCCCGGCAGGCGACGCCGCACACGCGTTTGGCCCGTCGCGCGACCAAGAGAGTTCGGATGCGTCTCATTGCGAGGCTTGCTGTCGCCGATCGTGCGGCGCTCGTGAATGGCGGTCCGCGGCCGACGACTCGCATGCTGCCCACAGAGGAGTTCGGATCTCAGAAGACCCGTTCGCCGTATCCCACGTCGCATCCGTTGTACCTGCGGATGGAACCGGCCGTGGACCCACAGGCCACGACGCCGGCAGTTGGGCCCATCGACTTCACCCTTAGCGGGAAAGCCGCGTCCGAGTCGCTTGTGCTTCGATTCCAACATGTTGCTGTCGCGAGCTAGGTCGATAGCTCTGTTGTGCGCTGTCGCCGTGACGTGCACCGCGTGCGGCTCGGCCCCTAGCGGGGCGCCGGAGACCAGCGCGAGCACACCGTCCGCGATTGATCTGGTCTTGCTCGCGGCATGCGGAGACTCGGGCTATGCCGAGTGGACCGCCCCAGCGAACGCCGTCGGCTACAAGTGCAATGGAACATCTGACGGATATGACGGCTTCGTTAAGTTTTTCCCGAACGACGCGGCCGAGGCTGATTTTCTCAACGACTTGCAGTGTGTCGGAGCTGTAGTTGCTGGTCCCGGCTGGGTCGTTCATCAACTCGGGTCCGCGACGGCGAAGGCCGACCTCCTGATGCTCAATGGTGCCCAGTCATTGTGCTGACAATGGGTTAATACCGCCAGCCCAGACGAATTGACCGATGCCGACCTCGGGACCATCCAGGAAAGTCTCAACGGGCGCCTTCGTCAGACCTTTGACTGGATGGCACCGTCAAAACGGTCCACACAGCTCGTTGCGACCACCACACGCGCCGGACGTTTTGCACCGGACGGCAACGACCGCGCCCAGAACTCGTACGCCGCGACGGCCAGCTGGTCGATCGCGCGCCTCTGGGCGACGGGGCCACCTGGTCCGCCTGTACTCGTGCCTCAATTCATCCTGACCCGAAGGGCCGGGCAGTTGGTGCTAGCGACCTGTTCGTCCCGGGCGATTCGGTCCCTCGGGTCGTGTTGCATCGGCACTTTTCACCCTGGCCAAAGACTGGCAAAGCACCCGAGACCTACGAGAGCCGTTCCCCCGTAAGGGTCAACAATCGCCCCGTGTCAGTGCTAGATGCCAGCCTGGGAGCCATGCACCCTCGCAAACCGATCCTCGCCCTTGCCGCCGTGGCTGTTGTTCTCGTGCTTCTCGAGGCGTGCTCAGCTCCGCCTGAGAAGGCGGACACCGTGGGCGGCCCGGCGGTGACCTCCAGCGTCACCCCGACCAGCGAGCCCAGCACCGCACCGGTCGTTGAAGCCAAGACCTTGAATCAGGCGCAGATCGATGCGGCACTGCTGACGCAGGCAGACATGCCGAGCGGCTGGACGGAAGACACCACGACACCAACTGCTGAAGACGACAGCGCCGACGCGGCCGATGGCGCTGAGGACGTATACGCGCCGGCGGAGTGCAAGGCCATTACGGAGAACATGCGCGGGGACACAGTCGACAAGGAACCCGTCGCATCTGGCAAGGCGTCATTCAGTACCGTCGACTACCAGTTCCTAGCGGAGAACATCGAGACGTGGGAGTCCACTCTCAACCAGTCGGCGCTCGAGACGCTCACGACGGCCCTCTCGGCATGCCCGTCGTACACAACGACAGCAGCGGACGGGACCGTGACGCAGTACACGATCACTGCACTCGACATGCCGAACTACGGCGACCGCACTTTGGCAGTCCGACTCGCGATCGGTGGTGACGCTGGCATGTTGGGGACGATCACGCTCACGCTCGACGTTGTTGTCGTCGCGTCCGGGAACGTGTCGGTCAGCATCCTCGCTGGAGGCTTCACCCCGGTCGACCCTGCCATCACCCAGCAGGCCGCCTCGAGCGCTATGGCGAAGGTGAATGCGGCCTCGTGAGCGGAGAGGTCGAGTGTCGGGCTCAACCACCTACCCGCAAAGACCGATGGCCAATACAGGGCCCATACGGCCCACCCACGCGAGAGTGAGCACGCTCATGCATGCCCGTACCCACGTTGCTGCCATCTCCAGCGCCGCTGTTGCGCTCGTCCTTACTCTGGCAGCCTGTTCCCCGACGACCCCTATCGTCGACGATGAGGCGAAGGCACCCGCCGTGGTTCAAACTCCGGACAAGCCTTTGGAGACACCCCCGGCCAAACAGTCCGCGACCCCAACGCCCGCCGGACCGTCGGTCCAGGTCTGGGGGCAGGGCATCACCTATGCCGACGGCCTGGCCGTCACGATCGCCCAGCCCACCGGTTTCGCCCCGACGGAATACGCCGCCGGCACCGAGGGCTTCTCGTCGTTCGTCACCTTCACGATCACGGTGACGAACGGGACCTCCGATGCGTGGGATCCGTCGATGTTCAACGTCGAAGGCACCAGCGGCGGCGCACCGATGTCTGAGGTGTACGACAGCGGGAACGCCGTGGCCATGGGTGGGGCACCGTCGGCGTCGATCTTGCCCGGGCAGTCCGTGACCTGGCCCGTCGCCTTCGGGGTGGCGAACACCGCGGACATCACTCTGGACGTCATGCCGGGATACGACCCGGACTTCACCGCGTATGCCGATGCGTTCTGGCAGGGTGCCGCGGCCTGATCGTCGGCCGGTGTCCGGGCCGCAGGCTACCCATCGCAGCGAGTGACGCCGCGACGCCCCCGTCATGTTTCTTGAGCAGCACTTGCAGGCGTGGAGGTGCAAGCGCTTCGCCGGCCGTTGCCGTCATGGTCGTCTCGGACGCGCGGGCTGCGAGTCTGCCCGGAACACGGTCATACCCGACGCGTTGACCGGAGGCTGGATGGTGCGTCGGCCTCGCCGCCGACCATCGAGCTCTGGGTGAGATCGTGTTGACCATGTCAACGGATCGGCGCGGATCGGGTCGGGAGCCGAGGATCGGCGATCGCAGACGTGCAGATCAGCGGCCCGCTGGTGGCCGGCGGGACCCGTCGAATCGCCTTCGATTCCCTAGCGACCGGCCGACCAGCCCGGTGACTTCTACGTCGCCGTGTGCGGCGAACCCACGGCCTGGTCTACCAAGGTGTCACGAACGAGGGGTATTGGGCCGGCCCCGTACGGACCCTGTTCGAGGAAGCGCAGACGGACCGGTCGGGCCACGAGCGCGCGCAGGCGTTCGTTGCCTTCTGCTCACCGTCACTGGTGATCTGCGGACCAGTCGAAGCCGCGCAGTAGGGGTCGGCGTCCCATCCGCCGCCCCGTTGGTGTCAGTGGCGAGTGGCATGGTTGCGTTGCAGCGTTCGAAACGGTCGCCTCGGACACGTGCGAGTAGGCCCAAACAGCGGGTCCGCGCTTGCTAAGGCTGGGTGAGGTCGCGGCCGTGCTGCAAGACGGCCGCGATCCAGTCGGCGTTCGTCTCCTTGACACCCAGGGCAGGCTCAGCTTCCGTCGTCGACATCATCGACCAGACCGACAGCGCGTCGATCGCCCAGACCGCCGAGACAAGTGCTAGCGCCCGCTGCAGACGCTGCTGGGTGGCGTAATCAAGGGACGCCCACTCGACGATCTCTGCGCCCGGGAGCCGGTGGTCGAGGTCCTCGAGCAGACCGGCGCCTTGTGTGGCGAGCTCGGTCAGGATGTCGGCCTGTTCGTCGGCCCATGCCCACGCCTGCGAAAGCTCGTCGCGTTGTGCAGCCTGAGTTCGCTCTGCCTCCGTGAGTCGGGCGGCGTCGTCCTTGACCTGAGCTCGCAGCTGCATCGTCTTGAAGACCAGCAGCCCACCAGTAGCGATCAGCACTGGAAGAGCGACGATTCCCTTCAAGACGAGCTCTCCACCGGCAATGCCACGGCCATTGGTCGCCAAGGAGCCGCCTCCGAGCCATGCCAACGTGGCTTTCTGCTTCGCGGCGCCGTTCAGGCCCGCGATCGCCGCGCCGGTCGAAGCTCTCGCGTACGCGCCGACGGCACCGTAAACGGCGTGGCCGCTCGCTACGCCGATCTGGTGCGAGGCTTGGACGACCCTGATGCCGGTGGCCATGCTCATGGAGACCTCACCAAGCTCGCGGACCGACTCCCGCACTCGCGCGTCCAGGGTGAGGGCCGGCCCAGGGGGACGCGGCTGACCGGCCGGGGAGCTAAGCCCGGGTACCCGTGCCGCGAGCTCCATGAACGGGTCTACGAGCCTGTCGCGAGCGTTCTCCGACGCGATCATGGACACCTCGAACCGAGCGTGTGTCTCGCGTTGCAGATACTCGGCTTCCTCGGCGACAGCCCGCTGCCGGTGGACGTTGTCGACTGCCTCGGGACCGCCAGCGGCTCGCAAGAACAGGTCCGGGACCGTTGACGAGCTGGCACCTCGCTGGCGGGACTCTTCCAAGAGCAACGCGGCCGCGGCTCGGTCCAAGCCATCCTGGGAGACGTTCAGCGTCTCGCAGATGCCAGCCAGACGATCAGCAGTCGGCTCGGCGCGCCCGTGCTCGACCTTCGCCAGGGCGACGCGCCCTCCGGCGCCGTAGCCGGCCTTGTCGGCGAGTTCCTTTTGAGTCAGCTTGGCGGCCTCACGGAGACGACGGATCGTGCGTCCACGCACGACTGCGAATGTCGAGGGACCCACGAGACGACCCTTCCGCTACACGGACCATTGTCGTGTTTCACGCTACAAGGTATGTAGCGTCAAACGCTACAGCGGCAAGGGGTGAACCAGAACCACCTGCGATCGACGCAGGGCCACGGGAATGGAACCCCCCTGGCGCCAAGCGCGAACTGTCAGCGAACTACCAGCAGCTCCCAGGCTGAAGGTGCGCGCATCGAGGGTGCTGAGGACGGCACCTGCTTCTCTCCGCGAGTTCAAAGGACGTACCGCGTGACGATGGCATCTACCGGTGTTCACCCGCGACAGTGACCCCGCGAGAGGGGGCGCCGCGGGACGATGATGCTCGTGACCAGCGCAGCATGCTTTGTGAAATGGAGCACCCGAGGCGCTGGGCACGTCCACCATTGCAATCAGCCTGGCGTCGGGCACCCACCGATGCACGAGTGCGACTGCGGATCCCTCTTTCCCGTCCGGGACTACAACCGAGCCGCCCAGGCGCAGCCGATCCCAGCCAGGACGAGCCCGCCAGCGGTGCCTGCGTCCAGCGCCGCGGCGCGGCCTCTCGCGCCGCTCAGTGACGAAGAACGTGCAGCTGGCCGGCGGTTCTACAAGAGGCTCGTTTGGTCGATCATCGTTGCCGGGACAATCGGGTTCGTAGCCCTGCAGGTCGCAGCGAGCAACGAGAAGCCCGAACCTGTCGGATGTATTTACTACCCTGGCGACGACGGCATCTACGGCACCGCAGACGACACAAGTACGTCCTGGAACAAGGTGCCCTGTCCATAGGGCAGGGCATGTCGACGCCGGGCGAAAGCTGACCCCCTGGTGCTGAACCCGCCCGTCGCGAAGGGGTTCACCTTCAGGCGTCGTTGACAGGCCGGCCAGCCGCCGCGAAAGCCGCGCCGTGGACAAGCTGGCGAGCGGCAGCTGCGGCATCGACGAGGGGCTCGCTCGATCTGTAGTCGGGTGCGCTTGATCGGTGGTGAGCCTCCACGAGATCCGGCCGAATAGGCGGGCTCGGCCGGGCATGCGCAATTGATGAGCTCCCGTTGACCATGTCAACGAAGCGGGTCCTGATCTGAGGATAGCGTCGAACGGGCGTGGGCGAAGCTGCAGATCAGGCGCCCGCGGGTTCGTGTCAACGGACGCCGAATCGTCTTCGATTCCTGCCACCCTCCTCAACTATGACTGCTCCCGCGAGTGTCCATCGGCTGTTAGGCGCAGGATCTCGCCGATCTCGTGCCCTCGGTCGGTCGCCGGGCCGACGCTGTCGAGCAGGCCTTGGAGGGCCCTTCGATCGTTGTGGTTTAGGTTTCCAGCGATCTCTGCATGTCGGCGTAACGCACGAAGGGCCCAGTACTGGTCGAAGGGTCGGTTGTCCCGTCGAAGGGCGGAGTGCGCGAGAGGGTCGATGAGGGCCACGTCCGGAAGGGTGTGGAGAAAGACGTAGCTTGCGAGCCGGATGCCGCGATCTTGGTCACCGAGCCACGCCGCGGCATCAAGTGCCTGCGAGTTTCGGTTTGCCGCGAAGAGGGAGATCATCTCGCTAACGACACCCGTCATCTCTTCGGTCCGCTCGCTCCCAGATCGTTTCTCGGCACGAATGTCGTTGTACTTCGAGGCCAATTTGCGAGCCTCGCGCTCAACATCGACTCCTGGCGGAGTCGACTTTCGTTCGGGAACTCGATTTACGGAGATGCGCACCAGCTCTTCGAGTTTGGCTGCGCTGGCCTCAGCGCCCCGAGCATGGTTCTCAGCGGATCTGGCAGCGTCGGCCGCTTCGGTCACCCTCAAGCCAGCTGCCTCTGCACCTTCGAGGGAGAGCGCAGCACTCTTCGCTGACTCTTGAGCGCCAGACAGGGCCCGCTCGGCGCTCAGCGCCGCATCTTGAGCGCTTTCTGCTGCTGCCTTCGCGTCAGCCACGTTTCTCTTCATCGAGACGCCGAGCATGGCCACCTCGTTGAGGTCGAAGAGCAGCGTGGCAACCAACAGCAGAAGGACCGCCGAAACCAGGACGGGCGGATCGGCGGCTTGGAGGTGCCGACACGTCTCGACGACTTTGCCGGCGCCCGTCAGCTGCTGATCGCAGACCCTTACCGTCTGGAAGAGCGTTGCAGTCACGACGAAGATAATCACTAGCAGAACGACGGCGCGCCGAGATCGAGGACGGGCCGGCGTGTTTGGTGATGCCATCGCACCCGTTGTGCCTGCCATTCGGCCATCATCTCGGTCCAGGGGCAATCTGGATACCCAAAGGACGAGCGCCGACCGTCCAGTCTCGCTAGACGCCGAAGCACCGGCTATGCATCTAGCGCATCCGGGTTCACGCCGGCACGGGTCTCCGGGGTTTGCACCTGATCGCCATTGGTCAGCCCTACGAGTACGGCCAAATCGGCTCGTGAGCGGGGGCGCAAACCGATCACCGTTCCTGACGTCACGGAACCTTCGCCGTCCCGCATGCTCAGCAGCGCCACGGCCCGCTCGGTGGTGGACAAGCGAGCCGGTGGACCCATCACCGAGCACCCGGGAACCAGACTCACGAAGGGCGCCCCCTTGCGGTCGAGCGTAGGTAACCACACCTCTTGACGGCCATGTCTGGCTCCAGGGCCGCGACGGCTGAGATCACCGACGGTGTCGGCCGACGAGCGACAGACCATACATCACATGTAGTATGTGTCCCGAATCTGTGCGACTTACTTCGCCTAGTGCGAGTGCGCAGAGCCGGCACCGGCACCCCCAGAACAACGATGTTCGGAGGACTCAGATGAATCGCACGTCTCGGCGTCTGGCGGCCGCACTCGCGGCCGCAACGCTGGTAGCGGGATCGGCGCTCTTGAGCGCGACTCCCGCCTTCGCCGCCACCACCACCTACTACGCCTCGCCCAGCGGCAATGGAACCGGTTGCACCTCGAGCTCGCCGTGCTCGATCTCGCAGGTGAAGACCACGGTCCGGCAGAACCAGGCCTCAGCGTCGCCGACCGACGTCGTGGTCGTGCTCAGCGGCGGCCGCTACCAGCTCTCCTCGCCGCTGAGCTTCACCGCCGCCGACGGTGGGCGCACCACGACGACGGTGCGCTGGACGGCCGCCCCGGGCGCGACGCCCGTCCTGACGGGCTCGACGCCCGTGACCGGGTGGAGCTCGTACGACTCGGCGAAGAACATCTGGGTCGCCTCGACGCCCGTCGGGGTCGACACCCGGGATCTCTTCGTCAACGGTGTCCCGTCGCCGCGCGCGTCGGTGACCATCGCCCGCAGCGACATCCAGATGACCGCCACCGGATTCTCCATCTCGAACCCGGCGCTCAACTACCTTGCGGGTCTGCCACAGAAGAACCGACTTGAGCTGCGCTCCATCGGGCACTTCACCGACCGCTACTCGCCGGTCTCGACCATCGTCGGCAACACGGCGACGATGACGCAGCCCGCGTGGAACAACAACCTCTGGGGGTACGACACCATGCAGGCGCCGATCTTCGGCGGACACGGGCTGAGCATCGAGAACTCTCTCTCGTTCATCTCCCAGGCGGGCCACTGGTACATCGATCCCTCGGCCGGACGTCTGCATCTCAAGCCGGCGAACGGCGTGAACCCGTCGTCGCTGGATGTGCAGCTGCCGCGCCTCGAGAGGCTCATCGACATCAGCGGCAGCTACACCGCCCCGGTGCGCAACCTCAGCTTCGAGGGCCTCCAGTTCTCGGGAACCAGCTGGTTGGCGCCCTCGGGACCGAATGGCTACGCCGTGCAGCAGACCGGGGCATACCTCGCCGGGTCCTACTCGTACTACCCCTCCAACGCCATCACGAGCTGCAGCCAGGGCTGCGCCGCCTTCGAGCGGGCCCGGACCACGTGGAACCAGTCGCCGGCGGCCGTCCAGGTCTCTGCGGCAACGGGGATCTCGTTCATCCGCAACACGTTCGTGAACCTCGGTCAGACCGCGCTCGGGATCGGCAACGACGCCAACGCGAACGCGAGCGGCGTGGGTCTGGGCGCGTCCAACATCGACGTCGTCGGGAACGTGTTCACCCAGCTGGGGGGAGGAGCGGTCGTCGCGGGCGGCGTCCGGGCCGACGCCCACCACCCCAGCATCCCGGCCATGACCAACTCGGACGTGCTCATCCAGGGCAACACCGTCACGAAGACCTCCTTCAGCTACCGGGAGAACTCCGGCATCCTGTCGACCTACGTCGACTCTGCTCGCATCCTGCAGAACGAGGTGTTCGGCCTGCCGTACGACGCGATCGACATCGGGTTCGGCTGGGGCACGAACGACGCCGGCGGAGCCCAGGACTACGTCGACCGCGGGTACTACCAGTACAACCCCAAGTACTCGACCCCGACGACGTTCCGGAACAACCTCGTGGCGAACAACCTGGTGCACGACACCAAGCAGATCTTCAGCGACGGTGGCGGCATCTACTCGCTCTCCGCGTCGCCGGGCACGGTGATCCGCGAGAACTACATGTACAACCTGCGGAACACGGTCGGGCTGTACCTGGACGAAGGATCGCGCTACATCACGGCGACGAACAACGTGATCCGCAACTCCAGCCCCTGGGTCTTCGCCAACACGGGCGGGACGCGCAACACGAAGGACAACACGGTCGACAACACCTGGCACATGGGTGGGGCCGTGCAGGGGGACTTCTCCGCGGGAACGAACAACCGCATCACGAACGACCACCCCGTGACGGGTTCGACCTGGCCGGCGGCGGCGCAGACGATCATCTGCAACGCCGGCGTGCCCGCGCAGTACCGCACGTCGCTCAACGCACCTGGGTGCGGGACGCAGGGCGCCGCCACGCAGGTCGTCGGGGTCGCGTCCGGGCGCTGCATGGATGTGCCGGCCGCCAGCACCAGCAACGGCACTCAGACCGCACTGTGGGACTGCCACGGCGGGACGAACCAGAGCTGGACCTACACCGCGAGCAAGGAGCTAGTGGTGTACGGCAACAAGTGCCTCGACGCGAACAACCAGGGCACCAGCAACGGCACCGCCGCGATCATCTGGGACTGCAGCGGCCAGACCAACCAGCAGTGGAACGTCAACGCGAACGGCACGATCACCGGCGTCCAGTCCGGACTGTGCCTCGACGTCAGCGCCCTCGGCACCGCCAACGGCACCAAGATCCAGCTATGGGCCTGCACCGGCGGAACCAATCAGCAGTGGACCCGCAGCTGAGCCCGTCCTGAGCTCGTCCGCGTCGCAGTCGGGTCGTCTCGTCCGGCCCGGCTGCGACGCGCCCAGCGTTGCCTCGCAGCACCACAGGTCGGGTGTCACGTCGCCATGCAGACCCAGGCTTCCGAGCCTGGCTGTACGTCGGCTTGGGAGTGCGGCCTGCTCCGACGACGACCAGACTCGGCTCTGGCAGTTCCATACGTGGGCCGACGAGCTCGCTGCGGCAGCGCCACGACGAGGAGTGTGCGGCCTTGTGTCAGGCCGGTCTGGCTCGAGGCGGAGATGGGGGACTGGTCGGGGGCCGGCACCCGTCGCCGGCGCCCTCGTTCCTGGCGGTCGATGAATGTCATGTATTCGAAAGCATCTTCGGCAGGTCCAAACGGGCGGCTGAGGGCCGCGTTGACTCTGTCAACGAGCGAGCCCGAATCGAGGAGATCTGCCACAGTCGGTCGAGAGCATGCGCGCAGATGGCAACCCCGGACC
This sequence comes from Cellulomonas sp. P4_A2, assembly GCF_056402515.1. Classification (NCBI taxonomy): domain Bacteria; kingdom Bacillati; phylum Actinomycetota; class Actinomycetes; order Micrococcales; family Cellulomonadaceae; genus Cellulomonas; species Cellulomonas sp. P4_A2. The sequence continues at coordinate 187,366 of NZ_JBFUHG010000005.1, forward strand.
ACCATGTTCCGACGACTCCAAGATGCTTTCGACTCCCGCCACGTGCGCGATGTGTACCCGTTGACCTGCTTAAATGCGAGCGATGGGGGCGTCGATGGTTGAGCCGCCGTCGGAAGATCCGCACCGCAGGCCGACGAGTTGCGCTGCGCGCGACGGCCGCCCGATCGCTCGCCGATTGGCGACACGACCGCGACAGCCGCGGGACGGCTTCGATCAGTCAGGCGGTGGCGCCGGGACGAGCCCATGGTCCAGCGCGTACAGGCTGGCCCCGATGCGGTTGTTCACACCGAGCTTGGCGTAGATCCGCTCCACGTGGTTGCGCACCGTCTTCTCCGAGAGCGTGAACCGCTGGGCGATCCGCCGGTTCGACTCGCCCTGCGAGACGCGTACGAGGATCTCGACCTCGCGCGGCGTGAGCCGGTCCTCGCGCGGTGTGCGCTTCGCGCGAGGATGCCCCGCCGCAGCGAGCACCGCGCGGACCGCGGAGTCGTCCAGCGCACCGGCGGAGGCCCGGCTTCGCAGTCGCTCCGCGGCCTGGGCGGTCGACTGCGCCGCGCGGTACGGGCGCGGCTCCAGCGCCGATTCGTAGGCCACCGCCGCGGCGAGGACCCGGTCGGGCGCCGGCAGTGACGCGGCGGCCAGTGCGCGCGGGTAGCCACCACCGTCTGGCTGTTCGTGATGGTTCGCCGCGATGCGTGCGACATTGCCGAGACCGCTGACCCTGTCGAGGATCCTCGCGGTCAGGTACGGGTGCAGGCGGACGCGTTCCCTCTGCTCCGCCGAGAGGTTCGCCGCGCTCTCCCATATGCGGTTGGAGACCCCGATCCGGCCGATGTCGTGCACGTGACCGGCCCGGCGCAGAGCGAGTTGGTCGGCGGCGTCCAGTCCGAGTAGCCCGCCGGCGCGCGCGGAGAGGTCGGCGACGGCTCGTGAGTGGCCGAGAGTGAACGGGCACTTGAGGTCGACGAAATCGCCGAGCGCGATCAGGATCCGGTCCAGCTCGACAGCCGTCAGCGCGGACTTGTCAGGGGCCTCCGCGAGGGCGGCGTCCCAATAGCTGCCGAGGTCCGGCGCGGCCAGCAGGGCTGTCGGATCGGAGAGGAACGCATCAGCGACCGCGGGGTCGAACTGGCCTCCACGTCGAGATCGCACCATGTGCTCGGCGCCGCCGGGTCCGTAGGTGCGGTCGTGCACCTCGACGAGATCGGCCAGCTGCGCCACCCGCATCTCGATCGGCAGGTGGTCGCCCGCCAGGGCGTGCGGGGCGCCCGTCCCGTCGTACCGCTCGAACGTCGCGGCCAGCACGGCCTGGACGCGCGGCGACAGCCCGATCTCGGCGGCAAGCAGCGACGCAGAGGCGCAGTGCGAATGCACCAGCTCACCCAGCTGCCCTCTGGGGCCGCGCATCAGCTGCCCGATCACCTTGATCCGTTGCGGCAGCGGCGCGCCGCGGGCGACGTTGCCCATCAGGAACCGCATGTACGGCAGGCCAGCCCAGTCGACCAGGTACGCCGCTTGTTTGACGGCGATGTCGTCACCGAACCATCGGACGTACTCGTGCGAGTCGGCGTGGCAGCCGATCCACATGACGAGCGTGGTGTGGAACGTCGTGTCCCGTTGTGTGCGGGTCAGCCCGAGCCTGTCGGCGAGCCTGGTGGCGATGACCGCCGACCGAAGCACGTGCTCAGCCGGCTGTCCCAGCCCCAGGTCGATCGCGATCGACAGTGCGGCGAGCAGCTCGGTCAGGCGGGTCGCGCCCGCGCCCTCGGGACCAGACACGCTCTCATCGTCCACCCTGGCCGAGCGCTCACGCGGCCGAGTCGAGCAGTTCGCGCTGACGTTCGGCCGCCGAGACGTGTCGTGCAGCGTCGAAGGCGTCGAACTGACCGAAGCCGTACATGAAGATGCCGTGCTGAGGCAGCCAGAAGCCGCCGATGCGCGCCTGCGCGCGCAGGGGGAGCGGAGTGCCGAGGTCTTGACCGGCGAACGTTGCCCGGCTGTCCCGGATCGCCCAGATGCGCACCGGTGCCGCCGTGAAGCGCTGCCGGTTCGGCATCTCGCCGGCGAGGCGCACCTTGCCCACGCCAAGCATCAGGCCTGCCATCGGGCCCAGGAGCGCGAGAACGGCCGAGCTGGTCCACATCGCCAACGGCATCGCCCGGCCCATCGTCGTCATCATCCGGGTGACGACGCTGCGTCCGAGGGCCACCGTCCACTCCAGGGTGTCACCGACGCGCACGTGGAACGTCACGTCGTCGAGCCACTCCACGGCGATGTCGGCGCGCACCGACGGATGGCTGCACGCCGCGCCGATGTAGCGTTCGCAGCTGTGCTCGGGATCGGCCGTCGAGTACACGGTCCAGTCGCCCTCGGGACTCCGGTGCCACAACGCGCGGTAGCCGGCGCCGAAGCTGGCGGCTGTCATGCAGCGCAGCACCAGGTAGTCGCCCGAGGCGAAGGACAGACCCATCACGCCGTAGCCGCTGATCCACTCGCCGTCACCTGCCGGGAGCCACGGGGCCGCCTCCGCGTCCTCGGCGACGGCCCGCGGCGTGCTGGCGGACATCACTGCCCCTCCACCACGGGGAACAGCCGGTCAGCGACCAACCCGTGGGCCTCCCGGTGAACAGCCGCCGCCGACTCGGCATCCGGCGCCTCGACGAGGCACCAGGCCCTGCCGTTGGCTTCGTCAACCCAGTAGCTGCGGTAGGTCACGGCGTACTTCGCCTGGACCAGCAGGTCCTGCGCGTGCGCGCTGGCCACGTCCGCGGCCGTGGTGCCCTCCGGGAGGGTTTCGTGCACGTCCATGTAGAGAGTCATCAGTGCCTCCATCGCCGGTTCGGGGCACTAGATTCCCGCCGGCGTCGCACAACGTCATGGGGCATCTGCCTCAACCGGAGGGACGAATCAGCCGGTCGTGAGACCGACGCGAGGTGGACGTGCTCAGTGCCCATGTCTGTGGTTGCGGCAGCGACACTCCCGTGCTCGGTGACTGAAGGCTGGGAGGACCGCAGACCCGTGCCCGACGCAGCTGCGTCACCTTGTGGCCGCGTACAGCAGCATGTCTCGCCGGCTGTCCCCGATCAGCTGGTGCGACCGGAGCAGGCCTTCCTTCAGGAAGCCGGCCGATTCGGCGACGTGGCCAGAGGCCAGGTTCCACGGCTCGATGTAGAGCTCGATCCGGTGCAGATCGGCGATCGTCCACGCGAAGTCCGTGAGCGCGATGAGGGCGTTCTTGGCGACGCCGATGCCGCGGTGCGCGGGCGAGACCGCGTAGCCCATCGTCGCCCGGCCGGAGGAGAGGTCCTGCAACCACAGCCCGATGGCACCGAGTGCGACATCCGTCTGAGCGTCGGCGATAGCGAAGGACAGTCCCTTGCCCTCAGCGAGCCGACCGCGCTGGCGGTGGATCCAGGCCAGGGCCTCGCGAGCATCGGGGTGCGAGGGCACGCTGCCGATCAACGGGATGTAGGGGTCCTGACCAAGTTCGACGGCCAGGTGCGCGTCCCCGTCCCTGAACTCGCGCAGCAGCACGCCGCCGTGCGCGGGTGGTCGGGTCGGCCAGGGCGGAAGTGGTGAGGTCACGGGTCGATTGTCGCGAGTCGCGTGCGCTAAAGCCTGTCGAGCGCTAGACGGTCACCCAGTACTTGCTTCGCCGCTCACCAGCGCCGGCTCGTCCACAGGGCCGGGCCCGCCTGCGTTACCAGCGCCTCCCGTTGACCATGTCAACGAAACGACTCCAAATTGTTTCGGTCGCGAAGACGAGCGTTGGCGAAGCTGCAGGTCACGCGCCCGCGGGTTCGTGTCAACAGACGCCGAATCGCTTTTCCCGCCACTCGACTCTTGCAATGCCTCTGACCTGCGCTAAGGCACAGCGGGCATCGCTGGTCGACGCCGTCAACAGATCCGGTGCGTACCGGGCCGTGAGGCCGGCTTGGCTCTCTGCGGGCACCGAATGCTTCGCAGAAGGAGGTCCCCCTAGGGACACGCACGGCGCTGGCGCACGGGGTCGAATGACTCCGTGCGCAAGCGTGCGGCCGGAGGGAGTGATGTTCGATGAGCGACACACTGACGCATCTGACGTTTCCTCCCGGCTTCCTCTGGGGAGTGTCCGTCGGAGCGCACCAGTCCGAGGGCAACAATCTCGCGAGTGACTGGTGGTACCGAGAGAACCAGCCTGATACGACGGTGCCGGAGCGTTCGGGTGACGCGATCGACAGCTACCACCGCTGGCCGGAGGACCTCGACCTGGCAGCGGGCGCCGGATTCAGGGATTACCGGTTCGGCGTCGAGTGGGCTCGGATCGAACCCTCGGACGGTCATACCTCGTCGGCCGCGGTCGACCACTACCGACGGATCGTCTCCGGGGCCCTCGATCGCGGGCTCCGACCGATGCTGACCCTCCACCACTTCACGGCGCCGCTGTGGTTCGCAGCTTCCGGCAGTTGGACTCGTCCTGACGCGACGGCGCGCTTCCTCCGCTACGTCGACGCGATCGCTCCGATCATCGACGAGGGAGTCCTGAGCGTGATGACGAGCAACGAGCCGAACATCCTCGCCACGTTCCCCAAAATCGTCGCAGGCATAGGAGCACTGAGCAGCGGCCTTCCTGTGCCGGATGAGGCATGGGCGACGACCCTGATCGACACGCATCACGCCGCCGTAGCGCGGATTCGGGATCGACATCCGGGTATTAGCGTCGGCTGGGGAGTGTCGGTCCAGGACTATCGCCCGGCGCCCGGCGCTGAATGCGCTACGAACGCCTACAGCGAGGTCCGGGACCAGGTGTTCCTCCGCGCTGCCGGTGGCGATGACTTCATCGGCGTGCAGACCTACACGGGAGGGACGATCGGTGTCGACGGCCGGCCGATGGCACCCGAGCGTCCCGATCCGACACTGACGAGTTGGCAATACCTGCCGGACGCGCTCGGCGGAGCCGTCCGTCGCGTAGCGCGCGTGCTGCCCGAGGTGCCCATCATCGTCACGGAGAACGGCGTCGCTGTCGCCGACGACGAGCGTCGCATCGCTTTCACCCGAACCGCGCTGCTTTCGCTTCGTGCCGCGATGGACGACGGCGTCGACGTCCGCGGATACCTCCATTGGAGCCTGCTCGACAGCTGGGAGTGGGGCACGTGGGCGCCCACGTTCGGCCTCGTGGCCGTCGACCAACCGGGCTTCATCAGACGGCCGAAGCCGTCACTGCGATGGCTCGGATCACTCGCACCTCGTGAAGGAGATCGCGGATGAACGACTACGACGCCGCGCTCCCCGGCGAGGACTACGGGTCCGCCTTCGGCCGCGAGCATCTCGGGGGCTCGCGAGGCCTCCGTCGCGCGTTAGTCGTTCTCGTGGCGATCGCCGTCGGAGCACTGACCGGTGCTGGCGTCTACCAGGTCTCGCTGCAGCCAGGGGCGGCGATCATCAAGTCGGTGTTCGAGGCGAACCCGCTCGTCACACCGCCCGCCGGTTTCGCCACCGACCGAAGAGCCGTGGCGCCGATGCACCGCGTCACCCTCGGTGCCTCCGGGGCGCACCTCGATCTCTACGAACCTGCGAGCCCGTCCGCTGTTCGCCGTCCGATGATCCTCTGGGTGCACGGCGGCGGGTTCGTGTCGAGCTCGTCGGCAACCGTCGCCGACTACGCGATCCTCCTGGCATCAGCCGGCTTCGTCGTCGGGAACCTCGACTACACGCTCGCGCCGACCGCGAAGCACCCGGTGCAGGTACAGCAAGCGGCCGCGGCCCTCGACTACCTCCGCGCGCACGCCGATAGCCTCGACGGCAATCCGCTGGCGCTCACGATCGGCGGCGATTCCGCTGGCGCGCAGATCGCGAGCGAGACTGCCGCCGCGGAATCCGACCCCGCGCTTGCGAGCGCCATCGGCATCGCCATTCCCGCCGCGAACGAGCGGCTGCGCGGAGTCGTGCTGTTCTGCGGTCTGTACGACATGCAGACCGTGGGCAAGACCGGTTTCCCCGGTCTCCGCACCTACCTCTGGGCCTATACCGGTCATCGGGACTGGCTGCAGGACCCGCGAGCGGCCGAGCTCTCCTCCGCGACGAAGGCGACCTCCGCTTATCCGCCGACATTCGTGTCGGTCGGCGACGCGGACCCGTTCCGGACGCAGGCGACCGAGCTCGCTGCAGCTCTGCGGGGGAGGGCCGTGCCCACCACCACACTGTTCTGGCCGAAGGGGACTGGCCTGGGCCATGAATACCAGTTCGACTTCAGCACACCGCAGGCGCGCTCCGCTCTCACTGCCACGCTCGCGTTCCTCGCGCAGGTGACGCGATGAGTGCGCGAGCGTGGCGTCGCGCGGCCTGGGTCGCCGTACTCGTGGCCCTCGGGCTGCTGTCCGCGTCCGTGGCCTACGTGCTGCTGGTGGTGATTGGCCGATGAACCTCGAAGGACGACGCTTCGTCGCTCTCGGCAGCTCTTACGGCGCCGGACCGGGGCTGCGTCCGCGGGTGATGGGCAGCCCTGTCGCCGCGGGCCGCTCAGCGACCAACTATGCGCACCTCGTCGCCCGGAGCCTCGGGATGGACCTCACGGACGTCACGTTCTCCGGAGCGACGGTCGCGCAGCTGCGCCACGGCGGCCCGGCCGGCCGGCCGGCTCAGCAGACGGCGGTCACGCCGGACACCGCGGTGGTCACGATCACCGGCGGCGGCAACGACGTCGGATATCTCCCCGCGCTGACGCTTTCGAGCCTCCCCTCCCCGCTCGCCGAACTCCTTCGGACGCCCTCTCGCGTCCGGGAGTTCACGAGCCAGACCGAGAGCGACCGACGGTTCGCCGATCTGAAAGCCGAGCTCGTCGGGCTGCTCGCAGACGTCCGCACGACCGCGCCGGACGCCAGGATCTTGACGGTCGGCTACCTCACCCTCCTACCGCCCCGCGATACGGACACGGGAGTACTGCCCGCACCAGTCGCCGAGTGGGGACGAGGGATCGCTCAGCGGCTCACCGATGTGATGCGGACTGCGGCACGGGCGACCGGTACGGAGTTCGTCGATGTGTCGTCGGCGTCGGCGGAGCACCATGCGTGGTCGGCGCACCCGTGGACGCGCCGGTTCCATCTGACGTTGCGCGGCGGCGCCGCGTACCACCCGAACCTCGCAGGCATGCACGCGGTGGCCGGGATGGTCGCGGAACGCCTCAGCGCCGAACCTCGATCCGACTGAGCCGCTCAGATCCGACCGGCCGCTCGGACCATGGGATCGAGCAGACCTTCCAACGACTGCCGAGACCCGATCCCGCCGCGGCCACGCGCGGCCGGGAGGACTCCTCGATCGACGACGGAGAGAGTCTTGCCTTGATGAATATGAACGCTTATATTACTCAAATGCCACGGGTCAGTATGAAAGAGACGCTGCTGGATTCCGCCGTCGGAACCTTCCGGCGGCATGGTGTGCGCGGCGCGAGCGTCGGCCAGATTGCGTCGGACGCGGCGGTACCGGTCGGCTCGGTGTACAACCACTTCGACGGCAAGGAAGGCCTCGCGATCGAGGTGCTGCGGCGGTACGCCGCGGCGACCGACATGTCGATGCTGGAGCGCGACGGCAGCGCGATCGAGCGCCTGCACGAGCACCTCGAGCGCCAGATCGCCCGCACCGCGTCGACCGGCACCTCGCACGGGTGCATGCTGGCCAACTTTGCCGGCGAGCTGAGCGACGGAGAGTACCCGCGGCTCCGGCTCGAGGTGCAGGCGGTCCTGACCGAGTGGTCCGCCGCGCTCGCCGACGTCGTCCGCCAGGGGCAGGAGACCGGCGAGATCCGCTCCTCCTACGACCCGACGCAGATCGGGACGTGGCTCGTCACCTCGCTGGAGGGTGCCACCACGCACGCGAAGGCGGTGGGGTCACGCGAGGCCGTCGACGCCTTCCTTTCCATCACTTTCGACACCGTCCTGGCGCCGAACCCGAGCTGAGTCCCCAACCACCGAAGGCAGCCACCATGACCACCGGCACGACCACGAGCATCGTCACGACCCCGCTGCAGCACATCGCAGCCTCGAACAGCGTCACCTACGCCTACAAGCGCCTGGGTACCACCACCGGCACACCGGTCGTGTTCCTGCAGCACTTCCGCGGGAACATCGACAACTGGGACCCGCGGCTGATCGACGCCATCGCCGCGGAACGCGACGTGATCCTGTTCGACAACGTTGGCATCGGCGGCACCGATGGCACGACGCCAAACACAGTCAGCGCGATGGCGGAGGACGCGGTCGCGTTCATCGATGCTCTCGGCCTGACCGGCATCGACCTGTTCGGATACTCCCTCGGCGGCTTCGTCGCGCAGGAGGTCGCGCTGTCCCGCCCGGCACTCGTGCACCGGCTGATCCTCGCCGGCACAGGACCCAAGGGAGCGCCCGGCATGGAGCGCTGGTCCGAGGACGTCGTCAATGCCGTCGTGGTCGACGAGACCGGCCCGGCAGGTGTGCTCTACGTCTTCTACGCGCCGACCGAGACGAGCCAGGCAGCCGGCCAGGCCTCGCTCGGTCGGATCTACGGCTGGCAGGGCGGCCGCGACGAGCAGCCGTCACTCGAGGCGAAGAACGCCCAGTACACCGCGGTGCTCGACTGGGGCGTGCAGGACTGGGCTGCCGTCCAGCGCCTCCGCAGCATCACACAGCCGACCCTCATCCTGCAGGGCGACGACGACATCATGATCCCCACCAAGGCGAGCCACACGATGGCCGGCCTGATCCCGAACGCGCGCATCCGGATCTTCTCGAACGCCTCACACGGATCGATCTTCCAGTACGCCGACGAGGCCGCCGCAGAGACGATCGCGTTCCTGACCGACTGACGAGCTGCGGTCCGTGCGGAGTTACCGCCCGCACGCACCGTGCTGCGTGTCAGCCCTCAGCGGCGACGCAGATCGGAGGGTGAGATGACCACCATGCAGGGCGCCCGCGGTCCAACGCGGACGAGATCGCTGCTCGGCGACTACCTGCGAGCACGCCGCGGCGTGCTCCAGCCTGAGGACGTCGGACTGTTCCGGTACGGCGCTCGCCGCGTCGGCGGTCTCCGTCGCCAGGAGGTCGCCGACCTGGCGGGGGTGAGCACGGACTACTACCTGCGGCTCGAGCAGGGACGGGATCGCCAGCCGTCCGACCAGGTCATCGGCGCACTGGCCCGAGCACTCCAGGTGGGCGACTTCGGCCTGCGGCACATGCGGCGCCTCGTTCAACTGCAGAATCGGGGTGCCGCACCGATCCGCAGGACGGACATCGATGGCGCTGTGGGGCCGCTCATGGACTTTTGGCAGCTCACCCCAGTCGCCGTGGTCGACTCCAATCTCGACATCGTGGCCGCGAACGACATTGCGCAGGTACTGGACGACGGGCTGCTCTCGCCGAGATCGAACCTGTTGCTCGGGCTGTTCGAACGGCAGGACCACACAGCCGATGGCTGGCTCGAGATGGCCGAGCGGGTGGTTGCCGACCTGCGGTTCCGTTGCGATCCCGACGACGTCCGCTTGCAGGAGATCGTCGGCCGGCTGTCCATCCGTGAGCCCGTCTTTCGGCGCCTCTGGGCCAGCCATGACAGCCGGCCGTTTGCCGAGGGTCTCATTCGCTCGACGCTCGAGGGGCTGGGCCGATTCACCTTCCGTTTCCAGCTGCTCGACGTTCCCTCCATCGACGGCTGCTCGGTCATCGCTTTCCACCCCGCTGACGAGGCGGCACAGGCCGCGATCTCCTCGATCGCCCCACACTTCGACCACGTCACGTCGGCAAGTGCTTGATCGGGTCGTGTCGGCGCGCCGGCGGGCGCGATGACCGGCCCGGACGAAGTAGACGGGGCGCTCGGTTCGATCCGTCGGTTCGTCGAAAACATGTCCGGCCTGCCGGCCGTGCTGCTCGACCGTCATCTTGACGTCCTTGCGGCCAGTCCCATGGCCCGGGCGATCGAACCCGGCCTGACGACCGGCGCGAATGTCGTCCGCATCGGCGTGGTCGCCAATGATCGCGGCGCCGGATCGATCGGGTCACACGTCGACCTCGCCGGGCTGATGCGCGAAGGGCTGGCCCGGTTCCGGGAGGACGACCGGTACGTGGCTCTGATCGGTGAGCTCGTCGCGACGAGCCGGGGCTTCGCCCGCGCGTGGGACGGCGACCAGCAGCCCCGTCGAGTCGGCGTGCTCGCGCTGCAGCACGAGGTCGCCGGCTTGTTGCGCGTCGAGTACGTGCGGCTTCCGGTCGAGGGGACCGCCGGAGCGACGCTGGTGCTGGCCCGCCCGTCGGACGAGGAGGCGGCGGATCGTCTCCGCCTCCTCGACGGGACCCGCTGATCCGGCGGGCGGGCGCAGGCCCGGCTAGCTACGGACGAAGTCGAGGATGTCCTGATCGAGCTCCGTCTGGAAGCTGCCGGCGATGCCGTGCGGCCGACCGGGGTACAGCTTGAGGGAGCCGTGCTTCAGCAGGCCGATCGCCTTCTGCGAGGCCGCCTGCACGGGGACGATCTGATCGTCATCACCGTGCAGGAGGAGTACGGGCACGTCCAGCGCGACGAGGTCCTCGGTTTGATCGGTCTCCGAGAAGGCCTTGATGCAGTCGTACATGGCAGCGAGGTCACCCGCCAGCCCCTGCCGCACGAAGTCGCGACGGACCCCCTCCGAGATGTCGGAGCCCTCACGATTCGTCCCGTAGAAGGCGGCGGAGAGCTCCCAGAAGTACTGCGCTCGATCGCTCGCCGTTCCCTGGCGGATGCCGTCAAACACCTCGATCGGAGCCCCCTCGGGGTTGGCCTCGGTCTGCAGCATGAGCGGTGGGATCCCGCCTGCGGTGACGACCTTGACCACGCGGCCCTGCCCGTACTTCGCGGCGTACTTGATCACCTCGCCGCCGCCGGTCGAGTGCCCGACCACGGTCAGGTCGTGCAGGTCCAGCGCCTCCACGAGCTCCGCGAGATCCTTCGCGTAGGTCTCGATGTCGTTGCCGGAGTACGTGGGCGTCGAGCGCCCGTGACCTCGCCGGTCGTGCGCGATGACGCGGTATCCGGCGTCGGCGAACAGCTTGCGCTCGAGCTGCCAGGCGTCCGAGTTGAGGGGCCAACCGTGGCTCAGCAGGATCGGTGTCCCCGTGCCGTGCTCGGTGTAGTAGAGCTCCACACCGTCTGATGTCGTGAAGAAGGACATCGGACTTCCCTTTCGTCGTGTGCGATGCGAGGCGACCGAACGGCGGCCCCGCGTGACCGTAAGCACCGCAGTCCGCGCCGAAGAAGGTCCTTCGGGGGACACCCTCGACCGCACGAGACCGACTGGAATGGGAGGACGACCGAAGGGGACGGATCATGACCGACGCACGAAGAAGCCCGGAGCTGGATGAGGCGTACACCGAGCTCAGCTCGTGGTTCGAGGACCGATACATGCCCGCGTTCATTCACGGAGTCGGCGGCGGGGGCGACCCCCGATTCATCTCCGAGTACTGGGGCTCGCCGCTGTGGGTCGGGAACGATCTGGGCCCGGCGACGCTGGCGGAGACCGAGCAGGATGTCGTGCGCGCCTTCGCAGCTATGACCGATCGGCTTCATGCCGACGGCTACAGCGACAGCGTCGTGCTCGACCGCCGGACGGTCGTCTTCAACCGGGACGGCGCGGCGATCGACTCGCTCTGGTCTCGTCGACGTGGCGACGGTTCCGAGATCGAGCGTGTCGCCGTCCACTTCGTGGTGGCGCGCCGACTCGACGGCATCCGCGTCGTCGCATTCGAGACCCACGGCACGGATGCGGACACCCTCGACAAGGTCTGGCCGGTCGTGCGCGGTTGACGGGGAATGACGCTCCGCGCTACGCCCGATCGTCAGGCGGCCTCGGTCAGGCCGTGAGGGCCGCTAGGTCAACTGAGGACATGGAAGCCCCGCTCTGGCTCCACGGATCAACGTCACATGGGGCATTGGCGCAAGGCGGCTCATCGCAGTGGAGGGTGTAGTTGCCGTGTGAAGCCGCCGGTCTCGAGTAGGAACGTCCGGAGGCCTTGGGTCGAGCGAGCGCGTCCGGTGTCTACGTCAACGAGAGGGCCCAGATTGCTTGGGAGCCGTCGGTCCGGATCGAGCGAAGGTGCAGGTGCTAACAGACACCGAATCGTCTTCGAATCCCGCCACTTGCACGATTGCCGGCCGAGGAACGGTCGAGCCTTGCCCCGCCTTCGAGCGGGTGCCACGGTGGGGGACATGCCCGACGTCCCGGTCGTCTCGGTGATGCTGGCCGTCCCTGACGCGGGCGCGGCCGCCCGCTGGTATGCCGAGGCGCTGGGCGCGACGGAGCTGTGGAACCTCGGGAGCGTGGTCGGGCTCAGCCTCGCCGGCGCTGCGTTCTTCCTGGGCGAGCCGGCGTCGAACGGCTGGCAGACCCCGCATGCCGCGGGCACCAGGACCGTGCGAGTCGAGCTGTTCGTCGACGACCCGGACGCCGTCGTCGCGCGGGCCGTCGCCGCGGGGGCGGACGGCAACGGCAGGGAGATCCAGGACTACGACACCCCCTGGGGCGTGCATCGACAAGGGGGCTTCATCGACCCGTTCGGGCACCTGTGGCTCGTCGGCGATCGCTCGCCGCTCTCGCCGCACCCTGCCGTCGACTGACGCCCGATCGTCCGCCGGCAGGATCGACGCCGTCGGCGACGGACGACGTGTGGATGGCCAGCACGATGCCGCCCGCGCTATCGCAAGGACGAGCGAGCACCGTCCGGTACGGCGCCTGGGCCCGGCAGGGTCGCGACGTCATCGGCCGGGACGACCCGATCCGACGCGGTCACGAAGGCGAGCCGGACCGGCTCGCCCGTCGCGTCGTCCACGTACGTCGCCGCGGGGCCGAACTCCGTCGGCCGGTACTCGTCGCCCCACTGGACGAACGCGGCCAGGACGGGGCGCAGCGCGTGACCGGCGGGGGTGAGCAGGTACTCCTCCCGTTCGCGCGCACCGTCGTCGCGGTAGGTGCTGCGCGTCAGGACGCCGGCCTCGACCAGGCGCGCGAGCCGGTCGGTCAGCACGTCGGGTGCGACTCCGAGCTGCTCGCGGAACTGCGAGAAGCGGGTGCGGCCCCACATCGCCTCACGGACGATCAGCAGCGACCACTTCTGTCCGAGCACGTCGAGGCTGTTGGCGATCGAGCATCGAGACGTCGGAGGTGCAATCACGAAGCTAGCGTACCGTCCTGAGTTGGAAACTCCAAGTGAGCGTGCTAACTTGGCGTCTCCTACACAGCTTCGGAAGGTGGCCGCCGTGCCCCAGCTCGCCCGCCGCGGGTCGTTCGCCGCAGCGGCCACCGTCGCCGGCATCGCCCTGTGGGCCAGCGCCGCACCGACGATGGTCTACCCGCAGTACGCCGACGCGTGGGGACTGTCGACGGCGACGACCTCGGCCCTGTTCGCCGTCTATCCGTTGGCCCTCGTCCCGACGCTCGTGATCTTCGGGAACCTGTCCGACTCGATCGGGCGCCGCGCCACGATCCTGGTCGGCCTGGCAGCACTCGTGGCCGGTTCGGTCGCGTTCGGGCTCGCCCAGGACGTCAGCGGGGCGTTCGTCGGGCGCGCCCTGATGGGCATCGGCGTCGGCTTCGCGTTCAGCCCGGCCACCGCCGCGATGGTCGAGAACGCCCTGCGCCCGGAGCGCGCAGGTTCGGCGACCACGGCGGCGACCGCCGGCGGACTCGTCGTCGCCACCCTGGTCGGCGGCGCGCTCGTCCAGTACGCACCCGATGCCCTCCACCTCACCTTCTGGGTGCTCGCCGTGGCGACGGCGGCAGCGTTCGCGCTGTCCTGGTTCCTGCCACGCCACCAGCGCGACCCTGACCAGCCACCGTGGAGGCCCCGGCGGCCGATGATCCCCGCCGCTGCTCGCACGCGGTTCACGGCCGGCGCGCTCGGCATCGCCGCCGCCTACTCCATGGGCGCGATCTACCTGGCGCTCGGCGCCCAGATCGCCCGCGACCTGCTGCACTCGGGCAACACCCTCGTCGACGGCGCGCTGATCGCACTGTCAGCGATCGCCATCGGGGCCGTCGCCATCGCCGCGCGCCGCCTTCCGGCACGGACGGCGCTCCTCGCAGGGCCGATCCTGGCGACCGTGGGCCTCGGTGCGTTGATCGCCGCCGGGTCGCAACAGTCGATTGCGCTGTTCGTGCTGTCGTCCGTGGTCGGCGGCGCCGGCTACGCCCTGCTGTTCTCCGGCGGCCTCGGCGCGGTCAACCAGAGCGCGGCGCCCGACCACCGCGCCATGGTCCTGTCCGCGGCCTACGTCGTCGGCTACGTGCTGCAGGCCGGCACCGCCCTGGGCCTCGGCGAGCTGACCCGGCGTGCCGACCTGGAGTCCGCACTCGTGGTCGGCGTCCCCGTCGTCCTCGCGATCGGGTACGCCGCCGCGCTACTCGTCCGGCACCCGTCCGCGGTCGCCGGCGCTGTCACCACGCACCACCCGGTTCTCGAAGGGAACACCCCATGACCACCCTGCACAACGCCGTCGTCCTCGTCACCGGCGCGAACGGCGGCCTCGGCCGCGAGTTCGTCGACCAGGCCCTCGCCCGGGGGGCCGCGAAGGTCTACGCCAGTGCCCGCAGCCCGCAGACCTGGACCGATCCCCGAGTCGTCCCGCTGACCCTCGACATCACCGACGCGGACTCGATCGCGGCCGCCGCGGCGGTCGCTAGCGACACCACCGTGCTGATCAACAATGCGGGAATCACGGGTCCCGGCGCCGTCCTGACGTCGAGCCTGCAGGACCTGCGGGCGCTGTTCGAGACGAACGTCTTCGGGCAGGTCGCACTCGTGCAGGCTCTCGCCCCGGCGCTCGCCGCGAACGGGGGCGGAGCCATCGTCGACGTGCACTCGGCGCTCAGCTGGCTGGCCGTCGGTGGGACCTACTCGGCGTCGAAGGCCGCCTTCTGGTCACTCACCAACAGCCTGCGCCTCGAGCTGCAGGGACAAGGCACGCAGGTGGTCGGCGCCCACCTCGGGTACACGGACACCCCGATGACCGTGAACGTCACCGCGCCCAAGGGCGACCCTGCCGACGTCGTCGCGGCCATCTACGACGGCCTGGAGTCGGGAGCCCACGAGGTTCTGGCCGACGAGACGTCCCGGCAGGTCCGCGGGGCCCTGTCCGCGCCGCTGGAGGCGCTCTACCCCAGCCTCGCCTAGCGTCGCCTGACCACGCGTGGTGACGAGAAGACACGCCGGGGGGGGCGGGGGGGGCGCCCCGGGCCGGTCCCGTTGATGACGTGGGACATGCTGCCGACGCCTCCGAGGGACACGATGGCCATGTTCTGGAAGCGCACGTTCGCGTTCACGGGCGCCTCGAAGGTGTTGAACAGGTTGACCGACGGGTCCGCCTGGAAGAACACGTAGCTGCCGAGGCCCTGGCCCAGGAACGAGGTCACGGTGTTCGCGACCTTGATCGACGGGTAGCCCTGGGTCGAGCCGTTCATCCACGCGGCCTGGTTCGGGGGGTCGTAGGGCTTCTCGTTCTGGAAGAAGATGACCCGTCCGCCCTGGCCGTTCCAGATGACCTCGCTCTTCTGGTAGTGCTCGACGAACAGGCCGATCGCCAGGACGTTGTTGCCGTTGACGACGAGCCCGGTGTCGGCCGTGTTGATCGTCCAGCCGATGGTGCCCGCGTTGCCGTGGTCGCCTCGCCACATCCAGGTGTGGTCGACGATCGTGTTGCTGCTGTTGACGACCAGGGAATTGGTCGCCTTTCCGGCCACGCGGCCGCCGATGCGGAAGAAGACGTCCTGCACGGTGACGGGGTTGGCGGCACGGTTGGTGCCGACGCCCGCGGTGGTGCCGACCGTCATCAGGGAGTTGCTGTTGGTGGTGCCGGCGTCGATGAACAGGCCCTTGACGCGGACGCCGTCGACATCGCCGACCGAGATGGCCGTGACACCGCCCTGGGGGACCAGCGTGGCGTAGCCCATGCCCAGCAGGACCGTGTCGGCCCGGTTCACGACGATCGGGGCGTCGAGGTTGTAGATGCCCGGCGTGAACACGACGTGGCAGCCACCGGCGATGCGCTGGTTGATCGTTGCGGCGCTGTCCGACGGACGTGCCACGAACACCTGGCTGAAGCTGACGGACGTGCCGGGGGTCGGCGCGCCGACGGCCCAGCTGGGACCGGTCGCGTTCGTGCGCAGGCTCGGCAGGAACAGGCGGTACTCGTTGTTGGCGAAGTAGATGTACGGGACGTCACGCGAGGCCGGTGTGGCGCCGACGTTCGTGTGGTGCACGCCGCTCGGCGCGGTGGAGAAGTTCGTCGCCGGTGCGCCGTTCACCCCGGAGAAGACCATGTTCCAGTTGGAACCGCTCCAGCTGCCGAACGTGCTGTCCTTGCTGTACCACTGCTGCTGCGACGCCGACTCGACGGAGCCTGTGACGCGGGTGTCGGAGATGTAGCCACCCGAGGACCAGCCGTACGACGCCGGGAACAGGTCGAGACCACCGTTGACGTTCATCCGGCGGAAGGGTGCGGCCTGGGACACGCCCCAGCGGTTGCGCCCACCGTTCGTGTTGATCGTCATGTTCTCGGCGCTGCGCCAGAAGTTCTGCGTCGCGTTGCCGGCGTCGCTCGCGTTGAACGCGTCGACCGTGACGGCACCGTTGATGGTCACGCCGTCGGGGTTCTGCGCGAGCCCCTGGATCGAGGTGTTGAAGCCGATGTTCGCGTACACGTTGTAGGAGCCGGGCTTGAACAGGAGCGCGTCACGCCGGTCGTGGAACTGGTCGGTCTGCGTGTCCTTCTGGGCCTCGAACACCTCGTTCAGCGACGTCTGGATCGTGGCGTCCGGCGTGCTGTCCTCGAAGATGCGGACGTTCGAGCCGAAGTCGGGGACCGTCGGCTGGGCGGCGCAGGTGGTGGGAGGCGGGGTGCCGCCGACGTTGACCGTGAAGTCCCACAGCGAGTAGCCGTAGCCCGTGGCCCGGACGGTGCCGGTCATGCGGACGTACCGCCCGCTGCCGTTGACGGTCAGGGTGTCGATGCCGCCGTCACCGGTCGTCGTCGTGAAGAGGTTCGTCCACGGTCCTGTGGGCGAGTCGCTCGACTGGACCTGGTAGGAGCGGCCGTACGCCGCCTCCCAGCTGAGCACCACGCGGCAGATGCTCTGCGTGCTGCCGAGGTCGACCTGGACCCACTGCGGGTCGGAAGCCGCACTGGACCAGCGGGTGGTGGTGCTGGCGTCGAAGGCGCTGGAGGCGGGGTTGCCACCGTTCTCCGTCGACGACGCGGACGAGGGCTTGTTCAGCGCTGCGTTCACCGAGGTGTTGCAGGTGGTGGGCGGCGGGTCGCCGGCGCCGAAGACCTGGAACTCCCACAGCGAGTAGCCGTATCCCGTCGCGCGCTGCGTGCCGTTCATGCGGACGTAGCGGCCCGAGCCGGCCAGGGTGAGCGTGTCGACGCCGCCGTCACCCGTCGTCGTCGAGTAGACGGTCGTCCACGGTCCGGTCGCCGAGGTGGAGACCTGGATCTGGTAGGCGCGTGCGTACGCGGCCTCCCAGTTGAGGACCACCTGGTCGATGGCGACCGTCGCGCCCAGGTCGATCTGGATCCACTGCGGATCGGAGGCGGCGCTCGACCAGCGGGTGCCCGCGTTGCCGTCGACCGCGTTCCCCGCGGCGGTTCCTCCGTTCTCGACCGAGGACGCCGTCACGGGCTTCCCCTGCGAGATCAGTGGGCCCGCGGCGTGCGCTGTCGAGACGAGCGGCGAGACGGTCGCGTACGACAGGAGCATCGCCACCGCGGTCAAGAAGACGATGAGGAGACGTCGTGTCAGCGGCTTGGCCGCTATGAGAGTGGCGGGTCCAGCAGATCGGGTCATGGTGATGCTCCTTGGGAGCTCGCAGAAGGCAGGCGGATGCACCGTCGCGCTAGCGACGGGGAGGGGAACGCGGGCAGGGGTCAACCTGCGCGCGAGGGACGATCACGACCTTGTGAGTCCGGTTCCATGCATCAGGCGAGAGGCTCCGCTGCCTCGTCCTGGTTGACTTACTAACAGGACAGTAAGTGTTTTCACCCGCCCGCGCCAGAGGCGAGACGGTCCTTCCCTGTCCACGAGGAGCCAGTCGTCGCCGACTGCGCACGTCTGGCGAGAGACGACCAGCTACAGCTGCGCGCCTTCGACCTGGCCCGCCGGCTCCTCGGCCGCGCCATCGTCGATGAGCGACGTCAGCACCTCGGCTACGAGCGCGTCCGCCCTCGCCGCGATGCGGGGGAGCTGCGACTTCCGCACCGCACGAGGCTGGTGCTGCAGGATCTGGAGCGCCTGGTCGACCTGGTCGGCGCGCTGCTTCCAGCCCACGGCCTGGGCGAACTCGGCGGACTCGGCGGTGCTCGTCCCCGCACCCAGGACGACGTCGGCCTGCTCGCGGACCGCGGTCATGGCCCGCGTGATCTTGGCCTCCGGCGTGCGCGCGCGTCGGACGTCGGCGACCTTCGCCCCCCAGCCCTCGAGACGCTTCTGGATGTCGGGGTTGTTCGCGACGAACACGCTGAGCTGGGTTGCCGCCTTCTTGGCCAGGGGCCACGCGACCGCCAGGGCGACGGCCTGCTTCTTCTTCGCCATCTCGCTCCCGCCATGGTCCGGACCTGCTCTGACCCGACCATGCCCCGGCGACCGAGGGTCGGCAACTGTTCGCCGCCGGAGAACGCCGGGTGCGTCCGGCGAACCCGGACGTACGCTCGACTCGATGACACGCCCAGCTGCAGCAACGGTCGGCGAGCTCCGCGCCTCCGGCCACGTCCACACGTCGGTGCGGGTCGAGATCCGCACCAACCTCCTCGCGGCCCTGAAAGACGGGCGAGACCCCTGGCCCGGCATCCACGGGTTCGACGAGACGGTCGTCCCGCAGCTCGAGCGGGCGCTGATCGCCGGGCACGACATCGTGCTGCTCGGCGAGCGCGGGCAGGGCAAGACGCGGATCCTGCGCACCCTGGTCGGGCTGCTCGACGAGTGGTCGCCGGTGATCGAGGGTTCGGAGCTCGGGGAGCACCCGTACGAGCCGATCACGGCCGCCAGCCAAAGGCGGGCGGCCCACGAAGGCGACGACCTTCCGATCGTGTGGCGGCACCGGGACGAGCGGTACGTCGAGAAGCTCGCGACGCCGGACACGAGCGTCGCGGACCTCATCGGCGACGTGGACCCGATGAAGGTCGCCGAGGGGCGGGCTCTCGGGGACCCCGAGACGATCCACTTCGGGCTCGTGCCGCGGGGGCATCGGGGGATCGTCGCCATCAACGAGCTGCCCGACCTCGCCGAGCGCATCCAGGTCGCGATGCTCAACGTGATGGAGGAGCGGGACATCCAGATCCGCGGCTACGTGCTGCGGCTGCCGCTCGACGTGCTCGTCGTGGCCACCGCGAACCCCGAGGACTACACGAACCGTGGGCGGATCATCACGCCGCTCAAGGACCGGTTCGGGGCGGAGATCCGGACGCACTACCCGGCCGAGCTTGACGACGAGATCGCGGTCATCCGGCAGGAGGCGACCCTCCAGGCCGAGGTGCCCGACCACATCATCGAGATCCTGGCCCGGTTCACGCGGGCACTGCGGGAGTCGAGCGCGGTCGACCAGCGCAGCGGCGTGAGCGCGCGGTTCGCGATCGCGGGCGCGGAGACCGTTGCTGCCTCGGCGTTGCACCGGGCGGCGCGGCAGGGCGAGGAGCAGGCGGTCGCGCGGCCGGTCGACCTCGAGACCGCGGTCGACGTGCTCGCGGGCAAGATCGAGTTCGAGTCCGGCGAGGAGGGGCGCGAGGACGAGATCCTCGACCACCTGCTGCGGACGGCGACGGCGGAGACCGTTCGCGCGCACCTGCGAGGCATCGACTTCGGCGTGCTTGTGGAGGCCATCGCGGGCGGCGCGATCATCACGACGGGGGAGCAGGTCACCGCACGCGACGTGCTGACGGGCCTGCCCGCGATCGGGGAGTCCGAGCTCTACGACGAGATCTGCGCGCGGCTCGGAGCGACGAACGACGGCGAGCGGGCCGCCGCCATCGAGCTCGCGCTCGAGGGGCTGTATCTGTCTCGTCGGATCAGCAAGGAGTCTGGGGGCGGCGAGACGATCTATGGCTAGGGCCAACCGCCGCCTCTCGAGGCGATCCCGGTACACCCCGTACGTCGACGGACCCGACCCGCTCGCGCCGCCGGTCGACCTCACCGAGGCGCTGGACGCGATCGGCGAGGACGTGATGGCCGGCTACTCGCCCGAGCGGGCGATGCGCGAGTTCCTGCGGCGCGGGGGGCGGGACCAGGCAGGGCTGGACGAGCTGGCGCGGCGCGTCGCCGAGAGGCGCAGGGATCTGACCCAGAAGAACAACCTCGACGGCACCCTGCAGGAGGTCAAGGAGCTCCTCGACCGGGCGGTCCTGGCCGAGCGCAAGCAGCTGGCGCGCGACGTCGACATGGACGAGGGCGACCGTGCCCTGGCGCAGATGCAGCTCGACAACCTCCCGTCCTCTCCGGCGGCCGCGGTCGACGAGCTCAACGGGTACGACTGGCGCAGTGCCGAGGCGCGGCAGGAGTTCGAGAAGATCAAGGACCTGCTGGGCCGGGAGATCCTCGACCAGCGGTTCGCCGGCATGAAGCAGGCGCTGGAGAACGCGAGCGACGAGGACCGGGCCGCGCTGAACGAGATGCTGGCCGACCTCAACGGGCTGCTCAACGCGCGCAAGCAGGGCGCCGACACCCAGGAGCAGTTCGACGACTTCATGGCCAAGCACGGCGAGTACTTCCCCGAGCAGCCGCAGAACCTCGACGAGCTCCTCGACGCCCTGGCCCAGCGGGCCGCCGCCGCGCAGCGCATGCGCAACTCCATGACGCAGGAGCAGCGCGACGAGCTGGACGCGCTCGCCCAGCAGGCGTTCGGCTCGTCGGAGCTCCTGGACGCCCTGAGCGAGATGGACCAGTCGCTGCGGGCCCTGAGGCCCGGCGAGGACTGGGGGAGCTCGGAGCGGATGGACGGCGAGAACGGGCTCGGGCTCGGCGACGGGACCGGCGTCTTCCAGGACCTCGCCGACCTCGACGCGCTGGCCGACCAGCTCGCGCAGTCCTACCAGGGCTCCCAGCTGGACGACATCGACCTCGACAAGCTGGCCCGCCAGCTCGGGTCCGACGCGGCGGTGGACGCCCGCACCCTGCAGCGGCTGGAGCAGGCGCTGCGGGACAACGGCACGATCCGACGAGGCTCCGACGGGCAGCTCGCGCTGACGCCGAAGGCGATGCGGCAGCTCGGCAAGTCCGTGCTGCGCGCCGTCGCGGACACGATGTCGGGGCGCACCGGAGGCCATGAGGTCCGTCGCTCGGGTGCCGCGGGCGAGCCGTCCGGGTCGACCCGCGCGTGGGCGTTCGGCGACACCGAGCCGTGGGACGTGACGCGGACGATCACCAACGCGCTCACCAGGCGGCCGGCCGACGACGGTCGCGTCACCCTCCAGATCGACGACGTCGAGATCCAGGAGACCGAGGCACGGACGCAGGCGTGCGTCGCGTTGCTCGTCGACACCTCGTTCTCGATGGCGATGGACGGCCGCTGGGTGCCGATGAAGCGCACCGCGCTGGCGCTCCACACCCTGGTCACCAGCCGGTTCCGCGGCGACGACCTGCAGCTGATCGGCTTCGGGCGTGCGGCCAAGGTCCTGCAGGTCGAGGAGCTCGTCGGGCTCGAGGAGAAGTGGGAGAAGGGCACGAACCTGCACCACGCGCTCCTGCTCGCCAACCGGCACTTCCGCAAGCACCCCAACGCCCAGCCCGTGCTCCTCATCGTCACCGACGGCGAGCCGACCTCCCACCTGGAGTCCAGCGGTGAGGTCTTCTTCGACTACCCGCCGAACCCGCTGACGATCGCGCTCGCGGTGCGCGAGCTCGACACCTCGACGCGGCTCGGCGCGCGCACCACGATCTTCCGGCTCGGCGACGACCCCGGCCTCGCACGTTTCGTCGACGCCATCGCGAAGCGAGCCGGCGGCACCGTCGTCACGCCCGAGTCCGACGACCTGGGCGCCGCGGTCATCGGCTCCTACCTCAGCTCACGCCGCAACGGCGCCTTCGGCGGCTGGGGTCGCGACGAGGAGTGGTGACCGGCTCGCGCCGATATCGTTATCGAAGCACTCGGCGCCGTGCCGGCTGCGGCGAAGGAGATGACGATGTCCCCTGACCAGCTCACGTTCGACAACCCCGTCGAGCGCCACTCGCACATCCGGCCGCACGCCTCGTGGCAGCCGGTTCCCGGCCTCGACGCCGAGCTGGACCCGAAGGCCGACCATGGCGAGACCAGCTACCGCGGCACGGGCCGCCTTCCCGGCCGCAAGGCACTCATCACCGGCGGGGACTCGGGCATCGGCGCAGCCGTGGCCATCGCGTTCGCACGCGAGGGGGCCGACGTGGCCCTCAGCTACCTCCCGGAGGAGCAGGTCGACGCCGAGGCCATCGCCGGTCACGTGCGCGCGGCTGGCCGCCAGGCGATCCTGCTTCCCGGCGACATCCGGGACCGCGAGTTCTGCCGCACCCTGGTGGCCGACGCGGTCGCGGGCCTGGGCGGGCTGGACATCCTGGTCAACAACGCGGCTCACCAGGTGTACCACCAGTCGTTCGACCAGCTGGACGAGGCGGACCTGGACCGCACGATCCAGACGAACCTGTACGCGATGTTCTGGATCACCCGGGACGCCCTGCCGCACCTCGGGCCTGGCTCGACCATCATCAACAGCACGTCGATCCAGGGGTACAACCCCTCGCCGATGATCATCAACTACGCGTCGACGAAGTTCGGGATCATCGGGTTCACCAAGGCGCTCGCCGCCGACCTCGCGCCGCGGGGCGTCCGCGTGAACGCCGTCGCACCCGGGCCGGTGTGGACGCCGCTGCAGGTGTCTGACGGGCAACCGCCGGAGAAGCTCGAGGGCTTCGGGGACTCGTGCTGGCTCGGCCGGACCAGCCAGCCGGTCGAGCAGGCTCCGGCCTACGTGTTCCTCGCCTCGCCGGAGTCCAGCTTCGTGGTGGGGGAGGTCATCAACGTCAACGGTGGGGCGAACGTGCCCTGAGCTGCGGTGGGGCGCTCAGAAGAACGGCCACGGGAACGCGGGCATGTCGCCCTCGGGGCCGGGGAACCTGTTCTCCAGGAGCAGCCGGTCGCAGCGGGCGCCCAGGGCCCACAGCTCCTCGTCGGTGAGGAGCTCGGACAGGCGTTGACCGAGATCGCCGTCCAGGGCCGCGCGCACGCGTTCGACACCGGCCGCTTCGTCGGGCTGCAGCGACTCGCCCCGCCAGCCCCACAGGACCGTCCGCAGCTTCGGCTCGACGTGGAAGCTGACGCCGTGGTCGACGCCGAACCGATGACCCTCGAGCGTCGGGAGGATGTGGCCGCCCTTGCGGTCGGCGTTGTTGACGACCACGTCGAACACGGCCATGCGACGCAGCGCGGGGGAGTCCTCGTGGATGAGGATCAGCGGCCGGTCCTCGTCGTCGATGCCCTGGAAGACCGCGCGCCACCCCTGTGCCGGAACCGCTCTCTTCGCGACGACGTCGACGGGGTCCTGCGCGGGGTCGGGCTCCTGCCAGCGCTGGACCATGCCCGGCCCGAGCGGACCGTCGCGCAGGAAGGTGAGGGGCACGATCTGCCACCCGAACGCCTCCGAGACCAGGTGGGCGGCCACCTCGCGATTCGCCAGCGTCCCGTCCGGGAAGTCCCACAGCGGCTTCTCGCCGGCGACGGGCTTGTAGACGACCTGGATGCCGCCGATCGTCGCGAGGAACGTGGCGTTCGAGGCGACCGTAATGCGCCCGACGAGCTCGAGCTCACCGGCGGCGAGGTCGACCTCGTCGCCGATCACAGCTGCGTCGCGCCGCACACGTGGCTGTCGTCGTCCATCGGCTGGCCGCAGAGCGGGCACAGCGGCCGGCCCGACCGGACGACCTGCCGCGTGCGCTGGACGAACGCCCGCGCCGTCCCCACCGGCATGCGGACCAGGAGCATCTCGCTGGGTTCGGGCTCGGAGTCCTCCTCACTGGTCTCGTCGAGCGGGAACGCCTCGAGGACCACCTGCGCAGTGGAGGGATCCCAGCCCAGGCGCATGAGCCCCGCACGGAACTGCTCCTCGACGGGCTGGTCGAGCGGATCGTTGTCGACGAGCTCGGCGGGCGTGTCAGCAGGGACGCTGAACCGATTCCCCTCGTCGGTCATGAGCGCGTCCAGGATCTCGTCGATCTTCTCGGCGAGCACGGCCGACTGCTCCTTCTCCAGCCCGACGCTCGTGCTGCGGGCGCCGTCGCGCACCTGGAGGTAGAAGGATCGAGAACCCGGGCTTCCGACGGTGCCGACGACGACTCGGTCGGGCCAGTCGAACTGGTGGACAAGGGGCACGTCGTCCATTTTACGAGGTGGTCTGCGGGCCCGCTCCGCCACCGACCTGCGCGTCGCCGACCGGGGCCGCGGCGCGCAGCCAGGAGAGGTCGCCCGAGTCGGTGTTCGTCGCCACGACCTCCGGGCGTGTGGTCCCGTACCGGATGATCGAGCCCGATCCCGGGTTGACCGTGATGCGCTGGAAGAGGTCGAGGTGCATGCCCAGCGCGTCCGCGAGGACGGACTTGATGATGTCGCCGTGGCTCACGGCTACCCACACCGCGCCGGCGCCGTGCTCCTGTTCGAGTGCCGCATCGTGCCGCCGGATCGCCGCCACCGACCGTTCCTGCATCCCCGCCATCGACTCACCGCCGGGAAACACCGCCTCCGACGGCTTCGTCTGCACGACGGACCACAACGGCTCCTTCGCGAGCTCCTGGAGCGGTCGCCCCTGCCACTCGCCGTAGTCGCACTCGACGATGCCGTGCTCGAGCTCGGTCGGCAGGTCGTGAGGCTTCGCGATGATCCGCGCGGTCTGCCGGCAGCGCGCCAGCGGGCTCGAGACCACGGCGACCAGCGGCACTGCGGCGAGTCGTTCGGCCGTGCGCGCGGCCTGGCTGCGACCGACCGCATCGAGATCGACGCCCGACGCCCGCCCGGTCAGGATCCCCGCGACGTTCGCCGTGCTCCGACCGTGCCGGACGAGGATGACGGTGGCCATGCGAGGAGCCTAGGTGGCCGAGTCGCTATCGACCTGCTGCCTCTGACCGCCTAGTGCTCGTGCTTGATCACGAAGTACGAGCCGCGGATCGTGCCGGCGAGCTTGGACTTCTGACGGGCGAACTTGAAGGTCGCCGCGAGCTCCTCGGGGACGTCCATGCCGTCGGACAGCTTAAAGCCGACCGCGCGCTTCCCGTCGTCGGCGAGCGTGTACATGACGTTGATCGACAGGCCCGACTCGTAGAACACGTAGGCGATCTTGATGCCCTCGACCTCGAACGACGTCGCCTCGACGGGGCGGGACGCGATCACGAGGTCGCGCTCGTCCTCGAGGATCCCGTGCACCCAGTCGACCACCTCGGAGGCGTCGCTGGCAGGCTCGACGGTGAACACGTGGTCGTACTTGTTCTTGAAGTAGCGCGCCTCGTTGGCGCGCAGGCCGGCGAGCGCGGGAGCGACCGGGGAGGACTCCAGCCCGACGGTGGACACATCGGTGAAGTCGACGACGTACGACACGAGAACCCTCCAAGGCGCGGACCGGACACTGCGGAGACTATCTAGACGCGTCGCGCCAGCTCCACAGCGGCGCCGCGGATCGCGCGGACGAAGGCGGCGGGGTCCTGGCCCTGGGCGAACGTCACGGCGAGGCCGGCGAGCGGGTGGCCGGTGTGGTCGCGCACGGCGACCGCGACCGACGCGAAGCCGGGGGTCACGTCGCCGTCCTCGGAGGCCCAGCCGGTTCGCCGGACCTCGGTGAGGACCGTCCGGAGCTCGGAGAGCCGGCGCGGGCCGACGCCCGTGCGGTCGACGAACGCGTCGCGGCTCGGGAAGAGTGCGCGGACCTGGGCGGGCGGGAGGTCGGCCAGGATCGCGCGACCGCTCGCGGTGAGGTGGGCGGGCAGGCGCACGCCGACGTCGGTGACCAGGACCGAGCGGCCGGCGGCGCGCTCCTCGACCACGTAGAGGACGTCGCGGCCGTGCAGCACGGCCAGGTGGGCGCTCTCGCCGACCTGGTCGACGAGCCGCGCGAGGACGGGTCGGGCTGCGCGGGCCAACGGCGCCTGGCGCGAGTAGGCGGAGCCGAGCTCGAAAGCGGCGAGACCGAGCCCGTAGCGGCGCTCCTCGGGCAGGTGGACGACGAACCCGTGATCGGTGAGGACCGTGAGCAGGTGATAGGTCGTCGAACGGGGGAGCTCGAGCGCCGCGGCGAGCGAGGCTGCGGGCAGCGGGCCGGTGCGCGACAGGTGCTGCAGCAGCCGGAGGGTGGCATCGGCTGCGGGGACGCTGCTCATGATCGCCTCGAAGTGTCTGGGGTACCAGACACTATCCGCTCGCCGGATCTGTGGCAGGGCACCGGCGCGCGGTGTCATGAACCCATGAGCACTGACACTGCCCTCGACATCGTCGTCGTCGGCACCGGGCCGGTCACCATCGACCAGGTGGTCGCGGTCGCGCGGCACGGCGCGGGGGTGCGGCTTTCCGACGAGGCGCTCGACGCGATCGCGCGCGGCCGCGCGGTGGTCGACCGGCTGGCCGCCGACACGCAGCCGCACTACGGCATCTCGACGGGCTTCGGCGCGCTGGCCACCATGTCCATCCCGCAGGAGCGGCGACGCGACCTCCAGCGCAGCCTGGTCCGCTCGCACGCCGCGAGCACCGGACCGGAGGTCGAGCGCGAGGTGGTCCGCGCACTCATGCTGCTGCGGCTCTCGACGCTCGCGACGGGGAGGACGGGCGTGCGGCCCGAGGTCGCGACGGCGTACGCCGCGATGATCGACGCCGGCGTCACGCCGGTGGTCCGCGAGTACGGCTCGCTCGGGTGCTCGGGCGACCTGGCCCCGCTCGCGCACTGCGCGCTCGCACTCATGGGCGAGGGGGAGGTGCGCGACGCCGCGCGGACGCCGATGCCGGCCGCGCAGGCCGGGCTCACGCCGGTGACCCTCACCGAGAAGGAGGGGCTCGCGCTCATCAACGGGACCGACGGCATGCTCGGCATGCTGGCGCTCGCTCTGCACGACCTCGACATGCTCCTGACCAGCGCCGACGTCGCTGCCGCGATGTCCGTCGAGTCGCTGCTGGGCACGGACGCGGTCTTCGCGAACGACCTCCAGGGGCTGCGACCGCACCCCGGCCAGGCGGTCTCGGCCGCGAACATCCGGGCCGTGCTGCACGGCTCCGGGATCATGGCGAGCCACAAGACGCCGGACTGCACGCGCGTGCAGGACGCCTACTCGCTGCGCTGCGCTCCGCAGGTCCACGGCGCCGCCCGCGACACCCTCGCGCATGCGCGGGCCGTCGCCGAGCGCGAGCTCGTCGCCGCCGTCGACAACCCCGTCATCACGCCCGACGGCCGCGTCGAGTCCAACGGGAACTTCCACGGCGCACCGGTCGCGTACGTGCTCGACTTCCTCGCGATCGCCGTCGCCGACGTCGCCAGCATGTCCGAGCGCCGCACCGACCGGTTCCTCGACGTCAGCCGCAACCACGGCCTGCCGCCGTTCCTCGCGCACGACCCGGGCGTCGACTCCGGTCTGATGATCGCGCAGTACACCGCGGCCGGCCTCGTCTCCGAGCTGAAGCGGCTCGCCGTTCCCGCGAGCGTCGACTCGATCCCGTCGTCGGCCATGCAGGAGGACCACGTGTCGATGGGCTGGCACGCGGCCCGCAAGCTGCGCCGGTCGATCGACGCCCTGACCCGCGTGATCGGCATCGAGGTCCTCACGGCCGCCCGCGCGATCGACCTGCGGGCTCCGCTGACGCCGTCACCGGCCACCGGCGCGGTCAGGGACCTGCTCCGAGGGCTTGGCATCCCCGGACCCGGACCCGACACCTACCTCTCCCCAGACCTCGAGACGGCGGCCGCCGCGGTCCGTGACGGAGCCGTCGAGAAGGCCGCCATGCAAGGAGCTCGCTCATGACCGCCGGCGCCCGACCCGTCCGCGCACCTCGCGGCACCACGCTCACCGCCCGCAGCTGGCAGACCGAGGCACCGCTGCGCATGCTCATGAACAACCTCGACGCCGAGGTGGCCGAGCGCCCCGACGATCTCGTCGTCTACGGCGGGACGGGCAAGGCGGCGCGGTCCTGGGAGGCGTACGACGCGATCGTCCGCACGCTCACCACCCTCGGCGACGACGAGACGCTGCTGGTCCAGTCCGGCAAGCCGGTCGGCGTCCTCACCACGCACGAGTGGGCGCCGCGCGTACTCATCGCGAACTCGAACCTCGTCGGCGACTGGGCGAACTGGCCCGAGTTCCGCCGGCTCGAACAGCTCGGGCTGACGATGTACGGGCAGATGACGGCCGGCTCGTGGATCTACATCGGCACGCAGGGCATCCTCCAGGGCACGTACGAGACCCTGGCGGCGGTCGCGGCGAGCAAGTTCGGCGGGACGCTCGCCGGCACGCTGACCGTGACCGGCGGCTGCGGCGGGATGGGCGGCGCGCAGCCGCTCGCGGTGACGCTGAACGGCGGCGTCTGCCTCATCGTCGACGTCGACGGCGAGCGCCTGCACCGGCGGGTCCGCGAGCGCTACCTCGATGTCGTCGCGACGGGCCTGGACGAGGCGATCGCGCAGGTCACGGCCGCCAAGAAGGCGAAGCGGGCGCTCTCCGTGGGTGTCGTCGGGAACTCCGCCGAGGTGCTGCCCGAGCTGCTGCGCCGCGGCGTCGACGTCGACGTCGTGACCGACCAGACGTCCGCCCACGACCCGCTGTCCTACCTGCCGGTCGGGATCGAGGTGGCCGACTGGGCGGACTACGCCGCGGCCAAGCCCGAAGAGTTCACCGACCGCGCGCGCGAGTCGATGGCCCGGCACGTCGAGGCGATGGTCGGCTTCCAGGACGCCGGAGCCGAGGTCTTCGACTACGGCAACTCGATCCGCGACGAGGCCCGCCAGGGCGGCTACGACCGCGCCTTCGACTTCCCCGGCTTCGTGCCGGCCTACATCCGGCCGCTGTTCGCCGAGGGCAAGGGCCCGTTCCGGTGGGCGGCGCTCTCGGGCGACCCGCGGGACATCGCCACCACCGACCAGGCCGTGCTCGACCTCTTTCCCGACGACGACCACCTGCACCGCTGGATCCGCGCGGCCCAGGAGCGCGTCGCGTTCCAGGGGCTGCCGGCGCGCATCTGCTGGCTGGGGCACGGCGAGCGCGACAGGGCGGGGCTGCGGTTCAACGAGCTCGTCGCGGACGGTTCGGTGACCGCCCCGCTCGTCATCGGCCGCGACCACCTCGACGCCGGCTCCGTGGCGTCGCCGTACCGCGAGACCGAGGGCATGGCCGACGGGTCCGACGCGATCGCCGACTGGCCGCTGCTCAACGCCCTCGTCGCCGCCTCGTCGGGCGCCACCTGGGTGTCCATCCACCACGGCGGCGGCGTCGGCATGGGCCGCTCGATCCACGCCGGTCAGGTCTCGGTGGCCGACGGCACCGAGCTCGCCGCCCGCAAGCTCGCGCGGGTGCTGTCCAACGACCCCGGCATGGGCGTGCTGCGGCACGTCGACGCCGGGTACCCGCGGGCCGACGAGGTCGCGACGGCCCACGGCCTGCGTGTGCCGATGCGGGAGCGTGACGCGTGACGTTCGCCCGGATGTGGTCGGACCTGTCGCCCGTCGGCCGGGCCGACGACGGTGGCTACCGCCGGTTCGCGTGGACGGCGCAGGACCATGTGCTGCGCGAGTGGTTCGCGGGGGAGGCGGCGATTCGCGGCCTGGACCTGGTGACCGACCGCGCCGGCAACCAGTGGGCGTGGTGGGGCGACCCGGACGCGACGCCCGGCGTCGTCAGCGGCAGCCATCTCGACTCGGTGCCCGGCGGTGGCGCGTTCGACGGGCCGCTCGGTGTGGTCAGCGCGTTCGCAGCGCTCGACATCCTCCGTGACCAGGGCTTCTCGTCTTCGCGGCCCCTGGGCATCGCGAACTTCGTCGACGAGGAGGGCGCCAGGTTCGGCGTCGCCTGCGCCGGGTCCCGCCTGATCACCGGGGCGCTCGACGCCGACAAGGCCCGCAGCCTGCGCGACGCCGACGGGGTCACGATGGCCGACGCCCTGACCAAGGCCGGCCGCGACCCCGGCACGCTCGGTCGCGACGACGAGGCCCTCGGGCGGATCGCGTCGTTCGTCGAGCTGCACGTCGAGCAGGGCCGTGGGCTCGTGCACAGCGGCGACGCCGTCGGTGTCGGCCGGATGATCTGGCCGCACGGCCGCTGGCGGGTCGAGCTGCGCGGCGAGGCCAACCACGCGGGCACCACGCCGCTGGCCGACCGGCGCGACCCGATGCTCGACCTGGCGGCGCTCATCGCGCACGTCCGGTCGGCCGCGCTCGACAACGGCGCGCTCGCGACCGTCGGCAAGCTGCGCGTCGACCCGAACGGCGTCAACGCGATCCCGTCGCAGGTCACGGCCTGGCTCGACGTCCGGGCGGAGTCCGAGGACGCCGTCACCGCGGTCCTCGCCGACCTGTCCCGGTACGCCCCGGCGCAGGAGTCCTGGACCCCGGTCACCGTGCTCGACGCCGATCTCGCGGACACCGTCGTCGACGCGCTCGGCGGCTCCCCGCGGCTGAGCACGGGCGCGGGCCACGACGCCGGCATCCTCGCCGCCGCCGGGATCCCGACGGCGATGCTCTTCGTGCGCAACCCGTCGGGGATCTCGCACGCACCCGCGGAGGACGCCGACGAGGCCGACTGCCTCGCGGGCATCGACGCGCTGACGACGACGCTGGAACGGTTGCTCGCGTGACGAGCTACTGGGCTGCGCAGGCCTGGCTCCCGGACGGCCTGGCCGCCGACGTCCGCCTCACGGAGGCGGACGGACGATTCACGACGGTCACCGCCGGCACCGCCCCGGACCCGACCGACCATCGCCTGCCCGGCGTCGTCCTGCCCGGGTTCGCCAACACCCACTCGCACGCGTTCCACCGGGCGCTGCGCGGCCGGACGCACGACCACGGCGGCACGTTCTGGACCTGGCGCGAGCAGATGTACGCGCTCGCGGCGACGCTCACACCGGACGCCTACCTCGACCTTGCGCGCGCGACGTACGCCGAGATGGTGCTCGCCGGGGTCACGGCGGTGGGGGAGTTCCACTACCTGCACCACGGCCCCGGCGGAGCGCCCTACGACGACCCGAACGTCATGGCTGAGGCTCTGCGCACGGCCGCGCGCGACGCGGGACTGCGGATCACCCTGCTCGACACCGCCTACCTGACCGGCGGGATCGACGCACCGCTCGAGGGCGCCCAGCTGCGGTACGGGGACCACGACGCCGACGCGTGGGCCGCCCGCGTGGCGGCGATCCGGCCCGACGACACCCTCACGGTCGGCGCCGCGATCCACTCCGTCCGCGCCGTCCCGCTCGACGATCTCCCGACGATCGCCGCGCACGCGACGGGCCGCCCGCTGCACGTCCACCTCTCCGAGCAGCGCCTGGAGAACGAGCAGGCCCTGGGCACGTTCGGCGCGACCCCGACCCGCGTCCTGGCCGACGCCGGCGCCCTCGGTCCGGCCACGACCGCGGTCCACGCAGTCCACCTGACCGCGCAGGACGTCGCCACGCTCGGCTCGACGCGCACCGGGGTGTGCCTGTGCCCGTCGACCGAGCAGGACCTCGGCGACGGGATCGCCCCGGGGGCCGCGCTGCACGCCGCCGGCGCACGGCTCTCGGTCGGGAGCGACCAGCACGTCCGCACGGACCTGCTCGCCGAGGCCCGGTCGGTCGAGCTCCACGAGCGCCTCGCCGCCGAGACGCGGGGCGTGCTGACCCCGGCCGACCTCATGAGGGTCCTGACGACCGGTGGCCACACGAGCCTGGGCGACCCGACGGGCGGGCGGCTCGCAGCGGGTTCTGTCGCCGACCTCGTCGCCGTCCGCACCGACACCCCGCGGACCGCCGGCGCCGACCCGGCACAGCTCGTCCTCGTCGCCGGCAGCGCCGACGTCGACACGGTCGTGGTGGGCGGCGTCGTGCGTGTCGAGGCAGGGCGGCACGTCCTGGGCGACGTCGGCGCGATGCTGGGCACGGCGATCCGTGCCGCGTGGGAGGAGACCCGATGACGTCGCACCTGGTCACGGGCATCGGCGAGCTGGTCACCCACGACCCGCGGTTCGACGGCCCGCTGCTCGACGCCGCGCTCGTCACGCAGGACGGTCGCGTCGCCTGGGTGGGACGGGCCGCGGACGCCCCAGCCGCCGACCGTCGCACCGATGTGCAAGGCGCGGCCGTGGTCCCCGGCTTCGTCGACTCGCACACGCACCTCGTCTTCGCGGGCGACCGGGCCGCGGAGTTCGAGGCCCGCATGGCGGGGGTCCCGTACACCGGCGGCGGGATCGCGACGACGGTCGCGGCGACCCGGGCGGCGTCCGACGACGAGCTGCGCGGGCGCCTCCGACGGCTCGTCGACGAGGCCGGCGCCCAGGGCACGACGACGATCGAGATCAAGAGCGGCTACGGCCTCGACGTCGCGACCGAGGAGCGCCTGCTCCGGCTGGCCCGCGAGGTCACCGACGAGACCACGTACCTCGGCGCGCACATCGTCCCGCCCGGGATCGACCGGGCCGACTACGTCGCGCTGGTCACGGGACCGATGCTCGCCGCCTGCGCGCCGCACGCCCGGTGGGCCGACGTCTTCTGCGAGCCCGCGAGCCCCGTCGCCTTCGACGGCCACGAGGCCCGCGCGGTGCTGCTCGCCGCGGCGGCGGCCGGCCTCGGGCTGCGCGTGCACGGCAACCAGCTGGGTCACGGCCCGGGCGTCCGGCTCGCCGTGGAGCTCAAGGCCGCGAGCGTCGACCACTGCACGTTCCTGTCGGCAGCCGACGTCGCGGACCTGGCCGACGGCGACACGGTTGCGACCCTGCTGCCGGGCGTCGAGTTCTCGACCCGGTCCCCGTACCCCGACGCGCGTCGGCTGCTCGACGCGGGCGTCGAGGTCGCGCTGGCCAGCGACTGCAACCCCGGGACGTGCTTCTCGACGTCGATGCCGCTGATGATCGCGCTCGCCGTCCGCGAGATGCGGATGACGATCGAGGAGGCCCTGCGAGCGGCGACCCTCGGGGGCGCGCACGCCCTGCGCCGGGACGACGTCGGGCACCTCGCCATGGGTGCCCGCGCCGACCTGGCCGTGCTCGACGCCCCGAGCTACCGGCACCTCGCCTACCGGCCGGGCGTCCCCATCGCGCGAGGTCTGACGCTGTAGGTCCGGTCGCGAGAGAGTGTCCCGGTGAGCGGGCTCGGGCGCGGTGCAGCGACGGTGGTACTGGCCGCCGGGCTGCTGGTCGGGTGCAGTCCGGGGGACGGTGGGCAGCGGCCGAGCGCACCCGCGGTCATGAGCGTGCCGCCGGACATCAAGCCCTCCAAGGCCACTGCGCCCAGCCCGGCCCCGCCGACGCCGGAGGCCCCGGCGTTCGCGTCCTCCATCAGCCCGATCACGCCCGAGCTCGCCGCCCGGATGTCGTCGTCGTGGCGCCCGGGGTGTCCCGTCGACCTGGCCGACCTGCGGTACGTGACGGTCACCCACCACGGCTTCGCGACGGACGAGATCGCCCAGGGTGAGCTCGTCGTGCACGCCGACGTGGCGGACGGCGTGGTGGCCGTGTTCCGCACCCTGTTCGAGGAGGGCTACCCGATCCGGTCCATGAGGCTGGTCGACGACTTCGGCGCCGACGACGACGCGTCGATGGCAGCGGACAACACCTCCGCGTTCAACTGCCGCGCGATCACGGGCGGCACCGAGTGGTCGCAGCACGCGTACGGCCGGGCGATCGACCTCAACCCGATCGAGAACCCCTACGTGCTGGGCGGGTCGGTGTACCCCCGCGACGGTCGCGCGTTCGCGGACCGGTCGGTCGGCGGCGCCGGGGTGGTCCAGCCAGGGGACGGCGTGGTGCAGGCGTTCGAGGCGATCGGCTGGTCCTGGGGCGGCGCGTGGTCGGGCCCCATCGACTACCAGCACTTCTCGTTGACAGGAGACTGAGGACGAAACGGACTCTTGACGCGGATCGCACGCCGGGTCATAGGGTGGGGGTACTGCCATTTGGTAGGAGTACTTACAAACTCTGACTTCCCCCAGTGTCGAGGAGAGCCTCATGCGCCGGTCCCGTCGGTTGTCCGTCTCCGTTGCCGTGGCCGTCGGCGTGAGCGCCGCACTCGTCGCGACCCCCGCCGCCGCGAAGGCCCCCTCGCCCGACGCGCCGAGCAAGGTCGTCACGGCCTACTTCGCCGACTGGGACGTCTACGGCCGCGGGTACTTCGTCAAGGACATCCCGGTCACCCAGCTCAACGTCATCCAGTACGCGTTCGGCGTGCCGGGGTACGACCCCGCGACGGGCGCGGCGAGCTGCAACGTCCTCGACCCGTGGGCCGACTACCAGCAGGTCTACTGGAGCGGCGACAACACGGTCGACGGCGCCGCGGACGACCCGAGCAACCCGGACCAGCACCTGTTCGGCAACTTCAACCAGCTGCAGAAGCTCAAGGCCGCCAACCCGAACCTCAAGGTCGAGATCTCGCTCGGCGGCTGGACCAAGTCGACGTGGTTCTCCACGCTCGCCTCCACCCCCGAGCTGCGGCAGTCGTTCGTGGCGTCCTGCATCGACACCTTCATCAAGGGCAACCTCCCCGGCGGCGGCTGGCCCGAGGGCGCCGGTGGCGCCGGCGCGGCGGCCGGCCTGTTCGACGGCATCGACATCGACTGGGAGTACCCGACGCAGGTGGCCGGCGGGAACGTGAACGTCGGCCCGGCCGACCGCCACAACGCCACGCTGCTGGCGGCCGAGTTCCGCAAGCAGCTCGACGCGTACGGCGCCACGACCGGCAAGCACTACCTGCTCACTGCGGCGCTGCCGGCGGCGAAGAGCTCGACGAAGTACTACGAGCTGAGGGAGATCACGAAGTACCTCGACTGGGACAACGTGATGACGTACGACTTCAACGTGCCGAGCGGGCCGAAGGCGTCGCCGAACACCCTGTTCACCCCGGACCCGCGCGACCCCAACGCCAAGGACCTCACCTGGAACACGAGCGGCACCGTCGCCTGGTACCTGCTCAACGGGGTGCCGGCCAGCAAGATCGTCGTCGGGGTGCCGTTCTACGCCCAGCAGTACCTGCGCACCGGGACCGCGAACCATGGCCTCTACACGGCGTTCGACAACACCGGCACGGACTCGAACTCGCTGACGGTCGACGTCACGCCGCAGCCGAGCTACCACGCGCTCGTCGACGAGGGCGGCTACGTGGATGCCGCTGGAGTCACGGGCGGCGCCGGCTACACCGCGTACTGGAACCCGCTGGCAGGGGAGCCGTACCTCGTCAACCCGGCGGCGGCCCACCCGAACCTCACCACCGGCCCGGCGACGGTCCCGACGGTGATCGTCTACTCCAGCCCCAGGTCCGTCGGTGAGCGGACGAAGCTCATCAAGGCGCTGCACCTGCGTGGCGCGATGGCGTGGGAGCTCAGCCAGGACTCGGACAGCCACGCCCTGATCGCCGCGCTCGGGCCCGTGCTGCAGTAGCCGGGACGCTGTCGCCCGTTCGGCGCAGTCGAGTCACTCGAACGCCGCGACCGGCCGGGCGGGCGCG
This sequence comes from Cellulomonas sp. P4_A2, assembly GCF_056402515.1. NCBI lineage: Bacteria > Bacillati > Actinomycetota > Actinomycetes > Micrococcales > Cellulomonadaceae > Cellulomonas > Cellulomonas sp. P4_A2. Next base: position 222,987 of record NZ_JBFUHG010000005.1, read on the forward strand.
AGCATGGTCGCGAGCCGAGCGGAACGCCCTTTTGTGCCTTTCGCGCGGCGGCCCGTTGCTGTGACCTGCGTCATGTGATGCGCGATTTGTCCTTGCATTTCCTGCCGCGTTGTCCGGTTCTTCCGACGACGCATTACCTAAGTCCTGCATGGGCTCACGGAGGTGGCCGCACACTGAGCCGAAATCAAAAGATCACTCATTTGGAGTCAATGTGAGAAAGACCATCGTCGGCGGCATCGCCGCCATCGCCCTCGCGGGCGCGGCGCTCGTCGGCCTGTCCTCTGCGGCCGGCGCCGCGGACATCGTCACCGTCCCGGTCCCGGCCAACCCGCTCGTCGGTAGCTGCATCGACCCGGCCACCCTGGCCCTGCCTTCGGTGACCGGTGTCACGTGGGGTGCCTTCGTGGACCACAAGGACCTCAACGGCAAGGTCGGCATCTCGGCGACGGCCGCTGACGGGTACCAGTTCGCGAACGGTGCGACCAGCAAGGCGTACGCCGCCGTGCAGTCGTGCCCGGTCACCCTGCCGCAGTTCGACACCACCAACGTGTGCCAGGTCCCGCTGGCCAACGTCACCGTCCCGTACACGCCGCACGTCAAGACCTACCTGTACGGCGTGACCGGGTACGACCAGAACGTCGCGATCACCGGCCCGGTCAACGTGACCCGAGCCATGGCGGGCCAGTTCTGGGTCTCGTACACGACCAACCCGGGCTTCGTCGCGGCGAACGCCGGGCAGTGGCACATCGACTTCGGCTTCGCGTGCGACTTCGCCGCTCCCGACGTGCTCGGTGTGGGCGCCAAGGCCACGCCGCAGTACGGAGACTTCCACAACGGCACGTGGAAGGTCTCCTCGGTCACCACGCTCGCCGACGGCACCGGCTTCACCACCCACGGCGGCACGCCGCTGACCGGCCCGGTCGTGCGCTACCGCCTGGTGTTCACCCCGAACACCGGCTACGTGCTCCCGGCCACGCTGCCTGGCGACGGTTTCAAGGTCGGCACCGCGGCCGTGTTCCTGGTCTACGTCCCGGCCGTCTGACAGACGTTTCGCCCAGGGGGCGAGCCGCAACCGCGGCTCACCCCCTGGGCAGCGCCGGACACCAGTGGAGAAATCTCCGCAGAATGCCCCCGGTCGTGTCCGATTTCCCTCGGTGGAATTGTCCGCCGAATTGTCCGCTCTGCGCGCGGCAGCCCGGTCCCGAGTCGGTTCGTCCCGGCGATCGGGCAGGCCGCGAAGCGTGATTCCCGACGCGTACCCGACCTTCACGGTCGGCGCGAGCGCGTCATGCCGCGCGACGCGTCGTCGCTGCCCACCCCGGGCGCTGTCTCTCGATCAATTCTCTCGCCCGACCACGGCCCGCCCTGGTCCGGGCGGGTGACCACCGTGCGCCAACGCACCCCTGATGAAGGAACTCCGTGAACTCGATACAACGACGCCTGGCGTCGTTCGCGGCCATCGCCGCCCTCGGCACCGCCATGCTGGCGATCGCCGGCCCCGCCAGCGCCAGCACCGCCGACGCCACCGCCGCGGTCACCACGACGGCACCGACGTGCTCCACGGGAGCCCACGTCTCGCTCGGCGACATCGCCAACGCGACCTGGGGCACCCCGGTCGAGACCAAGACCACCTACTCGGTCGTCGCGACCGCCGCCGCCGGGTTCACCTTCGCCGGCGGGAAGGCCACGCAGACGTTCACCGGCGCACTGGGCCCCAAGCTCTCCGCGGACTCCTGCCGGACCGTCGTCACGATCGCCTGGCCGCAGGCCACGGCCGCGACGTGCATCGGCCCGGGAGGGATCTCGCCGGACTTCACCACGTGGTCGCCGGCGGAGAACCCGAACGGGTACGAGGGCCCCGGGTACCACCTGTACGTCTCGCCCGCCTACGCGGGGCCGGGCACCTACACGCTGACGGCGTTGCGCATCGGTGACGCGGGTACGGGCGACTACCCGTTCGGCACCTGGTTCGACGGCTCCGGCTCCCCGACGAAGACCGCCCAGACGCGCACGGTGACCGTGGCTCCGCAGATGTCGGGCTCGTCGTGCCTCACCACCGTCACCCCGCCCGCCCCGGTCTGGGTCGACGCGTGCGGGATCGACGGCAACGGCGCGTGGCAGTTCACGAGCACCGCCCGATACACGTACGCGGTGACGACGTCCGCGACGGGTGAGGCCACGGTCGTCGCGACCCCGGGGTCCGGCTACCAGTTCCCCGCCTCCGACCCGGCGCCGCAGTGGACGCACGTGCAGGACGACTCCCGCTGCCCCGTCGCGCCGCCTGCACTGACGGTCACGAACCAGACCTGCACTCCGGCCGGTGACGGTGCGACCTTCACGCCCGGGGCGGTCGCCGTCGCCTCCGGCGCCGGCGTCTCGACCGTCTACGTCTACCTGAACGGCACCAAGGTCGCGAACAAGGGCTCCCTGGCGCCCGGCACGTACTCGGTCATCGCCAACGCGACGGCGGGATACGAGTTCGCCCCGCCGCTCGCCGGCTGGGCCTGGTCCGTAGGCCCCGCCGGCAAGGCCAAGGTCAGCACGTCGTTCACGGTCACGTCCGCCGCCGACTGCACCGTCGCCCCGACGACCCCGGCAGCCCCGACCGCTCCGGTGACCCCGACGGTGCCCGCGGTTCCGGCCGAGGACGACCTGACGCCCGAGACCCAGGGCAACATCACCGTGACCGACGGTGCGACGCCCGGCGGCCAGATCGGCGTGACGGTCGACGGGTTCGCCGGTCAGCAGGTCGACCTGGTGCTGTTCTCCGCCCCGACGTCGCTGGGTCGGGTCACCCTCTCGTCGGCAGGTTTCGCCATCGTGACGATCCCGGCCGACGCGACGCCCGGTGCGCACCGGATGGCCGCCTACGACACGTCCGGCACCCTCATCGGCTGGGTCCCGTTCACCGTGACACAGCCGTTCGTGGCCGCGTTGAGCTCGGGCGGTGCCGCGCCGTCGACGGCGAGCACCGTCATGGCGGACGAGCCCGTGCTTGCGGCGACAGGCTCGTCGTCCGCGCTGGTGGCCGGCCTCGCCACGCTGATCCTGGCGGGCGGGCTCGTGCTGGTCTGGCTGCGCAGGCGCGCTCGCGCCTGACCGGAGCACCATCGACGGGRCGCGGGGCCGACAGCCGGCACCGCGYCCCGTCGGTCGTTGCGGCGACGGACGGCCCACCAGGACCAGCGACTCGAGCGGGGTCGGCCGGTGCACGTCAGTGCTGGCTGCGCAGCTTCATCCACCCTGGCCGTCCGTCGGGGTCGACGATCGCGTGGTAGGCGGGTGTCGCCAGCAGCCGCTCCCAGAGCGGCAGGTGCACCTGCGGGTGCGTCCGCAGCCGGCCGGGCGGACGTGGACCCGTCCGCCCGCCGTCGTGCCACCGGTCGACGGCGGCCGCGCTCGAGCGCACGGCCTCGATGGCGTCGGCGAGGTCGATCAGCCCCTCGTCGTCGTCACGGTCGAGGTGCTCACGCAGGAGCTCGAGCCGCAGCTCGCGCGCGAAGCGTCGCGCGCCGTCGCCCAGGCCCGCCGGGTCGCGCGGCTCGCGACCGTCCTGCTGCCGGTCCAGGATCGCCGCGGTGAGCTCGGAGTCGTGGGTCCAGGAGCGACGGTTGAGGTTGTCGCTGCCGACCGTGGCCCACACGTCGTCGATCACGCAGACCTTGGCGTGCACGTAGACGGGGCAGCCGTCGCGGTTCTCGACGTCGAAGACCTGGACGCGGTCGCCGCCCGCGGCGCGCACGATCTGCAGGGCCCGGGCGTGGCCGAGCCGCACGGGCGGCAGGCCCAGGCGGCCGTCCTGGTCCGGGTAGCGAGGGACGACAGCGACCAGGTGCAGACGAGGCTCGCGGCGCAGAGCGGCGGCGAAGACCTGCGCCACGTCGGCCGACCACAGGTACTGGTCCTCGACGTAGACCAGGCGCCGGGCGCGGCGCAGGGCCTTGGCGTACCCCCTCGCGGCGCTGCGCTCCCCGTCGGGCGCGAACGGGTAGCCGGGGCGGCGCTTCGGGTAGGTGCGCAGGAGCTGGACCGCACAGGTCCCGGCGTCGGGCGGGTCCGGCGCCGCCGGCGGAAGGCGGCTGGGGTCTCTGTCCTCCCGCCGCACGAGGTCGGGCACCGCCTGCCAGGGCAACCGGGACAGCGCGGCGGGATCCTCCCAGCGCTCCCGGAACACGTCCTCGACGTCCCGGACGGCCGGGCCGCGGATAGCGACCTGGACGTCGTGCCACGGCGGGCGCGGCCCGTACTGGTGCGCGAACGGCTGGCCCTGCGGATCGCCCTGGTGGTCGGTGTCGTCGCGGCGCCCGTGCGCCAGGTCGATGCCGCCGAGCAGGGCGACGTCGTCCCCCGGACGGTCCGGGTGGCGGATGACGACGAACTTCTGGTGGTGGCTGCCGACCGAGCGCACGCGCTGGTCGAGCAGCGCCTCGCCGCCGCCGTCGTTGACGGCCTCGGCCAGGTTGCGGTTCTCCTCGCTCGAGAACCGCAGCCGGTCCAGGTGCGAGCGCCAGATCAGGCCCTTCACCAGCGCGCCGCGCGACACGGCTGCCTCGAGCGCCTCGGCGACGGTCGGGCCGTCGTCGGTCAGCCGCTCGTCGGGATCTCCGCGCCAGTCGCTGAAGAGCACGAGGTCGCCGTCGCCCGCGTCGGCCAGCGCTGCGGCGAGGGCGGCGAAGTACGTGGCGCCGTGCACGAGCGGGCGCACCGCGTTGCCCTCGGTCCACGGCCGGATCCGGGTCGCATCGTTGCCGCGCTGGTCGCCGGTGAGCAGCCACCCGAGCTCGGTGCGGCCCGCCGCGACCGCCGGCAGCCGAACTCCGGCCGACCTGGGACGAATTGGCTGGAGCGCGTGGCGGTGCACCTGCCCAACCTCGCACAGGTGGCCGGTCCGGGCCACGCGCGAAATCGCGGAGCCCCGCGTAGCCGCCTCGTCGTCGACAGCTACCGGGCCGCGTCAGGCCGCGGTGATGCCGTTCGGGGAACGGCCAGGAATCCGGCGAGGGGTGACGCGTCCAGGGGCGCTCCCGTCGAGGCGTACGCGACGTGGTCGCGAAGCGTCGCGACCACGGCGTGGTGGACTGCCTCCGGCGTGTGCCGGATGAGCGCCTCGACGATCGCCTCCAGGGTGGCCACCGGCTGCGCGAGGACGGGTCGACGAGGGCGAACGAGTAGGAGGGGCAACGGCACCATGCGGTCGGTCTGACGCCACAGCATCACGAAGGACTTTTGCCGCCCGATGCTCAGAGCGGTGACGGAGGACAAGGGGAATCGCATCCGCACGAACGGCAGGATCCGATGCACGAACGCGCCGTTCTCGACGTCGACCCAGACCCTCGACGAGACGAGGATCCCACCGATGCCGGCGGCGATCGCGAGGCCACCGACCGTCGTGCCGAGGTCGTGGTTCGCGATGCCGCCCAGCGCGTAGACCACCCCGAGCGTCACGAGGAGCAACCACCACAGCACGCCTCGGGTCTTTCTGAACGTCCTGATCCGGACCACGCCATCCCCTGTTCTTCATGCACGTCTTCGACCTGGTCATCGACCGCGCGGGTGGCGGTGTTGAGTCGGATGTCCACCAGCAGTGACGGGGGCCTCGCGCACGGCCTCGGCTGATGGATCCGGGCCCCTCGGTACGCCGCGCGTGATGTCGGAGGTTCCGACAGACTTTCCTGACCATCTGGGCGACGTCGGGGGACCCGGTCATGAGCGTGTTGCGCATCAAGTCCGTCGAGCAGTCGATCGCGGACTCCGAGGAGCCGGAGTACCAGCTCAAGCGCTCGCTGAGCGCGCTCGACCTCATCGTGTTCGGCGTCGGCGTGGTGATCGGCGCGGGCATCTTCACGCTCACCGGGCGGGCGGCGCACGACGTCGCCGGGCCGGGGATCGTCCTGTCGTTCGTGTTCGCGGGCATCTGCTGCGCGCTCGCGGCGATGTGCTACGCCGAGTTCGCCTCGACCGTCCCGGTCTCGGGGTCGGCGTACACGTTCAGCTACTCGAGCCTCGGCGAGATCTTCGCGTGGATCATCGGCTGGGACCTGATCCTCGAGATGTTCCTGGGCGCCAGCGTCGTCGCGCAGGGCTGGAGCGCGTACCTGGGCGTGCTGTGCGAGAACCTCGGCTTCTCGATCCCCGAGTCGATCGGCTACGGCGGTGTCGTCGATGTCCCGGCGATCTTGCTCGTCGTCGTGCTCGGGGTGCTCATCACGATCGGGATCAAGGAGTCGTTGCGGGTCAACCTCGTGCTCGTCGCGCTCAAGCTGTTCGTGGTCCTGTTCGTCATCATCGCCGGCATCCAGTTCATCTCCACCGACAACTGGAGCCCGTTCATCCCGCCCGCCCAGGCCACCGAGAAGACGACCGGGCTGACCCAGCCGCTGCTGCAGGCGCTCGCGGGGGTCGAGCCGTCGACATTCGGCTGGGGCGGCGTCGTCGCGGGCGCCGCGCTCGTGTTCTTCGCGTTCATCGGATTCGACGTCGTCGCGACGACCGCCGAGGAGACCCGCAACCCGAGGCGCGACCTGCCCATCGGGATCATCGGCTCGCTGATCATCTGCACGGTGCTGTACTGCGCCGTCTCGATCGTCGTGACGGGGATGGTGAGCTACGACAAGCTCGATCCCGAGGCCGCGCTGGCCAACGCGTTCACGGCGCACGGCGAGGACTGGATGGCGACGGTCATCTCGGCGGGCGCGGTCGCGGGCCTGACGACGGTCGTGCTGACCCTGATGATCGGCGGCAGCCGCGTCATCTTCGCGATGAGCCGTGACCACCTCCTGCCCGTCGGTCTGGCCAAGGTGCACCCGACGTTCCGCACGCCGTGGGTGATCACCGCCGTCGTGACGGTCATCGTGGCGCTCGTCGCCGGCCTGACGCCCGTCGGGGTGCTCGAGGAGATGGTCAACATCGGCACCCTGAGCGCGTTCGTCATGGTCAGCCTCGGTGTGCTGGTGCTGCGTCGCAAGCGTCCCGACCTGCCGCGTTCCTTCGAGGTGCCGTGGGTGCCGGTCCTGCCCCTGCTGTCGGCCGCGATCTGCCTGTACCTGGCGCTGAACCTCTCGGTCGAGACGTGGCTGCGGTTCGTCATCTGGCTGGTGTTGGGGTTCATCGTGTACTTCGGGTACTCCATGCGGCGCTCGCGGCTGGCGGGGGAGGTACCCCAGCGGGCGTAGCGCTACTTGCCGCCCTTGCCCTTCCCGGGGCCCTTGCCCTTGTCCTTGCCCTTCGGGGTCGTCGCGGGCGTGTCGACGACGGCCGGGGCCGGGCTGACCGCGGCGGGCGACGGCTCAGGCACGGCCGCGGCTGCCGCGGCGGCGCGCTCCTGCTCGGCGGCCAGCTGGCTCTCGACCTCGTCGAGGGCCGTGTCGATCTGGCGGTACCGCGCGGTGGACACCTCACCGAGGTCCGCGCCCGCGTCGAGATCCGCCCGCGTCGTCGCGAGGAGCGCCTGCGCGTCCGCCCATCGCCCCTCGGCCGCTGCCTGCGTGACCCCGAGCACCGATTGCTGGAGGGTGTGCGCCCGGTCGGCGTCGAGCTCGGGCGTGCTGCCGCAACCCGCCACGGCGAGCGCCAGCCCCAGCACGAGCCCGGCGCAGCCGACCCGCCGCCTCACGGTTCCACGCTCCGCTGGAGCTGGTCGAGCGAGTCCCCGAGCGTCCCCTGGACCGTCGGGTAGGCGGGTGCGTCGGGCGGCGGATCGGTTGCCGACACGCGCTGGCCGATCAGCAGGGCACCCGTCGCCAGCAGCGCGATCGCGCCCGCGGCGAGCAGCGCACGGGAGGTGCGAAGGCGGTGCCACCGGCTTTCCGTGACTGCTGCGACGGGTTCGGGCGTGTGCGCCAGGGCCAGGGTCCGGTCCGTCGCGACGAGGGCCGCGAACCCCGCGGCGACCTCCGCCGCCGCGGGCCGGTCCTCCGGCGCCATCCGGGTCATCCGTTCCAGCAGCCCGCCCAGCTCCGGGCCGAGCTCGGCCGGCACGTCCGGTGGCGCCGCCAGCCGAGCCAGCGCCACCTCGGCCGTCGTCCCGGAGAACGCCGGGCGTCCGGTGACGCACTCGAGCAGGACGAGACCGAGGGCGTAGATGTCGCTCGGCGGGCCCAGCGCGACGCCGGTGGCCTGCTCCGGGCTCAGGTAGCGCACCGTGCCGAGCGTGATCCCGGTCATCGTGAGCCTCGTGGAGTCGGCCAGGCGCGCGATGCCGAAGTCGGCGAGCTTGACGGTCGGTCCACCGTCCCGACCGGGGACGTCGAGGGCGTGCGGGCTCGTCAGCAGGATGTTCGCCGGCTTGATGTCGCGGTGGATGATGTCGCGCTCGTGGACCTGCGCGAGCGCCTCGGCGATCTCGCGGCCGACGCGGGCCGTCTGCTCGGCGTCGAGCTGCTCGCCGCGCAGACGCTCCGCGAGCGTCGGCCCGTCCACCAGCTCCATGACGAGGTACACCTGCTGGGAGCCGTCGGGATGCTCGACGGAGCCGGCGTCGTAGAGAGTGACCAGGCCGGGGTGGTGCAGGCTGGCGAGCGCCTTGATCTCGGCGCGGTTGCGCATCAGGTCGTCGGTGTCCTCGTGGACCGCCGGGAAGACCTTGACGGCCACGTCCCGCCCGAGCAGGACGTCGCGAGCGCGGTGCACCGACGCCATCGCGCCGCGACCCAGCACGCTGTCGAGGAGGTAGCGACCGTCGAGGAGCATGGGCTCCGGGGCGCCGTCGTCCGACGGTGCCTCCGGGCGCGACCCGTCGACATGTCCCAGCATGTCGGCAGACGCTAGGCCGTCCGGATGAGGGACGCACGTCGGGACCGGGTGAGAAGGGTTCGCCCGTGTCGAGGCTCGCGTCGGGAGTGGTGCGGACATACATTGGCAGGACATCAGGCAATGGGGCCTAGCTTCACAAGAGCGACGGTTCCGCCACCCAAACGGAGCGAAACATGTTGCGTGCAGATGTGTCCCTCAGCCGTGCGCTGCGCAGGAACCCGACCAAGGGTCAGAGCCAGTCAGGCGAGCTCGTCCAGCTCGTGACGCCCGAGGGCGTCCGTCGCGAAGACCCCGTGTACGACCCGGTGGTCGCCGACGTCGACAACGAGCTGCTGACCCGCCTCTACGAGGACATGGTCGTCGTCCGCCGCTTCGACACCGAAGCCGTCGCGCTCCAGCGCCAGGGGCAGCTCGGCCTGTGGCCACCGCTGCTGGGCCAGGAGGCCGCGCAGATCGGCTCCGCGCGAGCGCTCCGCGAGGACGACTTCGCCTTCACGAGCTACCGCGAGAACGGCGTCGCGTACTGCCGCGGCGCGCAGCCGGCGGACCTCGTGCGCGTATGGCGCGGGACCGCGCTCGCCGGCTGGGACCCGAAGAGCATCGGCATGGCGACGCCGCAGGTGATGATCGGCTCGCAGACCCTGCACGCCACCGGGTACGCGCTCGGCTGCGTGAAGGACGGGGTCGACTCCGCGGTCGTCGCGTACTTCGGCGACGGAGCCACGAGCAAGGGCGACGTGCACGAGGCGATGGTGTTCGCCGCGAGCTTCCAGGCGCCGGTGGTCTTCTTCTGCCAGAACAACCAGTGGGCCATCTCCGAGCCGGTGGGCCTGCAGGCGCAGCGCCCGATCGCGGAGCGCGCCGCCGGGTACGGCATCCCCGGCATCCGGGTCGACGGCAACGACGTCCTCGCGGTCCTGGCCGCCACCCGCGTCGCGCTGGAGCGGGCGCGGCGAGGCGAGGGCCCCACGTTCATCGAGGCCGTCACGTACCGGATGGGCCCGCACACGACGTCGGACGACCCGACGCGCTACGTCGACCCGTCGGACAAGGCCGAGTGGGCCGCGAAGGACCCGATCGCGCGGCTCGAGCGCTTCCTGACGATCCCCGACGACCGCGCCGCGGCGATCAAGACGAAGGCGGACGCGTTCGCGACGGCCATGCGGGAGGCCTGCTACGGCCTGCCCGACCCCGTGCCGCTGAGCGTCTTCGACCATGTCCTGGTCGAACCGACACCGTCGTTGCAGCGGCAGCGCAGCCAGTACGCCGCGTACCTGGCGATGTTCGGTGAGGACGACTGATGGCCACGATGACCATGGCCGCCGCCCTGAACGACGGCCTGCGGCACGCGCTCGACGACGACCCCACCGTGGTGCTGCTCGGCGAGGACATCGGGCGGCTCGGGGGAGTGTTCCGGGTGACCGACGGGCTGCAGCGCGACTTCGGCGCCGACCGCGTCATGGACGCCCCGCTCGCCGAGGCCGGGATGATGGGCGTCGCCGTCGGCCTCGCCTACCGGGGGTACCGGCCCGTCGTGGAGATCCAGTTCGACGGATTCGTCTACCCGGCGATCGACCAGCTGGTCACCCAGGTGGCGCGCATCCACTACCGGACCGGCGGTGCGGTGCGCATGCCCATCACCGTCCGCATCCCGTACGGCGGCGGCATCGGCGCGGTCGAGCACCACTCGGAGTCGCCCGAGGCGTACTTCGCCCACACGCCCGGCCTACGGGTGGTGACCTGCGCGAACCCGCAGGACGCGCACACGATGATCCGGCAGGCGATCGCGTCCGACGACCCCGTGGTCTTCTTCGAGCCGAAGCGCCGGTACTGGGTCAAGGGCGAGGTCACCGACGACCTCGCAGGCGCCCTGCCGCTCGACCGGGCGCGCGTCGTGGTCGAGGGATCCGACGTCACGCTGGCCGCCTACGGCCCCCTCGTCGTGACCGCCCGGGACGCCGCGCTGGCCGCGCTGGACGACGGGCTGTCCGTCGAGGTCGTCGACCTGCGCTCCCTGTCGCCGCTGGACCTCGACACGCTCGAGGTGTCCGTGCGCAAGACCGGTCGGTTGGTGATCACGCACGAGGCGCAGCAGAACGGCGGGCTCGGTGCGGAGATCGCGGCGAGCATCACCGACCGGTGCTTCGACGTGCTCAAGGCGGCGCCCGTGCGCGTCACCGGGTTCGACACCCCGTACCCCGCGGCGAAGGTCGAGGACCACTTCCTGCCCGACCTGGACCGGCTGCTCGATGCCGTCGACCGTGTGATGGGCAGAGCGCACTCGCTGACCGGCTGGAGGGCGTCATGATCCGCACCATCACCCTGCCCGACCTCGGTGAGGGCCTGACCGAGTCCGACCTGGTCGAGTGGACGGTGGCGGTGGGCGACACCGTCGAGCTCAACCAGGTGGTCGCCGAGGTGGAGACCGCCAAGGCGCTGGTCCAGCTGCCGTCGCCGTACGCCGGGGTGGTCGCCGAGCTGCTCGTCGAGGCGGGCGCGACCGTCCCGGTCGGGACACCGCTCCTGACAATCACGGTCGACGAGCCCGCCGTGGTCGAGACGGTCTCCGAGCCGCCGGTCGACGCGCAGGACGCGGCCGCCGACGAGACCCCGGAGATCGTCGCGCCGGTGCGGACCTCGGTGCTCGTCGGGTACGGGCCGCTCGCCGAGACCTCAGCCCGGCCGCGTCGGCGGTCGCGGTCGGAGGCCTGGGTGGCGGCGCACGCGATCGCCGACGACGCCGCGGCCGTGGTGCTCGCGGCCCGTCGCGTCGGTCCGAAGGTGCTGCCGCCTGTGCGCAAGCTCGCGCACGATCTGGGCGTCGACCTCAACAAGGTGGAGGGCACCGGCAAGGACGGCTTGATCACGCGCGAGGACGTCCTGCACGTGGTCTCGGGCGCGGCGTCCGCACCCGCGGTCGACCGGTCCCGTCCGTCGGCACCGAGCCGGCCGGTCCGCACGCGGGTCGCAGCGAGCCCGTCGCCGAGCCCGGCCCAGTCGGTCGCGTCGGGCGGCCCGGCGCGCGAGGTGCGGACCCCGGTCACGGGCGTCCGCAAGCAGACCGCCGCGGCGATGGTGGCGAGCGCGTTCACCGCCCCGCACGCGTCGACGTCGTTGACGATCGACGTCACGCCGACGCTCGAGCTGCTCGAGCAGTTCCGCGACGACCGCGCGCTGGCGGGTCACCGCATCTCGATCCTGACCCTCGTCGCCAAGGCCGTGACGATCGCGCTGCGCCGCAACCCGACGCTCAACGCGCACTGGGACGACGCCGCGGGGGAGATCGTCGAGTACGGGTACGTGAACCTCGGCATCGCGGCGGCGACGCCCCGCGGGCTGCTGGTGCCGTGCGTCAAGGACGCCGACGGGCTGCGGCTCCCCGACCTGGCCGACGCGATCGGCGCCCTCACCGAGGCCGCCCGGGCGGGCACCACGACGCCTGCGGACCTGGCTGGCGGGACGATCACGATCACGAACATCGGCGTGCTCGGCGTCGACACCGGCACGCCGATCCTGGTGCCCGGTCAGGCGGCGATCCTGGCCATGGGCGCGGTTCGTCGGCAGCCCTGGGAGTTCCAGGACGCGATCGCGCTGCGGCACGTCATGACGCTGAGCGTCTCGTTCGACCACCGCCTCGTCGACGGCGCCGAGGCGGCCCACTTCCTCACGGACGTCGGCGCGATCCTCGCCCGGCCCGGATCGGTGCTGAGCATGGTCTGAGCGCGGCTACCCGAGCGCGGCCAGCGCCATCTCCTGCAGGAGCGTCCGGGTCCTGGTCGCGCTCACCGATCGCACGCTGTGCGGTGTCGAGTTGAGCAGCCCGAACGTGGCCTGCGCGCGCAGCCGGAGCTCGGCGCGCTCGGTCGACGGGCTGAGCCGGCTGAGCACGTCGACCCAGAGGTCGATGTAGCGACGCTGCAGGTCCCGGACCGACTCGCGGTCCTGCGGGGCGAGCGCGGCCAGGTCGCGGTCCTGCACGCGGATGACGTCGGGCTCGCGCAGGGCGAAGTCGACGTGGAACCGGACGAGGTCGCGCAGGGCCGACGCGTCGTCGTCGGCAGCCTCGACCACGGACCGCCCGCCGACGAGCAGACCCTCGCTGACGCCGACGAGGAGGGCGGCGAGCACGGCCTGCTTGCTGGCGAAGTGCCGGTACACCGCGGGGCCGCTGATCCCGACCGACGATCCGAGGTCCTCGAGGGAGACGCCGTCGAAGCCGCGGGTCGCGAACAGGTGCGCGGCCGACGAGAGGAGGGCGGTGCGGCGCTCGGCCTTGGCGCGACCGCGGGCGGTCGGGACGTCCAGCGTCATGACCCTCCTTCGTGGACAACGGCGTGCGAGAACTGTAGCCTGATTTCAGTTAGTGACCCCTAACTGAGTTGTTCTCCAGCCACCCCTTGGAGATTGCGTCGATGGAGATGCTCAGCACGACGGCCGACCCGAGCTCGGACGGCTACCGGACGAACGACGCGTCCCAGCGCGCCCTCGTCGCGGAGCTGCACGACCGGCTCCGGACTGCCGCCCTCGGCGGCCCCGAACGCTCGCGCGAGCGGCACGTCGCTCGCGGCAAGCTGCTGCCGCGGGAGCGCATCGACGTGCTTCTCGACGAGGGCAGCCCGTTCCTCGAGGTCGCGCCGCTGGCCGCCGACGGTCTCTACGACGGCGAGGCGCCGGGCGCCGGAGTCATCGCCGGCATCGGCCTGGTGCACGGCCGGCACGTCATGGTCCTGTCCAACGACGCGACCGTGAAGGGCGGGACCTACTACCCGCTCACGGTGAAGAAGCACCTGCGGGCGCAGGAGATCGCGCTCGAGAACCGGTTGCCCTGCATCTACCTCGTCGACTCGGGCGGCGCGTTCCTGCCCCGGCAGGACGAGGTCTTCCCCGACCGCGATCACTTCGGCCGCATCTTCTTCAACCAGGCGCGGATGTCCGCCGACGGGATCCCGCAGGTCGCGTGCGTGATGGGCTCCTGCACGGCCGGCGGTGCGTACGTGCCGGCGATGAGCGACGAGACGGTCATCGTGCGTGACCAGGGCACGATCTTCCTGGGTGGTCCGCCGCTGGTGAAGGCGGCGACCGGCGAGGTGGTCACCGCGGAGGACCTCGGCGGCGGCGAGCTGCACGCACGCAGGTCGGGGGTCACGGACCACCTGGCGGAGAACGACGCGCACGCGCTGCAGATCGTCCGGGACATCGTCGCGACCCTGCCCGCGCCCCGGAGCACCGCGTGGGAGATCGAGCCGAGCCGCCCCCCCAAGGTCGACGAGGGCCAGCTGTACGGCGTGGTCCCGACCGACCTGCAGACGCCCTACGACGTGCGCGAGGTCATCGCGCGGCTCGTCGACGGCAGCGAGCTGCACGAGTTCAAGCGCGAGTACGGGACCACCCTGGTGACCGGGTTCGCGCGCCTGCACGGGCACCCCGTGGGCATCGTCGCGAACAACGGGATCCTGTTCAGCGAGTCCGCGCTCAAGGGCGCGCACTTCATCGAGCTGTGCGACCAGCGGGGCATCCCGCTGGTGTTCCTGCAGAACGTGAACGGCTTCATGGTCGGCCGGGACTACGAGGCCGGTGGCATCGCGAAGCACGGCGCCAAGATGGTGACCGCCGTCGCGACCACCCGCGTGCCCAAGCTGACCGTGGTGATCGGCGGCTCGTTCGGGGCGGGCAACTACTCGATGTGCGGGCGGGCCTACTCGCCGCGGTTCCTCTGGATGTGGCCGGCGAGCCGGATCTCGGTCATGGGCGGACCGCAGGCGGCGTCGGTGCTCGCGACGGTCCGCCGCGACCAGCTCGGCGAGTCCTGGTCGGCCGAGGACGAGGAGGCCTTCAAGGCTCCGCTGCGCGAGCAGTACGAGACGCAGGGGAGCCCGTACTACGCGACCGCGCGCCTGTGGGACGACGGGATCATCGACCCGGCCGACACCCGCCGGCTCCTCGGCATGGCCCTCGACGTCTGCGCAGGCGTCCCGCTGGCCGAGCCCCGCCTCGGCCTGTTCCGGATGTGACCGCCATGTTCCGGACCGTGCTCGTGGCCAACCGCGGGGAGATCGCCTGCCGGGTCATCGCGACCCTGCACCGGCTCGGGATCCGCGCCGTCGCCGTGTTCACCGCAGCGGACCACGGTGCGCTGCACGTCGCTCGGGCCGATGACGCCGTGCGGATCGAGAGCTACCTGTCCATCGACGCCGTGGTGCAGGCGGCCCTCCGGACGGGTGCCGAGGCCATCCACCCCGGGTACGGCTTCCTCTCGGAGAACGCGGACCTGGCGCGCGCGTGCGAGTCGGCCGGGCTCGTCTTCGTCGGCCCCGGGGTCAAGGCCCTGGAGGTCATGGGCGACAAGATCCGCGCCAAGGAGCACGTCGCGGCCGCGGGGGTCCCCGTGATCCCGGGTGTGGCGCTCACAGGCGTCGCCGACGAGGACGCCGCGGAGCGGGTCGGGTACCCGTTGCTGGTGAAGCCGTCGGCCGGCGGGGGCGGCAAGGGCATGTCCGTCGTCTCGGACGCGACCGGGCTGGCCGCCGGGCTGGCGAGCTCCCGGCGCGTGGCCGCCGCGGCGTTCGGCGACGACACCCTGCTGCTCGAGCGCCTGGTGCGGACCCCGCGGCACATCGAGGTCCAGCTCCTCGCCGACGACTTCGAGCACGTCATCCACCTCGGCGAGCGCGAGTGCTCCCTGCAGCGTCGGCACCAGAAGGTGATCGAGGAGGCGCCGTCGCCCCTGCTCGACGCGTCGACGAGAGCGCGCATCGGTGCGGCGGCGTGCGAGGTCGCCCGCAGCGTCGGCTACGTGGGCGCCGGGACCGTCGAGTTCCTGGTGTCCGACGAGGCGCCGACGGAGTTCTTCTTCATGGAGATGAACACGCGGCTGCAGGTGGAGCACCCCGTCACCGAGCTGGTCACGGGTCTCGACCTGGTCGAGTGGCAGCTGCGGATCGCGGCCGGGGAGCGGCTGGGTCTGGACCAGGACGACGTGGTCCTGACGGGGCACGCGGTCGAGGCGCGCGTCTACGCGGAGGACCCTGCGCACGAGTTCCTGCCGTCCGCCGGGACCGTGCTCCTGCTCGACGAGCCGATGGGCGAGGGCGTCCGGGTCGACAGCTCCCTGGTCGAGGGGCTCGTGATCGGGTCCGCGTACGACCCGATGCTGGCCAAGGTGATCGCCTGGGCGCCGTCGCGCGACGAGGCGATCGCACGGCTCGACGGGGCGCTCTCGCGGACCACCGTGCTGGGCGTCCGCACGAACATCGCGTTCCTGCGCGCCGTCCTGGCCGACGACGACGTGCGTGCCGGTCGGCTCGACACCGGTCTGCTCGGGCGGCTGATCCCCGGGCTGGAACCGCCGAGGCCCTCGGTGGCCGCCTACGCCGCGGCCGTGTCGTCGCGACGGGGCGCGAGCCCGGACGCGTGGCGCTCCGACGGCTGGCGCCTGGGCGATCCGCGCCCGGTCCGGTACGACGTCGGCGGCGTCGAGGTGTCGGTGCTCGGCGACGCGGTCACCGTCGGCGACGAGCCGCCGGCCGTCCTCGTCGGACCCGGGGCGGTCGAGATCGACGGCGTCGTGCAGCGCGTGCGCCTCGCGTCCGACGGACCCGTGACCTGGGTGGGCGAGGGCGGCTCGGCGTTCGAGCTCCGCGTCCGGAGCCGTCTCGAGCGCCTCGCCGACGACCTCGCCGTGCGCACCCGAGGTCCGCGGA
Source organism: Cellulomonas sp. P4_A2 (assembly GCF_056402515.1). Taxonomy (NCBI): domain Bacteria; kingdom Bacillati; phylum Actinomycetota; class Actinomycetes; order Micrococcales; family Cellulomonadaceae; genus Cellulomonas; species Cellulomonas sp. P4_A2. The sequence continues at coordinate 239,438 of NZ_JBFUHG010000005.1, forward strand.
CGGTGGACCCGGAGGTCCGTTCCCCGATGCCCGGAACCGTCGTCTCGATCGACGTGGCGACCGGCGACGACGTGGTCGTCGGCCAGGTCCTGCTGACGATCGAGGCCATGAAGATGGAGCACCGGATCATCGCGCCGTGCGACGGCGTCGTCACGCTCTCGGTCCGACCGACCGAGCAGGTGGCCCTCGACAGAGTGGTCGCCACCATCACGGCAGTGCCCGACAACGACCCCCACGAAGGGACCGGGAATGAGCTACGGACTGACTCCTGAGCAGCAGCGACTGAGCGACGAGGTGCGCGACTTCGCCGACACGGTCGTCGCGCCCGCGGCCTACAAGTACGACACGCTGCGGGAGCTGCCCTACGACATCATCGGCCAGATGGGCGAGATGGGTCTGTTCGGCCTGCCCTTCCCCAAGGAGTACGGCGGCCAGGGCCGGGACTACGTCGACCTCTGCCTGGCGGTCGAACAGCTCGCGCGCGTCGACCAGTCCATCGCGGTGACGCTCGAGGCGGGTGTCGGGCTCGGGGCGATGCCCGTGTTCCGCAGCGGGACCGAGGCGCAGAAGCAGGAGTGGCTGCCGATGCTGGCGCAGGGGACCGCGCTCGCGGCCTTCGGGCTGACGGAGGCCGACGCGGGCTCGGACGCGGCGGGGACGAAGACGACGGCGGTCCTCGACGGCGACGACTGGGTCATCAACGGCACCAAGCAGTTCATCACCAACTCCGGCACCAAGATCACGCGGCTGGTGACGATCACGGCGGTGACGGGGGAGAGCATCCGTCCGGACGGCTCGGTGAAGAAGGAGCTCACGGCGATCCTCGTCCCCAGCGGCACGCCCGGCTTCACCGTCCTGCCCGCCTACGACAAGGTCGGCTGGCACACGTCCGACACCCACCCGCTGCGCTTCGAGGACGTCCGCGTGCCGGCGGCGAACCTGCTGGGCGAGCGCGGCCGCGGCTTCGCGTCGTTCATCCAGACCCTCGACGAGGGCCGGGTCGCGTTCGCCGCGCTGTGCACGGGCGCCGCGCAGGGCTGTCTCGACGAGGCGATGCGCTACGCCAAGAGCCGCAACGTGTTCGGCCACGCCATCGGCGAGAACCAGCACATCGCGTTCACGATCGCCCGGATGGAGGCCCGAGTGCACGCCGCGCGCCTGGCCTGGTACGACGCCGCGAACCGGCTCGTCGCGGGCCGGTCGTTCAAGCTCGAGGCGAGCCTGGCCAAGATGATCGGCAGCGAGGCCGCGATGGACAACGCCCGCGATGCGACCCAGATCTTCGGCGGCAACGGCGTCATGAACGAGAACCCCGTGGCGCGGCACTACCGCGACTCGAAGATCCTCGAGATCGGCGAGGGGACGACGGAGGTGCAGCTCATGGTGATCGCGCGCGAGCTGGGGTTCGCCGGGGCGGGCTCGTCGCGATGATCCGGGACGTCGAGCAGCGCGGGCTCTACTACGAGGAGCTCGAGCTGGACACCCGGTACGTGCACCGGCCCGGGCGCACCATGACCGAGGCCGACAACGTCCTGTTCAGCACGCTGACGATGAACGGCCAGGCGCTGCACCTCGACGCCCACTGGGCCGCCGGCCAACCCTTCGGGCAGCGGCTCGTCAACTCGATGATGACGCTGGCCGTCCTCGTGGGCAGCTCGGTCGACCAGCTCACGCAGGGCACGATCGTCGCGAACCTCGGCTTCACCGACGTCCGCTTCCCGCACCCGCTGTTCCACGGGGACACGCTGTACTCGTCGACGGTGGTCCTGGACAAGCGGCTCTCGTCCTCCCGGCCGGGGCAGGGCGTGGTGACCCTGGAGCACACCGGCCGCAACCAGGACGACGTCGTCGTCGCGACCGCCACCCGCACGGTCCTGTTCTGGTGCCACCCGTGACCGGCTTCGCGATGGGTCCGGCCCTGCTCTTCTGCCCCGCCGACCGGCCCGAGCGCTACGAGAAGGCCGCCGCCCGGGCTGACGCAGTGATCCTCGACCTCGAGGACGCGGTGTCGCCCGACGCCAAGGCGTCGGCCCGGCTCAGCCTCGCAGACGTCCCCCTGGACCCGGCCCGCACGATCGTGCGGCTCAACCCCGGCGACGACGACCTCGCCGAGGACCTCCGCGCGCTGGCGGTGACCCCGTACCGGACGGTCATGCTGGCCAAGACCTCGACGGCGTCCGACGTGCTGCCGCTGGCCCGCTACGACGTGATCGCCCTGATCGAGACGGCGGCCGGCGTGGTCAACGTCGCGTCGATCGCCGCCTGGCCGAACGTCGTCGGCCTGATGTGGGGCGCGGAGGACCTTGTCGCGTCCCTCGGGGGCACGTCGAGCCGGGGTCCGTCCGGGTCGTACCGCGACGTCGCCGTGCATGCCCGGTCCGCCGTCCTGCTGGCCGCGGGCGCGTTCGGCAAGGCCGCGATCGACGCGGTCCACCTGGACATCGGCGACGACGACGGCCTCGCCGCCGAGGCCGCCGACGCCGCAGCCAGTGGGTTCGTCGCGACCGCCTGCATCCACCCGTCGCAGGTCCCCGTGGTCCGCGCGGCCTACCGCCCGTCCGACGACGAGGTCCGCTGGGCGCACGACGTGCTCGCGGCCGCGGTCGGGCAGCACGGCGCGTTCCGGTGGGACGGCAAGCTCGTCGACGGCCCGATCCTCAAGCACGCGGAGCACGTGCTGGCGCGGGCCGCGAGCGTCGACCGGCCGCGCTGACCCGCGCGGAGCGACGCGCACCCGCACGCTGCCTTGACGGCCCCGGGTCGGCCTCCTAGGGTTTCGCGCACCAGCGAGCTGGTCAGTTGTTCAACTCGCGGCCCGAACCTCCCCAGGAGCGCAATGATGCGTGCCTCATGACGGCGATCCCCGAGAGCCCGGTCCTCGACGGGGCGACGACGCCGACCACCCGCGTCAGCGCGCGCTGGATCGTGGCGTTCTCCCTGGCCGTCGTGGGAGTCGCCGCCGGATGGTTCGGCCCGATCCAGATCCTGCTCCCGGCCCAGGCGGCCCGGCTCGAGGATCTCGGCCTCGGCAGCAAGGAGGCGATCCTGGCGGTCGTGACCGCGAGCGGCGCGATCGCGTCGATGATCGCGAACCCGCTGTGGGGTGGGATCTCCGACCGCACCCGCTCACGCTGGGGACGCCGGCGGCCGACGATCGTCGTCGGCACGGCCATCGGCGTCGTCGGACTGGTGATCCTCGGCACGGGCGACACGCTCCCGGTGATGATCGGGGGCTGGGTCGCGATCCAGATCGGGCTCAACGGACCGTTCGCCGCGCTCGCCGCGACCATCGCCGACCGGGTTCCGCCGGACCAGCGAGGTCTCGTCGGCGCGCTGTTCGGCATCGGCCAGACCGTCGGTGTCGTGCTCGGCACGGCGATCGCCGTCGTCGCCGGGGAGGGCAGCCTCGGCTACTACGCGGTCGCGGTCGCGGTCCCGGCACTCGTCGTCGCCTTCCTCCTCGTCCACCGCGAACCGTCGACGCGCACGAGCGACGCCCCCACGGCGCAGCCCGAGGCCCAGACCTTCTGGCGTGGCCTGCGCCCCACAGGGGTGTTCGTCTGGGCGTGGACGATCCGGTTCCTGCTCAACTTCGCGAACGCCCTCGTGCTCCTGTACGTGTACTTCTACATCTCGGACGAGGTCGGCGAGAGCGACCCCGGCAGCTGGGTGCTCGTCATCACGCTCGTGGTCGTGCTGGTCGCCGCAGTCACCGCCGGCGTCGGCGGCACGGTCTCGGACCGCTGGGGCCGGCGGGTGCCGTTCATCGTCGCCTCCACCGTCGTCGTCGCCGTCGGTTCGGTGCTGATGGCCTTCTTCCCGACGCTTCCGGTGGTGCTGGGGGCTGCCGCTCTCGTCGGGCTCGGCTGGGGCCTCTACATCAGCGTCGACCTCGCGGTTCTCACAGCGGGCATGCCGAGCGGCGAGACCCATGGCGCGATGCTCGGTATCGGCAACATCGCGAGCGCCCTGCCGCAGGCGCTCGCACCGGTGGTCGCTGCCCCGGTCGTGCTGCACCTCGGTGGCTACACCGGTCTGTATCTCGTCGCCTCGGTGGTGTGCGTCGCCGCACTGCTGTGCGTGCCGGGGCTCCGCGGCATCCGATGACCCTCGACGACAGGACCCGCATGACCCGCCACCCGATCCTGCCAGCCGGCTTCCGCTTCGGGGTCGCCACCGCCGCGACCCAGATCGAGGGGGCTGCCGACGAGGACGGCAAGGGCCCCAGCATCTGGGACACCTTCGCCGCCCGACCCGGGACGATCGTCGACGGCGACACCCCGGCGGTGGCGACCGACCACTACCACCGCTACATCGAGGACGTCGGGCACGTCGCCGACCTCGGAGTCCACGACTACCGGTTCTCGATCGCCTGGCCGCGCATCGTTCCCGGCGGCACCGGGGCGCCCAACGCGAAGGGCCTCGACTTCTACGACCGGCTCGTCGACGTCCTCCTCGCGCGCGGCGTGCGGCCGGTGCCCACGTTGTTCCACTGGGACCTGCCGCAGCCGTTGCAGGACGAGGGCGGCTGGATGTCCCGGAACACCGCCCACGCCTTCGCGGACTACGTGGACGTCGTCGTCGCCCGGCTCGGCGATCGGGTGGCGGACTGGTTCACGCTCAACGAGATGAGCGTGCACACGCTGTACGGGCACGGGCTCACCGACCACGCGCCGGGTCTCGGCCTCGGCCTCGGCGCGCTCCCGGCCGCGCACCATCAGCTGCTCGGTCACGGGCTCGCGGTGCAGCGCCTGCGGGCGGCGGGAGCGCAGCACGTCGGGGTGGTGAACCAGCACTTCCCGGTCCTGCCCGCGTCCGCCGACCCCGTCGACCTGGCGGCCGCCGAGGCGTTCTCGGTCCTCACCAGCTGGACGTTCGCGGATCCCATCCTGCGCGGGCAGTACCCCGCCGACGAGATCATGGGCGGGATCCTGCTCGGCACCGGCATGTCCGAGCAGCAGCTCGGGGAGGACCTGGCGGTGATCTCGGCGCCGCTGGACGTGTACGGCGTCAACTACTACGAGCCCACCATGATCGAGGCCCCGCGCGCGGGGCGGGACTACGCGGGCGTGCTCGAGGTCGACATCCCCGAGGGTCTGCCGTTCGCGCCCGTGCCGATCCCGGACGTCGAACGGACCGACTTCGGCTGGTCGATCGTGCCGTCAGGGCTCACCGACATCCTCCGCACGCTGCACGAGCGCTACCCCGACCTGCCGCCCGTGATCGTCACCGAGTCGGGTGCGTCGTTCCACGACGTCCGGACCGGTGACGGCGCGGTGCACGACGAGCGCCGGATCGCCTTCCTCGACGCCCACCTGCGCGCCGTCGGCGACGCGATCGCCGCCGGCGTGGACGTGCGCGGCTACTACGTGTGGTCGGCGCTCGACAACTTCGAGTGGGCGGCGGGCTACCGGGAGCGCTTCGGCCTCGTTCACGTCGACTTCGACACGCTCGAGCGGACCCGCAAGGACTCGTGGCACTGGTACCGCGGGGTGATCGCGGCGCAGGCGGAGCGGGGATGACCCGCCGCTGACGACGTGCACGGCATGGCGTCGCGACCGCTGGTGCGGGATCCTCGACACGGCAGGAACGCCGCCGAGAGGGGACCGCGATGGAGACCCAGGAAGAGCACGCGGGGAACGACGGGACGCTGCGCGTGCCGACCGTCTACCGCTTCGGGAGCGTCCAGGACCTCGTCGACGGGTGGCAGACGCACGTCGCGGTGCAGTGGCGGATCCACGAGGAGTCGGCGCGCAGCCTGCAGACGTTGCACTACTGGATCGGCGGGACGGCGGCGGTGTTCGCGTCTCTGGCAGGCAGCTCGGCCCTCGTCGCCTGGCAGAGCGACGCGACGAACGTCGGCCTGACGATCGCCACGGCGTTCATCGCCGCCGCCGCGGCCGTGCTGACCGGCATCGCGACGTTCCTCGACCTCGGGGGTCGCGCGGAGCGGCACCGGGCGGCGGCCGCCGAGTACAAGGGCATGCTGCGCCAGCTCGAGGCCGCTCCCGTTCTGCCGGGCGGGCTCTACAGCACGACGAGCACGGAGGTCGAGAGCGCGGTGGTCGAGCTGGAGCAGCGGCTGTCCCGGGTCGACTCCGAGGCGCCGATCCCGCCGTGGGGCCGGGCGAGGTCGGTGCTGAGGCGCGGCAAGGCCAGGCGCACGCAGGTCGAGTTCGGCGGGGTCGACGACCTCAGCGCGCGCCTGCACCCGTGAGACGTCAGCCCAGGTGCTCGGCCCGGAACGTGACGTCGGTGAGCCGTGACACGACGGTCAGCCTCCGACCACGACCGTGTAGCCGCCGACGAGAGTCCCCTCCCGGTCGAGGAGGGCGAACCGGAGCGTGTGCAGCGCGACGGCTGGCCCGCCGAGCCGCTTGGCCATCCCGGCGCCCGTCAGCTCGCCCAGGTCGAGCGCCTTTGCGACGCCTTGGGGGAGCGCCTCGTCCATCGGGGCGTCGGTGACGACCCCGAGCTGCTCCCAGCTGTCGCGGCCGAGTCGGTCGAGGAGCCTGCGCGTGGCGCCGGGCCGCTCGAACGGGTGGGTCTCCTTGCCCTCGGGGGAGATCCCCGCCGCCCTCGCCAGCCGCTCGGACGACACGACCACCGACCGCCCCTCCTCGGAGAAGGCGGTCAGCAGGTGCACGGCGGTGCTCATCCGGACGCCCGCGCGGATCTCGTCGAGCTCGGGCACCACGAGCTTGCGGGGTCGCCGGTCGCCCTTGACCGTGTGCCCGGCGCCGACGGCCTCGAGCATCCCTCGGGCGTTCGGACCCGCGTGCGTCAGCTCCAGCACGAACCCGTCGGGGACCTGCCGGCCGAGCAGCGCGAACATCGGCGCGATCGGAGCCGCTCCGGCGAGCACCTCCAGGTTGCGCTGCCCGACGTGCCGGTCGAGGTTCGAGAGCAGCAGCCCGCCCGCAGGGTCGAGCGGGCAGGAGACCTCCGCGAGCAGGCAGTGGTGGCCGATGTCCGCCGGGTCCGGCTTCCAGTGCTGGTCCAGCTCGACGACGGCGACGCAGCCGGGCCGCGTCCGGTCGGCCAGCTCTGTCCAGGCGCCTCCGATGATGTTCTGCTGGTAGTACGGGTCGTCCTGGTTGCCCGTCCCGAAGAACCCGGGGTTGATCGCCCAGGCCTTCACGTGGACGCCGACCGCCGGCACTAGCCCGAGGTTCCACAGCCGGACGAAGACCCGGTAGGCGCGGCCGGCCGTCGGCGACGCGACGAGGCGCGACGGGTCGAACGGGCCCGACCAGCTCGCGTCGATGAGCAGGATGTCGGGGGACTCCCAGCAGGGCACCGGCGGCCAGGTCGGCCGCTTGGCGCGGTCGCCCGAGGCGAGGGCCCGGATCAGCAGGTAGGGGTAGACGTCCTCGCGGTGCGGACGCTTCTCCTTGCCCAGCTCGCCGATGAGCCCGCGCAGGACGTGGATGCGGTCCGGGTCGGGCTGCCACTTCGGGTCGGGGTCGGGCAGCGGCGGCCGCTTGGGGTCGGTGCCGACGGGGTCGGGCGGGTCCGTGCCGCGCTGGACGCGGTCCTCCTCCGGCGTGATCGGCGGGTGCTCCGGGTCGGGACCCAGCTCGTCGTCCATCAGTGGTCACCGTGCTGTTCGTAGAGCAGGCGCTTCCAGTCGGTCCCGAAGACGAGATCGTGCCCCTGGGGTCGCGTGGCGTCGCACGCGCCGTCACCGAACGGGTCGGGCGGGGGGACGGGCCCGGTCAGGTAGTGCGCGCGCAGGTCGACGCGCGGGTCGTACCGGCGCACACCGAGGTGGTTGCCCGCCGCGTCCACGGGATCCGGGTTGTCGCCGACGGAGAAGAACTGCGGCGGCGTGCAGGCCTGCGCGTAGCGGAAGTTGGTGCCGAAGCCGGGCAGGAACGGAGGCACGCACTCCCAGGTGCCGCGGACGCCCGGGGTCGCGGGGTTCCGGCCGAGGTTGTGCCGGTCCCAGTCCCAGCAGTGCCAGGCGTAGCCGCGGTCGCTGTCGAGGTTGAAGTCGGGCACGCGGAGCTCGGCCAGCGCACGGTCGCGCGACATCCGCCCCACCAGGTACAGCGAGTAGTCCACGGGCCCGCCGAGGTGCTGGTCGGCGGGCAGGTGCAGGTCCAGCGCCGCCGACGTCTCGTCCGGGGTGGAGGCCTTCTCGAGGGCAGCGCGAGCGGTGTCGTCACCGGCGGGCCCGGGCAGCAGGACCGTGGACTGGTCGCCGACGACGTACGGGCCGACGTGCACCGCCGCGCCCTCCTGCGGCACCCCGTCGCCCGCGAGGTTCTTCAACGGGTACCGCCACGGGGCCACCCACTCGCTCGGCTTGAGCTCGTCGGGGCCGTCGCCCTCGTAGACCAGGTCGTGGGTCAGGCCGAGCGCGGAGACGAGGTCGGGCGTGGAGATGGCCGACGGGAGGTCGCGGACGATGTTGCGCGGGTAGGCGGGGTCGAGCGCGTGCTGCGACGTGTTCGTCAGGCGCCCGGACGGCTCGTCGACGACGAGGGCCGTCGCCCCGATCCCCATCGGGTTGTCCAGAAGGTTGGAGATGGAGAACATCCCGGAGGTCCCGAGCGTGGTGAGGCCGAGGTCGACCTCCTCCGGCTTCGGCATCAGGAAGCCCGACATGACCAGCGCCCTGCGGGAGAGCATGTAGAGGTTCCAGGCCGGCACGACGACGGTCCAATAGATGACCTCACGCGCGGGGAACGTGGTGATGTCCACGATGAGCCCCGGCAGCACCGTGACCAGCCAGACCACGACCTCCGCCAGGTAGACCGCCCATGCGAACAGCGCGAGGAGCAGGTCGAGGAGCGTGAAGGAGTCGTCGTCGTCGACGTCCGCGCCGCGCGCCGGGTCGTCGTCGATGCCACTCCCGCCGCCGCCGGGCGGGGTCGGGAACGAGTGGTCGGTGAACACCGTCGGCGGCTGCGGCTTGCGCGGGGAGAGGCCCTCGCGGCCGGTCATCTTCAGGTACGCGTAGACGATCGACCACATCTCGTCCATCGCGTCGGTGTTCGGCCGGCCGTCGGGATCGCCGGCCCCGTCCGTCGCCGACCAGGCCGGGTCCTGCGTGAGGATCTTCGGCCCGTCGGGGTGCACTGCGGCCATCGCGTCGAGCAGCGCGTCGGTCAGGTGCTCGGGCAGGCCGCCGGAGTCGAGATCGAAGAAGTGCGCGCGATCGGCCGCCGGCGTCGGACCGTCGGAGTCGTCGTAGGCGGGGAAGCCCGTGAAGTAGTCGTAGGCGGGTGCGTCGTCGCGACCGTTGTAGGGCGCGTCGTCGCGGTGCCGGAAGGCGATCCGGAAGTGCAGCGCACTGGTCCCGTACTCGGCATACAGGGGCCCCGGGTTCCGGGCGTCGTAGTTCTGCGCGTCCATGTGGTTCTCGACCAGGTGGTGGCGCTGCCAGTGGTCGCGGTACGGGCCGCCGGCCTTGGCGTTGGTGAACGGGTGGCCGGTGACGTCGGTGGCGCAGTGGCTCATCCACCCGACCGCGAAGGCGACGCGCGCCTCGGCGTCCTGTCGCTCGTCGTCGGTGGTCGCGGCGTCGAGCGCGGCCGTGGCCTGCTGGAACAGGACGAACGGGAACTGGTAGGTGCGACGGTAGTGGAAGACGTCCGACCAGTAGAAGGCGTCGTTGCCGAACCCCTGCGGGACGCCGGAGGTGAGGACCCCGAACCAGTCGCCCATCTCGGCGAGCAGACCCTTGAAGGCGTTCACGATCGCGCCGGTGAGCTCGTCGAGGATCTGCGCGAGCTGGGTGGACAGCCCGCCGGTGAGCTGCGACGCGAGCTGCGAGGAGTTGGTGCTGATCGGGCCGATCCACTTCTCCCAGCGGCTGACGAACGTCGCGTCGATCTCCTCCCAGACGTCCAGCGCCCAGCGGACGACCTGTCGGATCACCACCCCGATGCCGTTCTTGAAGTCGGGCAGGAGGTAGAAGAGGTCGGGGCCGAGGGCGCCCACGGCGAGGTAGTTGCGCCAGGTGTGGCAGATTTCGCCCACCTGCGTGGCCTGCGCCGGCGTCATGCCCGAGCCCGACGGGACGGTCCCCGCCCGCAGCTGCTTGGCGGTCTCGGCGGCGGACTCCATGTGCACGTACCAGCCCGGCATGACAGTCCGTTCTGTCGGCGAGGTCCCGCTGGGTGGCGCGGCGCGTGTGCGCGGCCGGGCGAAGGGTCGGCTGCACGCGAGCGCGGGGCCGACCGGGACGAGTGGCGGTGCTCGCATCCTCGTCGCACCCGCGTCGTGTCCACAAGGGGCCGGCGACCCCGGCGACCGCTCAGCGAGGTTCGCGCAGCCCGCTGGCCCGCCGGACCGGGCGGTCGACGGCGGCGCGGATCGCGGACTGGGTGCCGACGACGCGGACGTGCTCGCGGGCGCGGGTGACCGCCGTGTACAGCAGCTCGCGGGTGAGCAGCGGCGACGACTCCGGGGGCAGCAGGAGCGTGACGCGGGCGAACTGGCTGCCCTGGCCGCGGTGGACGGTCATCGCGTGGACGGGCCGGACCGTCGGCAGCTGGTGCGGGCGGACCAGGCGCGGGTTGTCGGGGTCGCCGAACGCCACCGCGACGCCGGAACCGTCGGCGACGACGACGCCCGTGTCGCCGTTGTAGAGGCCGACCGACCGGTTGTTCTCGGTGACCAGGAGCGGGCGGCCCAGCGGCCACGCGCCGGTGCTGGGGACGCCGGTCGCGGCTGCGACCCAGGCCTCGGCGGTCTCGGCCCAGTGCGCGACGCCGAACGGCCCCTCGCGGTGCGCCAGCAGGAGGCGGTGGGCGCCGAGCGCGCGCAGGGCGGTTGCTGCGTCCCCGGCGCGGGCCGCGTCGGTCAGGGCCACGCCGGTCGTCTCGATGTCGGCGCGCAGGGCTGCGACGTCCGCAGGCGACAGCCGCTCGTCGGCCGGCTCCACGAGCGAGCGGTGCTCGTCGCCGGACCGCAGCAGGGCGAGCGTCTCGTCGGCGTCACCCGTGCGGATCGCCTCGGCGAGATCGGCCAGGGCGGTGCCGTACCGGTGGGCGTGCGTCAGCCGGACGACGCCGCGGGGGAGGGCGGCGACGAGGTCGCCCAGGACCGCGCCGGCCTCGACGCTCGCCAGCTGGTCGGGGTCGCCGACGAGGACGAGCCGCGCGGACGGACGCAGGGCGTCGGTCAGCCGCGCCATCAGGGGCAGCGAGACCATCGACGACTCGTCGACGATCACGACGTCGTGCGGCAGGCGGTGCTGCTGGTCGTGCAGGAAGCGGGTGGTCGAGTCCCGGCGGCGGCCGAGCAGGCGGTGGATCGTCATCGCCTGCAGGTCGCCGACGGCTGCGCGGTCCGTCGCCTCGAGGCGGGCGACCTCCGCGTGGACCGACTCCTGCAGGCGGGCGGCGGCCTTGCCCGTGGGGGCAGCGAGGGCGACGCGCAGCCCGGGTCCGGCGGCGGACTGGAGCGCCGCGACCAGGCGGGCGACGGTCGTGGTCTTGCCCGTGCCCGGGCCGCCGGTCAGGACGGTGAGGCGCGAGGTAGCCGCCGTCTCCAGGGCCGCGCGCTGGGCGGCGTCGGCAGGCAGCGGGAAGAGGCGCGCGACGGCGCCCGCCAGGGCCGCGGCGTCGGCCGGGGCCGGGCCGGCATCAGCGACGGCTCGGCGGACCGTCTGCTCGTCGCGCCAGTAGCGGTCGAGGTAGACGCGGCCGTCGACCCAGCGCAGCGGGCGGTCCGCCGGTCCGTCCGGTCCGTCGGCGACCAGAGGGCTGCGCCGCAGCGCCGCGTTCCACTCGTCGAGCGAGACCTGGGCGACGTCCGAGAGGACCACGCAGACCGAGCCGGCCCGCAGCGCGGCGACTGCGAGCGCAGCGGCGAGCAGGACGCGCTCGTCGGTCTCGCCGCCGATCGCGCCGAGCCGCCGTGCCACGTGCACGTCGGCCGACTCCAGCGTCCCGGCCGCCACGTAGGGGGCGAACGTCGCGGGCGCGCGCCACGGGACGGTCGGCGCGACGGTGTCGTCGGACCTCACGGTCACGGTCATGAGCGACCACCGGCGAGGAGGTCCGAGAGGGCCACGACGAGCGCAGCGGGTGGCCGCCAGGACACGACGCCGAACGGCACGCCGTCGGGGGCGACCGGGGTGGTCGGGCCGGCCATGCCGCGCAGGAAGAGGTACAGGCCGCCGCCGAGGTGGACGGCCGGGTCGTAGGACGGAACGCGCCAGCGCAGGTAGCGGTGCAGGGCCGCGGAGTAGAGCAGGAGCTGCAGCGGGTAGTGGGCGTCCATCATCGCGGCGAGGGTTGCCTCGGGGCGGTAGTGCCACAGGGACAGGGGCTCGTCGAACGCGCCCAGGCGGTTGGTCTTGTAGTCGACGACGAGGTAGCGATGGCCTCCCGACTCCGACGGCACCCGCAGGACCGCGTCGATCGATCCCGTGAGGTACCCGCGCAAGGGCGCTGCGGCGAGCGACTCGTCGAACCGGTCGGCGTACGCGGCGAACGGGTCGTCCGCCGGCAGGTGCGCCCGCAGCAGGCCCGCGACGTCGCGGATCGTGCGTGCCGACGAGGGGCCGCGGACGTCCCCGCCGGCCAGCGGCAGCTCGAAGTCGAGCTCGGCGAGGCGGTCGCGGGGGTGCAGGTCGGCGAGGGTGAGGTTCCCGGCCAGCGGGCCCAACGGGGTGCGCAGCGCGGGAAGGAGCGCCTCGGCGAGGTCCGTGGCCCCGTCCGCGCGCAGGGTCAGCTCCGCGGCGAGGTCCGGGGCGGAGGTGTCGACGAGCTCGAGCACCCGGTGCGTGAGCGTGCCGAAGAGCGTTCCGGCCGGGAGGTCGGCCATCGGGGACGCGATCGCGCGCAGCCCCGCCTCGACCGACGGGTCGTACGCGGCGTCGGGGGTCGCGACGACCACGTCCGGCTCGTCCTCGACGCCAGGCACCTCGGGCTCCGACCCCACCCGCTTCGCGTCGTGCGCGGCGGCGGTGAGCGCGGAGTAGGAGGTGCGGCGCCACACCACGTCGGGGCGCCGCCCGAGCACGGCCGCGTGCAGCTCGTCGGCCGAGGAGGCCGGGGGCGACCACGGCACCAGCGCGGTCGCCGAGGTGACCACGTCGAGCGTGAACGCGGTACCGGCCCGGGTGCGCAGGACCGCGGTCGTCTTGGCGTCGGTGGTCGTCTTCACGAGCTCGTCGGGGTTGCCGTTGGCGTCGCGACCGCCCAGCAGGAGCCGGCTGAGCGGGGCGCGGACCGAGTTCCGCGAGGGCGCCCACCACGCGACGACCTGGCTCGTGGCACGGGTCAGGGCGACGTACGCGAGGCGCAGGCCCTCGCCGGCGTCGGCCGCGGCACCGGCCCGCGCGGCCTCGTCGTACCCCGGGCTGCCCTTGCCGCCCACGTGCAGGAAGCGGTGGTCGTCGCGGTCGTAGCCGATCGTCGCCGGCGTCTCGGGGACCCACTGGTCCCACAGGTAGGGCACGAGGACGACCGGGAACTGCAGGCCCTTGCTCGCGTGGATGGTGATGACCTGGACCGCCGCGGCGTCGGTCTCGAGCCGTCGGCTGCGCTCCTCGGTGTAGTCGGTGCCCGCCTCGTCGACCCGGCCGCGCAGCCACTCGAGGAGCGCGGCGGGCCCGAGCCCGTCCTGGGTGGCGGCGACGTGCAGGGCCTCCCCGACGTGGCGGACGTCGGTGAGCCGGCGCTCGCCGTCAGGCACCTGCACGAGCCGCTCCCGCAGGCCCGCGGCCGCGGTCGCCTCGAGCAGCGAGGCGACCCCGTGGTCGTCGAGCACGCGCGACCACGACCGCAGCCGGGCGCTGAGCTGGTCGCGTTCCTCGTCGGACGCCGAGGCGAGCTGCGTCGCGGTCCAGCCGACGAAGGGCGTCAGTGCCGCCGCGGACACGAACCCGGGGACGCCCGGGCGGGCGAGCGCCGAGAGCAGGATCAGCCAGTCGCGGGCGGACGGGGTGTCGAAGACGCTGGACAGCATCGAGATGACGGCGGGAACGCCCACGGCCGTGAGCGCGCGCTGCACCGCGACGGCGTGGGCGTTGACGCGGGTGAGCACGGCGATGTCGCCCGGCCGGACGGGGCGCCAGCCGTCTCCGTCGGCCAGCTGTTCGTCGCGCAGGGTGCTCAGGACCTGCGCGGCGACGTCGGCGTGCACGAAGTCGCGAACGCGCGCGACCGGCGGGGTCTTCGCGTCGTCGGGTGCCTTGAGGGCTTCGCGGGTCACCTGCCGGATGCGGACGGCCGGTCCACCGCTCAGTCGCCGGCCCGTGCGGGCGGGCTCGATCGGCCGCACCGTGATCCGCGGGTCGCCGAGCGCGGTGCCCGACAGGATCGGGGCGAGCCCGTCGAGCACAGCGGGGTCGGCGCGCCAGTTGCGGTGCAGCGTCTGGGTGGACGCATCCGCGCGGGCGCGCAGGTAGGTGTGCACGTCGGCGCCGCGGAACCGGTAGATCGCCTGCTTCGGGTCGCCGATCAGGACGAGCGTGCGGTGCGTGTGGAACGCCGTCCGCAGGATGTCCCACTGCACGGGGTCGGTGTCCTGGAACTCGTCGACCATGACGACGCGGTACCGGGACCGGACCCGTGCGGCGGCGACCGGGCTGTCCGTCACCGCGTCCCTCAGCAGGACCAGCAGGTCGTCGTAGTCGAGCACGTGCTGTGCGCGCTTGCGGCGCAGGAGCTCGGTGCGGGCGGCGGTGGCCAGGCCGAAGGCATCCCGCGCCCGCGACCCGGCGGCGGCGTCGACCGGTTCCAGCACGGCGGCCGAGTCGCTGATCGCCTCGTGGGCGATCTGCCGGGCGTCCGCGACGGTCAGCGTCGGCTCGGCCGTGTCCTTGTACTTGCGCAGGTAGAGATCGTCGACGACCTCCGCCTCCAGGTCGGCGATGTCCGGGACCAGCCGCGCGTCGGGCTCGACGTCGCCGATCGTGCCCAACGACGCCAGCATCTGCTGGCAGAAGCCGTGCGTCGTCGTGATCGTCGCGGCGTCGAACTCGGCCAGCGCGACGGTGAGGCGTGCGGCACGCTCCTCACGCTCGGTCTCGGCGAGCAGCGCGACGACCGGGTCGCCCGCCGGCAGCTCGCCCGTGCGCAGGGCCCGCTCGACCTCGACGAGCCGGTCGCGCACGCGCTCACGCAGCTCCGAGGTGGCCATCCGGCTGAACGTCACCAGGAGCAGCTCCGGCAGCCGGGCCGCACCCTCCGCGACGTACCGCGCCGCGAGCGAGGCGATCGTCGTCGTCTTGCCCGTGCCGGCGCTGGCCTCCAGCACGACGGTGCCCTGCGGGAGCGGGCCGCAGACGTCGAAGGGGTCGAGCTCGCTCATGCGAACGCCACCTCCTCGTGCCTGATGAGGTCCGACCAGAGCGCCACGGAGAGCGCGCCGAGCTCGCTCGCCGGGAGCCGGTCGAAGGTGAAGGGGTCGCCGAACGCGAGCAGGAGGTAGGGGTCCACGGACTCGAACCCGCCGCGCCCGGCGGCCGCGTCCGCGGCGACCCCGAGCTCGGTGCGCGCGGCCTCGAGCGCGTCGGGCTCGTCGCCTCCGCCCACCCGGTGGTGCGCGTAGGCGTAGCTGGTGCCCAGCGGCAGCGGCAGCGGCGTGCACAGGGCCTGGTCGCGCAGGTCGACGAGCCCGGCGAGCATCGCGAGGGCGGCGTCGGGCGCGGGCGCAGCGAGCATCGCGACCCGCGACCGCAGGCCGACGCCCCGGCCGATCGTCGCGGCCGTGAACGTGCGGTCCGGGAACGCCGCGGTCAGCGCGAGCAGCTGGACCCACGCCCGCAGCCGGTGCTTGGGCGCCAGGCGCGAGAACACCGTGCGGACCAGCACGTCGCCGCGCAGCCCGTTGACCGTGCCCGTGACCACCCGCCCGTCCGGCAGGGGGACCGTGACGTCGACGCTGGTCGCGGCCTCGACCAGGTACCGCTGCGAGGCCGCGAGCAGAGGCTCGACCTGCGCCTGGATCGCCTGCAACGCCGAGCCGCCGAGGGTGGCGGGGGGCATGTGCCCGCGACGACGCTCCGCGGCGGCGGCGTCCGCCAGCGGCACTCCGGCGAGCACGGCCTGCAGCAGCCGGTCGCCGATCGGCCAGCGCTCCAGTCCGCCGAGCTCAAGGGGGAGGCGGTCGTCGAGCTGGGAGTCGTCGCCCGGCAGGCTGGCGCCGAGCCGGCCCCGGACGAAGGCGCGGACCGGGTGCTCGAGCGTCGAGGCGAGGGTGTCGAGGTCGATCACGTCGTCGGCCGGCGGCGCGAGCGGCGTCGGGACGAAGGGCTGCACCGAGGCGTGGGTCGCGCGGTGCGCGCGGGCGGCGGCGAGATCGAGCACGTCGAAGCTGAACGCGTCGGGCCGACCGAGCGCCCCGGTGACGAAGTTGCGCTCGTCGACCGTCTGCAGCGGGTGCCGGACGATCCGTGCCCGGGCGTCGCCGTCGACTGCGGCATCGAGGGCGTCCAGCAGCTCGCCGACGGGGACGGCCGGGGGTCGCGGCGCGCCCGTGCGCTCGTCGGCACCCGAGTACACGACGACCAGGTGCTCCTGGGCGCTCGTGACGGCGTCGAGAAAGAGCTGGCGGTCCTCCTGCCGGACGTCGCGCTCACCGATCAAGGGATCGCGCGCCAGGATGTCGTCGCCGTCGCGACCCGACCCGCGGGGGAACGCCCCGTCGTCCATGCCGAGCAGCGCGACCACGCGGTGCGGCACGGCCCGCATCGGGGCCAGCGAGCAGACCGTGAGCGCGCCGGTGCGGAAGCCGGACCGGGTCGGCCGACCGACGAGCTGCGGCTCGAGCAGGGCGACGACGTCGGGCAGCCGGAGCACGGACTCGCCCGCGACGGCACGCGCCTGCGCGAGCGCCCGGGCGGCTTCCGCCTGCTGCCAGCGGTCGGTCGGTGCGACGTCGGTGAGCAGGGTGACCGCGTCGTCGAGCGCGTCGAACCAGTGCCCCGCCGGGTGGGCACCTGCCAGGAGCGCCAGTGTCCCGGTGAGCCGGTCGAGCATCTCGGCGAGGCGTCCGACGAGGTCCACGTCGGTCGAGCCGACGTCGTCGACGGGCAGGACCGTGCCGACGAACCGCTGGTCCTCCTCGGCCATCGCGACCCCGAGCAGGAGCCGGTCGAGGGCGGTGGACCACGTGCCCTGCGGGAGCGAGCCGAGCTGGTAGCGCTCGCGGCGGGCGAGGTCCTCTCCCCAGCGGACGCCCGACTCGACGGCCCACGTGCGGATGCGGTCGAGCGCCTCGTCGTCGAACCCGAACCGGCGGCGCACGGGTGCCTGGCCCGCGAGGTCGACCACCGCCGAGGCGCCGACCCGCGAGTCCGCGAGCTCGAGCAGGGTGGCCACGACCGCGAGCACCGGGTTCGCCCGCGCGGGCGCACGGTCGGCGATCCGGACGCGCAGGGTGCGTCCCGGGTGCTCGGGGGAGTCGTCGTCGGTGCCCGCGGCCGGCCCGAACGCCGCCTCGACGAGGGGGGCGAACGCCTCGACGTCGGGGCACATGACGATGACGTCGCGCGGCTCGAGCGTCGGGTCGTCGGCGAGCAGTCCGACGACGATCTCGCGGAGCACCTCGACCTGGCGCGACCGGCCGTGGCAGGCGTGCACCTGGACCGAGGCGTCCGCCGGGACCCGTGGCCCGTCCGTCCGGTCGTCGGCGATCCGCCGCTTCAGCGCACCCAGGGCGGTGCCGGGCTTCGGGGCGGACGGGAGCACCGTGACCTGGGGCCGCAGGGCCGACACGCGCGTCGCGAGCTCGACGGCGTCGCCGGCCATCGACGCGAGCATCGGGTGGTGCGCGGGCGTCCGCAGCGACGACCGGCGCGGACCCGCGGGACCCAGCAGGTCCCAGAGCGCGAGCGACGGCTGCGGCAGCCAGAGGTGGACCTCGCGGTGCACGGCGAGAGCGTCCAGCACGCGCAGATGGCCGTCGGGCAGCGCGGTGGCGCCGAACACCGACAACCGCGCCGGTAGGTCGACGCTCGACGCGTCGTCGCGCAGCCGCTCCACCACCTCGTCGAGGCGCTCGGCGGGAGCCGGGACACCGACGGCGTCCCGCACGAGTCGCCAGACCTGGGCCTGCCAGGTCAGGTCGTCGGGCAGCGCCTCGCCGAGGCCGTCCTCGTCGCCACCCAGGGCCCAGGCGCGCAGCATGGCCGGGCGCTGCGCGTCGTACGAGCCGAACAGCCGGGCCAGCCGGTGCGCGAGCCGGAACCGGCGGCTGCGCCGGACCTCGTCGGAGCTGTCGCCGAGGTAGCGCCGGACGGTCGCCAGCCAGGCCTCGTCGAGGTGCGCGTCGAGCGTGCCGAGGACGAGCCACGGCAACCGCTCGGGACCCCACGGGTCGGCTTCCGGCGCGCCGGACAGGGCCTGTGCGACCAGCCGCGTCGGCGACGGGAAGAGCACGTTCGCGCAGATGCCGTCGCCCGACCCGGTGCCGAGCCGGTGCGAGAGCCGCTGCGCGACCCACCGCTCGACACCCCGCGTCGGCACGGCGACGACGTCCGGGACGAACGGGTCGGCCGGTGCGTCGGCGAGGATCCCGGCGAGGGCGTCGACCAGCACGTCCGTGCGCTCGGCCACGTGCACCCGCAGACCCGTCACGTCCGGCACTCTAGCCACGCCGTCCGACACGCGAACGGCTCTCTCCCCAGGTCAGGAGGAGATGCGCTCGCGGGCCAGCGTGACCAGCTTGCCGATGTTCACCGTCCAGCCGACGCCGAACACGCGCGGGTTGATGAACCCCGCGTCCGGGTTCCACATCCGCTGCTTGACGCGCTCGAGCGTCGGGAAGCGCAGGTCGTACGGCACGAACCCGACGATGGTCCCGTTCCACGTCCGCTCCTCGGGCGGGGTGCGCAGCTCCTTGACCACGGCGGTCACCGTCAGCGCGAACGCGACCAGCTTCCAGAAGCGGCGGAAGTTCTGGCTCCGACGGGCGCGCTCTTCGGGCGTGGGCATCTCGACTCCTTGGTCCGCGGTGGCTCTGGTCCTCCCGACACCCTGCCTCAGTTCCGTCGACGAGGGAACCGCCTGCCTCAGGACCGGATGAACTCCAGCAGGTCGGCGTTGATCGTGGCGGCCTGCGTGGTCGGCATCCCGTGCGGGAAGCCCGCGTACGTCTTGAGCGTCCCGTTCTGCAGGAGGGCCGCGGACAGCGGGCCGGAGTCCTCGTAGGGCACGATCTGGTCGTCGTCGCCGTGCATGACGAGCGTCGGCACCGTGATCTTCTTCAGGTCCTCGGTGAAGTCCGTCTGCGAGAAGGCGACGATGCCGTCGTAGTGCGCCTTGGCGCCGCCCATCATCCCCTGGCGCCACCAGTTCGCGATGATCGCCTCGACCGGCTCGACGCCGTCGCGGTTGAAGCCGTAGAACGGCCCGGACGGCAGGTCGCGGTAGAAGGCCGAGCGGTTCGTGGCCACCTGCTCCTGGAGCCCGTCGAAGACCTCCTTGGGCAGGCCGCCGGGGTTCGACTCGGTCTTGACCATGATCGGCGGGACGGCGCTGATGAGCGCGGCCTTGGCGACGCGGCTCTCCCCGTGGCGGGCGATGTAGTGCACCACCTCACCGCCGCCGGTCGAGTGGCCGACGTGCACGGCGTCGTGCAGGTCGAGGTGCTCGGTGACGGCGGCCAGGTCGTCGGCGTAGTGGTCCATGTCGTGGCCGTCGGCGGACTGGGTGGACCGGCCGTGGCCGCGCCGGTCGTGGGCGACGACGCGGTAGCCGTTGGCGAGGAAGAACATGAGCTGGGCGTCCCAGTCGTCGCTCGACAGCGGCCAGCCGTGGCTGAACACGATCGGCTGCCCCGAGCCCCAGTCCTTGTAGAAGATCTCGATGCCGTCGGTGGTGGTGATGGTTCCCATGACTGTGCTCCCAACAGGTCGGTCCCTCGACACTATGGTCGGACCGGACGCCTCGCGACCTATCCTGGCGACCGGTCGGTGAACGCTGGACGAAGGGACGACGAGTGACCGCGCAGCCCGTGCTCACGCCGCTGACCAGCAACGCGATCTTCCTCGTGCTCAGCGTGCTGCCCGGCGGCGAGGCCCAGGTCCGTGACGCGCTGACCGAGGTCACCGGGCTGCAGCGTGCGGTCGGTTTCCGCGACCCCGCCGCGGGGCTCGCGGTCGTCACCGGAATCGGCTCCAAGGCGTGGGACCGGCTCTTCGCCGGCAGTCCACGGCCCGCGGGCCTGCATCCCTTCCAGGAGGTCCACGGCGACAAGCACCGTGCCGTGGCGAGCCCGGGTGACCTCATGTTCCATATCCGGGCCACGCGCATGGACTTCTGCTTCGAGCTCGCGACGCACCTCGTCGACCGGCTGCGCGGTGCCGCCGTCGTCGTCGACGAGGTCCACGGCTTCAAGTACTTCGACGAGCGCGACCTGCTCGGGTTCGTCGACGGGACCGAGAACCCCGTGGGTGCTGCGGCGCTGGCGGCCGTCACGGTCGGTTCCGAGGACCCAGGGTTCGAGGACTCCAGCTACGTCATCGTCCAGAAGTACGTGCACGACCTCGACACGTGGAACGCCTTGCCGGTCGAGGTGCAGGAGCACGTGATCGGGAGGACCAAGCTCGCGGACATCGAGCTTCCCGACGACATCAAGCCGACCAACTCGCACGTCGCCCTCACGGTGATCGAGGAGCCCGACGGCACCGAGCGCAAGATCGTGCGCGACAACATGCCGTTCGGCCGGGTGGGCGAGGGGGAGTTCGGCACCTACTTCATCGGGTACGCGAACCACCCCGACGTGATCGAGCTGATGCTCACCAACATGTTCGTCGGCAAGCCGCCGGGCAACTACGACCGCATCCTCGACTTCTCGACCGCGGTCACCGGAAATCTGTTCTTCGTCCCCACGGTTGAGTTCCTCGACGACGGTCCGTCCTCGACGTCCGAGATCGCCCAGGACGAAGCAGCACCACCCACCGACTCCTCGCTGGGGATCGGCAGCCTGAGAAGGAGCGACCCCTGATGAACAACCTGCACCGCGAGCTGGCGCCGATCTCGGACGCGGCCTGGGAGGACCTCGAGGCCGAGGCCCGTCGCACGTTCACGCGGCACGTGGCCGGCCGGCGCGTCGTCGATGTCGTCGGACCCACGGGGGAGTCGCTCGCCGCGGTCGGCACGGGCAAGGTCTCGCCGGTGGCGCCGCCCGCCGACGGGGTCCGCGCGCAGGTGCGCCTGGCCCAGCCCCTCGTCGAGCTGCGCGTGCCCTTCACGGTCGACCGCCAGTCCGTCGACGACGTGGAGCGAGGCCGCAAGGACCCCGACTGGCAGCCCGTCAAGGACGCGGCCAAGCAGATCGCCTTCGCCGAGGACCGCGCGATCTTCGAGGGCTTCGCCGCCGCGGGCATCGAGGGCGTGCGCGCGGGCATCTCGAACGAGCCGGTCGCTCTGCCCACCGAGATCCGCGACTACCCGACTGCCGTCACCCAGGCGCTGACCGAGCTCCGGCTCGCCGGCGTCGACGGACCGATCGCCCTGCTGCTGTCCGCCGACCTGTACACGGCCGTCACCGAGACCTCCGACCACGGCTACCCGATCCGCGAGCACCTCGCCCGCGTCGTCGACGACATCATCTGGGCGCCCGCGATCGACGGCGCGTTCCTGCTGTCCACCCGCGGCGGCGACTACGAGCTGCACCTCGGGCAGGACCTGTCGATCGGCTACCTGTCGCACGACGCGGCGAGCGTCCAGCTCTACTTCCAGGAGTCGCTGACGTTCATCGTGCAGACGAGCGAGGCGGGCGTCGCCCTCACGCAGTAGTGGACGGCCCCAGGGCCAACGGCAGGATCACCGAGTCGATCATCCGGACGATGAAGTCGTCGTCGACCTTCAGCCCGGCGACCATCTTGCGGTAGGAGATCATCGCGGGTGCGACCGCGGACACGATGTCGAGGTCGATGTCGTCGCGCAGCTCGCCGCGCTCCTGGGCCCGGTCGAGGAGCGCGCGCATGAGGGCGACGCGGGTCCTGACGAACTGCTCGTGGAAGACGCTCGCGACCTCGGGGTTCTCGCGGACCGCCGACATCAGGCCGGACATGAGCTCGGTGGTGTCGTCGCTCGGGCGACCGAAGCGGACGGCCATGAGGTCGCCGCGCAGCGTGCCGGTGTCGGGGATGTCGTCGATCGTCACCATGAAGCCGCGTGCGCAGACGACGGCCTCGACCGTGAGCTGCACCTTGGACGGCCAGCGGCGGTAGACCGTGGCCTTGCCGGTGCCCGCGCGCTCGGCGACGGCGTCCATCGTCATGCCGTCGAACCCCTCCTCGGCGAGGAGCTGGCGCGCGGCCTCGAGGATCGCGTCGTCCTTGGACTCGTCGCGTCGTCGGCCCGGCTTGCGCGCCACCGTCGTCGTCTCCACCAGGCCCCTTCCGTCGAGCGCTGCGCCCAAGAACTACATGACAGATGTAACGATACCCGGGGGTTCCGGAACTGGCGAGTTCTGTAATAGAGTCGGTTGCACCGACCACGACGTCTTCCAGGAGCAGAGCCATGTCCACCCCACTCGTAGAGACCAAGCACCGCTGGTGGGTCCTTGCCACCGTGGCGCTCGCACAGCTCATGGTCGTGCTCGACGCGACCATCGTGAACATCGCGATGCCCTCCGCCCAGGCGGACCTCGGGTTCAGCGACAACGACCGCCAGTGGGTGGTCACGGCGTACGCCCTCGCGTTCGGCAGCCTGCTGCTGCTCGGCGGGCGGCTCGCGGACATGTTCGGCCGTCGCCGCATGTTCCTCATCGGCCTCGTCGGCTTCGCGGTCGCGTCGGCCCTCGGCGGTGCGGCGCAGAGCTTCGAGATGCTTGTCGGGGCCCGCGCCCTGCAGGGTGCGTTCGCAGCGGTCCTCGCGCCGGCCGCCCTCTCCGTCCTGACGACGACGTTCACCGAGGCCAAGGAGCGCGCCCGCGCGTTCGGCGTCTTCGGCGCGATCGCCGGCATGGGCGGCGCCATCGGCCTGATGCTCGGCGGGTTCCTCACCGAGAACTTCAACTGGCGCTGGAACCTCTACGTCAACGTGATCATCGCCGTGATCGCGTTCGTCGCCGGCAGCGTGCTGCTGTCCAAGACCGTCGTGCGGCACCACAACCAGCTCGACCTGTCGAGCATCCTGCTCGCGTCCAGCGGTCTGTTCCTGCTGGTCTTCGGCTTCTCGCAGGCCGAGCCCAAGGGCTGGTCCTCGCCCGAGGTCTGGGGCTCACTGGCGGCCAGCGTCGTCCTGCTGGTCGGCTTCGTGATCCGTCAGCGCACGTCCGAGTTCCCGCTCCTGCCGCTCTCGATCGTGCAGGACCGCGATCGCGGGGCGTCGTTCCTCGCGATCCTCGTCGCCGGTTCGGGCATGTTCGGCGTCTTCCTGTTCCTGACGTACTACCTGCAGCTCACGCTCGGGTACTCGCCCGTCCAGACCGGCACGGCGTTCCTGCCGATGATCGTGTTCATCGTCATCACCGCGCAGGTCCAGAACAACATCCTGGTGCCGCGGTTCGGCCCGAAGGTCGTCGTGCCGGTCGGCATGGCGCTCGGCGCGGGCGCGATGCTCGTGTTCACCACGCTCGAGGCGGGCAGCCCCTACTGGCACGTGCTGGTCGGCCTGGTCCTCATGGGCATCGGGATGGGCTCGATCATGCCGCCGTCGTTCCAGGCCGCCACCCTCGGCGTCCCGCGGTCGTCCGCCGGTGCCGCCTCGGCCATGGTCTCGACGAGCCAGCAGGTCGGTGGTGCCATCGGCACGGCCGTCCTGAACACGATCGCCGCGACCGCCGCGGCGGCCTACATCGCCGACAACCAGCCGGCCGGCCCCGAGGTCGTCGCGGCCGGTGCGATCCACTCGTTCTCGGTGGCGTACACCTGGTCCGCGGGGATCTTCCTGTTCGGGGCGATCCTGACCGCGAGCCTGTTCCGCACCCGGGGCGACCGGGCGGCCCGCCTCGCTGCCTCGGAAGCAGCCGCGGCACCGGCCGCACCCGCCGCACCTGCCGACGAGGCGCCTGTGCTCGCGCACTGAGCCCGTCACCACAGAGCGCCCTCGACCGGCTGGACCGGTCGGGGGCGCTCTGTCGTGCATCCGGGTGGGGCCAGACCGGGCCCCCGCACCTGCTGCGACGCGTCGTGGCCGCGGACCAGCGCGACTTGCTGCACGCTCGCTCGCGGCCGCGTCATGCCAACGCTCACGCCGGGGCGAGCAGCTCGACGAGGCGGGCGAGGACGGGTGGCCACGTGTCGTCGGCGCCGTCGTCGCCCTCGAGCTCGTCGATCTCCAGGCGCACGGTGCACCCCTCGTCGCCCGGCGTGACGATCCAGGTGAGGTAGACCGGCGGGTCGTCGGCGGCGCCCTGGAGCACGTACGACAGCCGTTGCCCGGGGCGGCAGCAGAGCACCTGGCCGCGCAGCGCGTGACCGAGCGGGTGGGCGGCGTGGATGGTGGCCTGCTCGGTCCACGACGAGACCAGCGTCAGCCCGTAGAGGTACTGCGGCGTCTGCTCCGGGTCGGTCAGGGCCAACCAGACCCGCGCCGCGCCGGCAGGCGTGCAGCACTCGTACGCGCGGCTGACGAGCTCGTCCATCCCGGCGCCTCTCTTCGGTGAGCGACCTGCCCAGGATCTCCCACGGCGCATGCAACCGGCGGGGTGAACTTCCGTGGCGGACCAGCAAGGACCTTGTGCCCTGGTCGCGCCCAGTCCCCACCGAGCACCCTCGAGACGTGCGTCCTGCGGGTCACGAGCGTTCGACGGTCACGGTGGCGGATCGGTTTCCGCTGCCGGGCCGATGGGCGCTCGGGCTCGCCGGGCTCACGACCGTCGGCGCGCTCGCCGGGGTCCAAGGGTTCCTATCGGGCCAGTTCGACCCCCTCGTCGACCAGCTGGCGGAACCTCTCGAGCTCGTGGAGGGGCCGCAGTGGCCGGCCCTCGCGCTCGGGGTCTGCGTCGGCCTTCCCCAGGCCGTGGCGCTGATCCTGGGACTTCGACGGCACCCTCGTGCCGGCCCGGTGAGTCTCGGCGCGGGAGTCGTGCTCACCGGGTGGGTGCTCGTGCAGCTGCCGTTGATCGGGTGGACGTCCCCGGTGCAGTGGGCATTCTTCGCGATCGGGCTCGGAGAGGTCGCCACGTCGATCCTCTGGCTGCGCAGCGCACGCGCGCGCCGACGATCTGCGTGTGTGGCGCCCGTCCGACGGGCGGCGCCGCACCGTGCAGACGAGCGTCAGTACCGGAGCTCGACGTCGTCGTCCTCGAGCTCGGAGAGGTCGTCCGAGGTCGCCCGCAGGAGGCGGTCGGCCAGCTCGCGCAACGCTCGCGCCGCCGCGAGCTCCTCGCCGATCTCGGGGACGTTCCGGTCGTGGGGCGAGCGACGTGCGCGCCCGTAGCCGTCGAGCGTCGTTCCGCTCGAGGTGTTCAGGACCGCGTGCGCCTTGGTGACGAAGCCGTCGCGCCGGACGTCGTCGGCCTCGAAGAGGTGGATCGTTGCCGTCCACGTGTGGGTCATGGCCGTCCTCCCTCGCGTCGTCGCGGGGTTCGTCGGGCTGGGATGGCTCGCATCCGCCCCGTAGACCCACGGTGCGTCGCCGCGACGACCGGGGGTAGAGCACAAGGTCCCGCCGGTCGTCGCGGGGGAGCGGACCTAGGCGGCCAGACCCTGGTCGGCGCGACGTGCGCGCCGTCTGCCGGGCACCACGGCGCCGTCGTCGACGATCGTGTCCTCCTCGATCCGCGCCCCGACCTCGACCAGGACGCCTGCGCCGAGCCGTGCCCGGCTGCCGATGCGGGCGTGCTCACCCACGCGCGAGCCGCGACCCACGTGCACGTGCGTCCCGACGACCACGTCCGGGCCGACGGAGACGTCGCGGTCGATCCAGCTCCAGGCGCCGATCCGCGTCCCGGCGCCGACGGTCGCGCCGGCCTCCACGTAGGCGGTCCGGGCGATCTCGGCCTCCGCGCTCGCTCGCGCGTCCGGCGAGACCAGCCCGCCTCCGTTCGCGTGCCGGTCGTACCGCACCATCCGGCCGTTGTCGTCCTCGAACTCGACTCGGCCCTTCCTCGTCGACATTGCCACCTCTTCTTCGGAATCGTTCTCGCATGACATAACATCCGCGAGGCCGAGCCGATTCCTTCGGGCAATCAGTCCGGGAGCTGCGGGGCGGCGAAGCCCTCCCCGGTGCGCAGGAGGCTGGCGCGCCGCAGCGCCGACGTGCCGAACCGCGCCGAGACGGTGTCGAGGGCGGCGTCCAGGCCGCTGTGGTCGGGGCCGTCCAGTGGCAGGACCATCTGGTAGAACTCGTCGGACGCGAGGCCGGTGAGCGCGATGCCGACCAGCGTGATCCCACGGGTGCGGATGAGCGCTCCGGCCGCGTCGAGCAGCAGGAGGGCGGTCGTGGCGATGTCCTCGCCCGACGCCGTGGCCTGCGGCATGGACCGCGACCGCGTGGCCTTGGTGTAGTCCTCGAAGCGCAGCCGCAGGACGACGGTGCGGGCGGTGCGGTGGCCCGTACGCATGCGGCGGCAGACCCGGTCCACCAGGCCGAGCAGCGCGGCGCGGACGAACGCGTCCTGGTGGGGACCGTGGCCGATGGCGCGCTGCGCACCGATCGACCCGCGCGGACGGCCGGTGATCACGGTGGCCGGCGTGTGCCCGTGCACGACGGCGTACAGGTGGCGCCCGGCGGCAGGTCCGAGCGTTCCCGTGAGCACGGACTGGGGGAGCGCGGCGACGTCGCCTGCGGTGCGCAGGCCGTACGCGTGCAGCTTGGCCGCGGTGATCTCGCCGACGCCCCAGAGCTGTTCGAGCGGCAGCGGGTACAGGAACGCCTCCTCCCCGTCGGGCGGCACCAGCAGCAGGCCGTCCGGCTTGGCCACCCGGCTGGCGACCTTGGCGAGGAACGGCGTGCGCGCGACGCCGACGGTGATCGGCAGGCCGACCTCGTCGCGGACCCAGTCCCGCAGCCGGGCGCCGATCTGGAGCGGTGCGACGTCGATCCGGTGCAGCCCCGAGACGTCGAGGAACGCCTCGTCGATCGACACGCCCTGGACCTGCGGCGTGGTGCGGCGGAACAGCTCGAACACGGCCTTGCTCGCCTCGACGTACGCGTCGAACCGCGGCCGGACGATGATCAGGTTGGGGCACAGCGCGCGCGCCTGCCGACCGCCCATCGCGGTGCGCACGCCCCGGCGCTTGGCCTCGTAGGACGCCGCGAGCACGACGCCGCCGCCCACGGCGACCGGCCGTCCGCGCAGGCGCGGGTCGTCGCGCTGCTCGACCGACGCGTAGAACGCGTCGAGGTCGGCGTGCAGGATGGTGGATCGGGGTTCGGGCACGAACACATGTTCGACCCAAGGTCTGACATCGGGCTACGCGACACCCCCGACGACCGCGAGCTCACCCACCGCTCCGTCCGCGACCGCCACGATGAGCGACCCGTAGGGACCCCGCCAGGTGCTGTGCTCATAGGGCGCGGCGAGCGGCGCCCGGCACGTCCAGCGGTCGCCGGTGTGCGTCGCCGGCACCGCGACCCCGTCGACCCAGACGCTCGACGCTGCTCGTGCACAGCATGCCCGCTGTGAACAGCTGATGACGTTCCTGCCGAACTCGTTGCTCAGGACGACCGTTCGTGCCAGGTTGAGAAAGTCCGTCTCAAGCCTCGACCAAGGGAACGCCTCATGACCGACAAGCCGACCATCGTCCTGATCCACGGATCGTTCGCCGACGCCTCCGGCTGGGGCGGCGTCATCACCCGGCTCCTCGCCCAGGGGTACTCCGTCTACGCGCCGACGAACGAGCTGCGCGGGCTCGCGTCGGACGCCGACTACGTCCGGGCGTTCCTCGCGACGATCGAGGGCCCGGTCGTCCTGGTCGGACACTCGTACGGCGGCGCAGTGATCACGAACGCCGCGGTCGGGGCGCCGAACGTCCGGGCGCTCGTCTACGTCGCCGCGTTCGCGCTCGACGAGGGCGAGCCGGTGGCCGGCGCGCTCGCACTGGCCGGTGACGCCGTCGACCTCACGTCGATCGTGGACGTCCGCCCGTACGCCGGCGCGCCCGAGGGCGACGCGGACGCGTACCTCAAGCTCGACATCTTCCCGCAGGCCTTCTGCCAGGACCTGCCCGCCGAGCTCGCCGCGATCATGGCCGTGACGCAGCGCCCGGGCACGCTGTCGTCGCTGACCACGCCGTCCGGCCCGCCCGCATGGAAGACGCTCCCCAGCTGGTACCTCGTCGCGTCGTCGGACCGGGTCATCCCGCCGGCCGCCGAGCGGATCATGGCCGAGCGCGCGGGTGCCACGACGGTCGAGGTCGACAGCTCGCACGTCGCGATGATCAGCCACCCCGACGAGGTGACGGACCTGATCCTGGCGGCCGTCGCAGGCTCGTAGTGCCCTAGAGGATCGAGCGCCTGGTCAGCACGCGGAACGCGGCGAAGCCGGGCACGATCGGCAGCCAGAAGGTGCACACGCGGTAGAGCAGGACGGCAGCGAGCGCCGGCCCGGACGGCACGCCGATCCCGGTCAGCGAGGCGAGGAGGACGGCCTCGACGACGCCCACACCACCGGGCGTCGGCGCGGCCGTCGCCACCGCGCCGGCGGTCAGCGAGACGAGCGCGACGGCGACGAAGGTCGTCGAGTCGACCCCCATCGCCCGTACCGAGAAGTAGAGCGCGAACGCGTAGCCCAGCGGCAGCAGCGAGACGCCGAGCAGCAGGGTGACGAGCTTGACCGGGCTGGACACGACGATGCGCATCGCGTCGACGGACGAGCGGAAAGCGGGCACGAGCCACGACCGCAGCAGGCGGCGGACGCGAGGGACGGACAGCGCGATGCCCGCCAGGACCACGACGCCGGCGACGACCGCGAGGACGACCTCGAGGGGTGGGAGCTTGTGCAGCTCGTCGGTCAGGGCGCCCGTCGAGCCCGCGATCACCGCGAACGTCGAGAGCAGGACCAGGTGGACCACGAGGACCGCGGTCTCCTTGGCGGCGCTCGACGAGACGGCCACGGGGGTGGCGAACCCGCGCTTCTGCAGGTACCGGATGTTCAGGCCCACCTGCCCGACGCCGGGCGGGGAGAACGTCGCGACGAACGACGACGCGAGCGCGACGCTCGCGGCCTCGCCCACGGGCACCCGACCGGGGGTGCCGCCGGCGAGGCCGAGCGCGGCGCCGATGTACGTTGCAGCGCTCGCCAGCAGGACGGCGCCCGCCCACCACGGGTCGGCGCCGCCGAGCGCCTCGACCGAGCGCGGGATGTCGGCGAACTGGGGTGCCAGGAAGTAGACGGCGATCGCGAGGAACGCGGCCGCGACCAGCGTCCTGGGCTTGAACCGGGCGACGGCCTGGAAGTCCGGCTCCTCGGCACCCGTGACGCGTCGGACCTCGTCGACGAGCGGGGCGATGCCGCCTGCCGCCTTGACTGCGGCGCGGGTCCGGTTGGACAGGCTCCCGGGCGCGAGCCGGGGCAGCGCGCGCACGAGTGCGTCGTCGCCGAGCGTGCGGCTCGCTGCGGCGACGGCCCGCTCGGCGCCCACGAACGCGAAGGTCGCGGCGAGCAGCGCGGACACGTCCCACGCGAGCAGCGCCGAGGTGGCCGCGGGCTGGCCGTGGTCCAGGTCCACCACCCAGACGTCTGTGGCGTCGTCGATGGCGAGCCGCGTGAGGTCGAGCTCGCGGTGCGCGATCCCCGCGTCGTGCAGCCGGGCCACCTGCGACCACGCCCCGTCGAGCACGTCGTCGGAGAGGTCGTCGAGGTCGCTGAGCAGCACCGCGTCGACGGCGTCCACCGCGAGCAGCGACTCGCCGCGGGGAGCGGTCGCCACGGCCCGCACGGTCGGCACACGGACGTCGCGCGAGGCCGCGAGCAGCAGGGTCATCGCCTCGGTGGTCACCAACCGCAGCGGGTCGGGGTCGACCGTCGCCTCGCCGACGTCGCGCCACCGCAGCCGCCGGTAGGCCTGGTCGAGCCGGGCGGTGCCCCAGCCGTGCTCCTCGAGCACCCGGATGTCGACCGGTCCGTCGTCGGCGCGACCGCGGAACGTCCAGCGGACCTCGTCGCGCTGCTCGGGCACGTCGGCGAGGGTGAGGCCGGACTCGGCGAGCGTCGCGCGTGCACCGTGCGGCGTGAGCTGCCCGGCCGTCCGGCCGAGCGCGATCATGATGGCGGAGCCGACGACGCCGCCGACCCCGATCGCCAGGACCACGTCGATCGGCGCGGACGCGCTGGTCACCACGCGCAGCACGATGAGCAGCCCGAGCAGGAACCAGACCGCCCGCCGCCAGGGTCGTCGCAGGCTCGCCGTCGTCGTCACGGCCAGCGCCGTGCAGCCGGCCAGCACGCCGGTGGGCGGCCAGGACACCTTGGTCAGATCGACGGCGTCCTCGACGTCGACCGCCGACGACGGCACCTGCGGGAGGAGCTGGACCAGCCAGAACGCCAGCGGAGCGAGGGACAGGGCCAGCGCTCCCCGCGCCAGCAGCGCGAACCGCCGCATGATCAGCAGGACGATCGGGGTGACGACGAGCACGGAGATGTAGGTGACCTGGACGAGCACGAGGACCACCTCGAACACCGACCGGGGCAGCCTGCCGATGCCGTGCTGCACGTCGTCGGCGATCCCGCCCGCCGTCGACCCGGCGATCGTCGCGAAGAGGAGGCCCGCGACGAAGACGATGAGCCAGCCGAAGCCCGCGCGCGCGTCGCGGAAGCTGCGCCGGTGCCGCACGTCGACGTAGAGCGGCGGCGCCACGGGGGCGTCGGCCTTCGTCGTGAGCGTCACGCGGGTCACGGTATCCGGACGGGTTGTCCGCGGCGCGCGGTCAGGGCCGGGGTGCCGGGACCTCCGCCACCTCAGGCGGTCAGCTCGCGCGGGTACACGATCACGTCGACCAGCGCGCCGTTGCGCCAGACGGTGATCTCGATCCGCCGGTCGATCGCGTCCTCGACCATGAGCTTCTGCACCGCCGTCGTCGTGACCACGCGGTTCCCGTCCAGCTCGACCACCATGTCGCCGCGGTGCAGCCCGGCCAGCGCCGCCGGGGAGCCGGCCGAGACGCCGGCGACCATCAGACCCTGCGGGGAGCCCAGGCGTTCGGCGAGGTGCGGCGGCAGGGGTGCCTGGGTCCCCGCGATGCCGAGCCACGCCCGCCGGACGCGACCGCGCGTCATGAGCGTCGTGATGATCTCGCGGGTCGTCGCGTTGATCGGCACGGCCAGCCCGACGCCGATCCCCGCGACGGCGGTGTTGACCCCGACCATCCGGCCCGCGCTGTCGGCCAGCACGCCGCCGCTGTTGCCGGGGTTCAGCGCGGCGTCGGTCTGGACGACCTCGTCGATGACGCGCCCCGTCCCTGTCGGCAGCGAGCGTCCGAGCGCGGAGACGATGCCCGCGGTGACGCTCCCCGCCAGGCCGAGCGGGTTGCCGAGCGCGATGACGAGCTGCCCGACGCGCAGGTGTGCGGCGTCCCCGAACGGCACCGGTGGGGGTGTGTCTCCGCGGGCGTGCAGCACGGCGAGGTCGGAGAGCGGGTCGCGGCCGACGACGTCCGCCGTGACCGTGGTCCCGTCGGCGAACGACGCGTCGGCCTTGTCGGCGCCGGCCACGACGTGCGCGCTGGTGAGCAGGTAGCCGTCGGTCGTGATCACGCTCGCGCTGCCGGCGCCACCGCCGCGCGCGGTGCGCACGCTCAGGCTCGCGACGCTCGGCAGCACCTTCTCCGCCACCGAGACGACCGCTCGGGAGTACGCGTCGAGCGCCTCGTCGTCCGTCATGGTTGCTACAGCCCGACGGGGTCCGCGGATATGCCGGTGTTCGCCTTGGGCGTCACTCCTGGGCGGGCGAGCCGGCCCACATCGACGGCCGCAGCTCTGCCGGGCTGCCGGGACCGGCGAACTGGGCAGCGATCTCGACCGCGCGCTCGTGGCTCGCCACGTCGATGTGGAAGAAGCCCGCGAGCTGCTCGGTGGTCTCGACGAACGGCCCCTCCGTCACGGCGGTCCGCCAGCGGAAGATCGTCGAGGTGGTGGGCGCGGCCAGCGCCTCGGCGCCGAGCAGCTCGCCCCGCTCGTGCATGTCGGTGAGCAGGGACTCGAACCGGCGGTCCATGTCGGCGTGCTCCTCGCCGGTCAGCGACCTGCCCTCCGCGGTGAAGTGCGAGGTCGGGTGGTCCCACGGCTCGGGGTTGGCGTGGATGAGGATGACGTACTTCACGGCGGTCTCCTTCGGTCGGTCCGGTGCCCCCATGACGTGCGGGCGAGCCGTCGCTCGACATCCTTCGCCGCATGTCGGAAACGGCGGCGTCATACGGGGCATGCACGATGGCGGACATGCGGCTCCTCGTGCACAACGCGCTCATCATCCCGGTGTCCGACGCCGGCCCGTCGTGGTTCGCGGGCTGGTTCCTCGTCGGCGACGACGGCCGGGTCGCGGCCATCGGTCCCGGCGAGCCCGATGCCTCCCTGCTGGCGCAGAAGGACGGCGGCGGGCTGCGGCTGCTCGACGTCGGCGGTGCTCTCGTGGCGCCCGGGTTCGTGTCCGCGCACAGCCACCTGTTCACCTCGGGCATGCGCGGGATCTCGCCCGGCTCGACCCTCTACCCGTGGGTCATGTCGATGGTCGAGGTGCTCGACAAGTGCGAGCCGGACGACGTCTACTGGTCGACCCTGCACGGCGCCCTGGACTTCCTGGCCAACGGCGTGACGAGCGCCTACAACTTCATGCACCCGCGCGTGACCTGGCGCTACGACCCCGTGACGGCGTCCCCGGTGCTCGGCCGGATCGCGCCCGTGGAGTTCGCGACGAGGCAGATGGACGGCGCCGCCGACGCGGGGCTGCGCGTGATGAACGCGATCCGGCTGAACGACGAGGCCGGCCCCGAGGACGAGGTCGTCGGGGTGTTCGGGGACATGGTGGCGGAGTCCGGTCTGAGGACGCCTGCCGACCAGCACCTCGGTGCGTCCGTCATGGGGGCCGTGCAGTGGGCGTCGGCGCCGCGGTCGGCCGAGCTCGAGGTCGCGATGATGCGCACGCACGGGATCAGCAACCAGGCGCACTTCGTCGAGACCGCCGAGGGCATCGACACGCAGCGCGAGAAGTTCGCCTGGTACGACGACGCCGGCGCGTTCGGTCCCGACTTCCTGTTCGGGCACTTCGTGCACCCGACCGACGAGATGGTCTCCCGGGTCGCCTCGACGGGGTGCGGGGTCGTGTGGCAGGCGACGTCGAACGGGCGGCTCGGGTCCGGGTTCGCCGACGTGGTGCGGTTCCAGAAGGCAGGGATCCCGGTCGGGATGGGTCTCGACGACCAGTCATGCACCGACATCTCGGACCCCTGGGGCAACATGCGGATCGGCCTCTACACGACCCGCGCGATGTACACCGACGCCACCGTGATGATGCCCGCCGACATCCTGCGGCTGCACACGCTCGGGTCCGCCGAGGTGCTCGGGGTCGCCGACCGGATCGGGTCGCTCGAGGTGGGCAAGATGGCGGACTTCGTCGTCGTCGACCACCGCGCGCCCGACACCGGACCGGTCTGGGACGTCCTCGCCACCTACGTCCTGGCGTGCGGGCTGCGGAACCTCAAGCAGGTGTACGTGGGCGGGGTGCTGGTCAGCGAGGAGGGACGCTCCACGTCGCCGCTGGCCGCGAGGGCGTCCGGCGAGCTGCGGTCGCGGATGACCGCCGCCGCGTTCCGCTGGGGTCGCGAGCTGCCACTCACGGCCCTCGAGGCGCGCCTCCAGTGACAGGTGTGTCAGGCGTCCTCGTCGCGACCGTGGTGCAGGTCGCCGCACTCGACCTCGGTGACACCGTGCGTCCTCAGGTACGGGCGCGCACCGCGGTCGCCGGCCAGGGTCTCGCTCAGGGCCTTCCAGTGGGCTCTTCCCACGAGGACGGGGTGGCCGGGGCGGCCCTCGTAGGTCGCCTGGCGGAGGGAGTCCTCGAGGCTCTCGCTCGGGATCAGGCGGCTGACGACGGATCCCGGGGTCCCCGGCAGATCCACGAGCGTGATCAGGACGGCGTCGCCGGTCGCGTGCGCCAGGCCCTCCCTCAGCGACGCGCCCATGCCCTCGGACCAGTCCGTCGCCACGCGGACCTCGACGCGCGCGTCGCTCGGCACCAGGTTCCGGGCCTCGTCGGCACCCGCACCGAGGACGACCACCACGCGCGCACAGCCCGCGTCGAGGAGCAGACGCGTCGCACCGTCCAGCCAGTCGGGTACCAGCGCCTTCGGTCCGCCGTGGCGGGTGCCCGCGCCCGCGGCGAGCACGATCCCGCTGATGACTGGCATGGTGCGTACCGTGCCACGAAGGTGGGGTCATGATCCAGGACGGTCCTGACACGCGCTCCCGGCTCGAGACCGCGCTCCACGTCTCGCGCTGGGTGTCCGAGGTCGCCTCGGGGTGTCCCTACGACTCGCTCCCGGACCTGCTCGGTGTGGCCGACCTGGCCGCGCGGTCGCTGTCCGCCGCGGAGATCGAGGAGGCGCTCGCGTCCCACCCGCGGATCGGGTCTGCGGGGTCGGGGGCCTCCGCCGCGCTCAGCCGGTCGGAGCAGGCCGCCTCAGCCACCGAGGACCCCGTCCTGGTCGGTGCGATGGCGGCCGGCAACGCCGCCTACGAGGAGCGGTTCGGCCGCATCTTCCTCATCCGCGCCGCCGGACGCTCGCGCCCCGAGATCCTTGCCGAGCTGCAGCGGCGGTTGACCCTGTCGCCCGCCGACGAGGAGCGCGTCGTTGCCGACCAGCTCCGCCAGATCGCACTGCTGCGGCTGGAGACCTTGTTCGCCCCGGAGGAGTCCTGATGAGCCAGCTGACCACGCACGTCCTCGACATCGCCCTCGGCCGGCCCGCCGTCGGCGTGCCCGTCGTCCTGTCGGCGCTCGTCTCGGGGGAGTGGACCCTCGTGGGCACGGGCACCACCGACGACGACGGTCGGGCGAAGGGCCTCTCGGCCGACTCGGTGCCGGTCGGCACGTACCGGTTCGTGTTCGACACGGCCGCCTACTTCGCCGCGACCGAGCGCGCGTCGTTCCTGCCGGAGGTGGTGGTCGTGTTCGACGTCGTGGACGACACCCACTACCACGTGCCCCTGCTGCTGAGCCCGTTCGCGTACTCGACCTACCGGGGGAGCTGAGGCGGCCCTAGTACTCGACCTTGGTGGGCCGGGCCAGCCAGGCGTCCATGGGTTCGCTGGTGGTCGGGACACGGTTGCCGATGACCGGCATGGGCCACGTGGCACGGTCGGCGGCGAACAGGTCGTAGAAGACGCTGTCGTCGAAGCCGGCACGGGTGGCGTCGTCGCGGTCGGCGGCGTAGACGACCCGGTCGGCACGCGACCAGAGACAGGCGGCGAGGCACAGGGGGCACGGCTCGCAGGAGGTGTAGATGGTGGCGCCGGCCAGCGAGAAGTCGCCGATCGCCCTGCATGCTGCGCGGATGGCCTGCACCTCGGCGTGGGCGGTGGGGTCGTTGTCGCGCGTGACGCGGTTCTGCCCGGTGCCGATCACGACGCCGTCGCGGACCACGACCGCGCCGAACGGCCCGCCGCCGTCGGCGACGTTCGCGGTCGCCAGGGCGACCGCCTCGGTGAGCCAGCGCTCGTCGTCCGGGGTTGTCATCGAGCACCGACCGAACGCAGGGTGGAGAGCTCGGGCGTGGTCACGGGGCGCCGATCGAGCGCGTCCAGGCGGCCTCGGCGGGGGCGGCGCTCTCGCGGATGATGGCCACTTCGATCAGGCCGTAGGGGCGGTCGGCGGCCCAGAAGACCTCGCCGGGGTTCTCGAGGCCGAACGGGCGCAGGTCCGACAGGAAGTGGTGCTTGTTGGGCGCGGCGAACCGGACCTCGACCACCTCGGGGACCTGCTCGATGACCTGCGTGCCCATGTGCCACAGCGTCTGCTGGAGGGCGAGCGAGTGCAAGGTCGCGAAGGCGGAGAGCATGATCGCGCGGACTTCTGCGTAGGTGGCGTCGAAGTCGAGGTCGGTGCCGGCGTAGCGCCACTGGGCGATCAGGGACGTGGCGAGGATGCGGTCGCTCGTCTCCTGCAGGGTCGTGTACTCGTCCTTGAGGAACCCGGTGAACTCCGAGCCGGTCGACTTCAGGACCGTCAGGTCCTTGAGGCCGGCGATGACCGTCGTGGTGCCGTCGTCGACCGTGACCGACGCGGTCCGGACCTCCTGGCCGCTGCGGACCCAGGTGTGGTCGTGCTCGGCGCCGTCGACGATCGCCCGGACCCACCCGTACTCCTGGACGTCGACCCTGGCCCCGGTGACCGGCGCGATGTCGTGGACGAAGTGCTCGGCGAGCAGGATGCCGAAGCGCTCGGGCGACTCGACCCCGTGCTCCTTGGCGTACGCGAACGCCATGTTCTTCTGCGTGTCGGTCGGCAGGACCGCGGACTGGTCGCCGGTGAGGTACGCGGCCTCGAAGTCGCCGCGCAGCGCGGACGAGACGTTGAGGTCGCGGATCTCGTGCCGAGGCGTGTCGCGAACGATCCGGACGACGCGCGTCTCGGCCTTGCCGTACTGGTGGGACTGCAGTCGGGCCGTCATGTCGGCAGTCTGCCCCGATCAGATGACGGTCGCGTTTCCGCAGGACAACGGGCGTGCGCGCTCACCCGGGCAGCTCGCTACGCGACCAGCCCGAGGCCGTGAGCCGGTACTCGCGACGATGGCTCACCGACTCCGGGTCGCCGGTCCAGAACGTGAGGCTCGTCGGGCGGACCAGGAATCCGACCCAGGTCGGCGGGGCATCGAGCACCGGGTGGATGGTCCCGAAGTCGGCCCACTCGGCACGCCGCTCGTCGGGCGGGAGCTGCGCGACGGCCGCCGTGTTCACCCACGCGAGCCGCTGCAGGTACGGCGACCGGTCGGCGTACGCACGGTCGGTCTCCGCACGGTCGGCCCGCTCGGCGACGCCGCGGACCACGAGCTGGCGCATCGCCTCGGGCCAGCGCAGGACGAGGGCCGCGCCCGGGCGGGAGTCGAGCTGGGCGACCTTGCGCGACGCCGAGTCGGTGTGGAGGTAGAGGCCGTCGCGGTCGTACTCGCTGAGCAGGAGCGAGCGGGCGTCGGGTGCACCGGACTCGTCGACCGTCGCGAGCGTCATCACGGGCCGGTCGGGGTCGTCGTTGTCGGGCAGCCAGTCCTGGAGCAGCTGCCAGGCCTCGTCGGGGACCCGCGGGATCACACGGTCACCGCGCACGTCGGGGTCATGCTCGCGGAAGGTGCGTGAACGACGCGATCTCGGTGAGCACGTCGACGGCGCGACGGACCGAGGCGTCGAAGAGGACCTCGCCGGCCGCGGCCGAGGCGCCGGTCGGGTCGCCGATGACGCCGTCGGGGCCGAAGTCGTTGCTCAGCCAGCCGAACTGCGCGGTCGTGCCGTTGAAGCCGAGGTGGGTCATCCCCGCGATGTGGGTCGGGACGGTGCGGCGCGCCCGGCTCATGTCGACGAGGTCGGGGCGCAGGTGCAGGACGAGCGACGTCTCGCCGTAGCCGGCGTGGATGCCCAGGCCGTGCTCGTCGGGCTCGTCGCCACCGCCGGCGCCGGCGATCTGCATGCCGGCGGGCATCGAGAACGTCAGCAGGCCGTGGAGCCGGCGGATCTCCCGGAGCGCGACCCCGAGCAGCGCCGTGTTGCCGCCGTGGCCGTTGAGGAACACGAGCCGGCGGGCGGGGGTGGCGGCGACCGAGCGGCCGATGTCGGCGAGCGTGGACAGCAGGGTGCTCGCGCTGACCCACATGGTCCCCGACGCCCACGAGTGCTCGTCGGACTTGGTGTAGGTGAGCGTGGGCAGCTGCCAGACGTCGAGACCGGACCCGGCGGCCCGCGCGATCGCGGCCGTGGCGACGCTCTCGGCGATCAGGGAGTCGGTGATCAGGGGCAGGTGGGGGCCGTGGTGCTCCATGGCGCCGGTGGGGACGACGAGGACCGAGTCGGGGCCCAGGACGCGCGCGGTGGCGGGACCGGACAGCTCGGCGAGGAGGCGGCTCACCGGATCGCGCCCTTGCGCGGGCCGGCGTAGGAGGGGTTGAGCTTGCCGGGGTTGAGCAGGCCGGCCGGATCGGTGACGGCGGCGAGGGCGACGGTGCGCTCGACCTCGAAGTCGACGTTCCACTGGTGCGGGTTGTGGACCCCGACGCCGAGCTCTCCGAGCGCGGCGACCACGGCCGCCAGGCGCTCGGGACCCTCGTAGACGCCCGCGAGCATGCCGATCGGGACGGTGTGCCCGGCCTCGAGGTGCAGGAGCCCGCCGGGGATCGTGGCCTGGACCTCGTCGAGCCGGTCGACCAGCGCGTCGCCGGCGACCTCGAGGTGCACGTAGGTGCCGGGGTCGGACTTCTGCAGCCACTCGATGGGGTGGTTGTAGGAGAGCACGGAGAGCTTGAGCGACGCCTGGGGTCCGTCGCGAAGGTCCTCGACGACGCCGCCGGCCTCGGTCACCAGAGCCGTGGCGGCGTCGATGGATGCGGGGTCGAGGATGGCGCGCAGGCTCGCCCGACCGGGCGGCAGGGCGTCGTCGGGCGGGAGCGCCTCGGCGATCGACGGGTGGTCGGCCGAGACCAGGCGCGGTGCGGGGGAGAGCCGGCCGATCTCGCGCAGGACCTGGAACGCGGTGTGCTGGTCGTCGAAGGACGCGTAGAACCCGCGCCAGTCCTGCAGCGGCTCGAGCCGGACGGTGACGCGGGCGAGGATGCCGGCGGTGCCGTAGTTGTGGACGTAAGCCTGGGCGTCAGGACCCTCGACGTGGACGAGCGACGCACCGCCGGAGGGGTGCACCACGTCCAGCGCGACGACGAATCCCTCGTGGTTGGCGCCGTGCACGATGGTGCCGGTGCCGCCCGATCCGCCGGACAGGAACCCGCCGATCGTCGACTGCGCGGTGGACGGGTACATCCACAGCTCCTGGCCGCTCTCGCGGACGGCGGCCTCGATGGCGACCATCGTCGCGCCGGCCTCGGCGGTGACCCAGCCGTCGCCGATCTCCACGATCGCGCGGGCGCGGGTGAGGTCGAGGACGAGCCCGCCGGGCATGGGGATCGCCTGCCCGTAGTTGCCGGTGCCCTTGCCGCGTGGCGTGACCGGCACGCCGTGCGACACGGCGGCCGCGACGCACGAGGCGATCTGGGCCGCGCTCGTCGGGAAGGCCACGACGTCGGCGAGGCCGAGCGGCAGGAGCTCGAGGATGACGGGGGACATCTTGGCGCCGTCGACGCTCGCGCGTTCGCGGACGCGCAGGTCGGTGGTGACGCCGTCGTCGCCGAGGATGCTGCGCAGGTCGGCGGTCAGGGCCTCGAGCGCGGTGGTGGTCTGCACAGGTGGTGCCTCCGAGCGGTGGGAAGAGCGAGACGGGGGGGGGGGGGGGGGGGGGGGGGGGGGGGGGGGCGAGCCCGGACTTCGGGGGTGCACCGGCCTCGGTGTAGATGGGGCTGAGGATGTCGATGACCGACTGGATGCGGGCCTCGTCGATGTCGCCGACGTAGGCGTTGTCGCCGTTGGACGCGATCTCGAGCTTCTTCATCTGCTCGACGGCGAAGTCGGCGACGCCCTGGGAGTAGACCCAGCCGTTGTTGTACTGGTCGACGAGGTCGAGGATCAGCGCGTTCGTCGTGGACGGGTCGTTGATGTAGTCGACGTCGGCCTGCTGCATGACGGGCACCAGCTTCTCGAGGCAGGGCGTCAGGCTCTCGAGGTCGCCGGAGCGGACCGACATGGCCTCCGGGTAGATCGGGAAGCCGGTGTCGTGGATGGTCTCCAGCGTCACGGGCTTGCCCCAGGCCGGGACCTCGTTCTCGTAGATGTACGGCTCGGCGGTGGCGAAGCCCTGCTGGGCGTCCTTGCCGCCGGCGGCGACGAAGTTGGCTGGGGTGCCGTCGTAGCTGCCGTCCGTGACGGACTCGTCGAGGATCCCCGAGCCGATCAGGTAGCTCATGTACGCGGCGCCGTTGAAGTACCGGATCACGCCGCCGGACTCCTTGAGCGCGGCGCCCAGGCTCTTGATGTCGGTGACCTCGGGGTAGGTCTCCGGGTCCCACATGACCATCATCGGAGACTTGTCGTTCTCGGCGAACACCGCCGTCGTGGGGAACTTGTCGGAGAGCTGGACGGCCTCGTCGGTGGAGACGTAGCCGAGGGTGATGTCCTTGTCGGTGTACATCTGGGCCGAGGCCTGCGTGAAGCCGATCGCCGGGCCGCCCGCGCGAACCTCGATCTTGACGCCGGTGGGCTTGCCGCCCGCGACGAGGTCGCCGGTCACGGTCTTCTGGTTGGCGTCGACCGTGTAGCCGGGCCCGACGAGCTCGTAGAGGTGACCGTGGTCGGCCTCCGGGTTCCAGTCGGTCTGCACGACGACGGTGGCCGGACAGACGTCGGACAGGTCGATCCCGCCGGCGGCCGCGGTGGCCGCCGTGGTCGCGTCGCTGTCCCCGGAACCGTCTGCGCACGCGGCGAGCCCGAAGGTAGTCAGCAGGATCCCAGCGGTTGCGGCGACGACGGTGCGGTTCGGTGTGCGCATGGTGCTCTCTTTCGGTTGTCGGTCATGCCAACGGCCGCGGGGGTGGCCGAGACGCGGTTGTACAGAAGGGTCAGGAGAAGTCGTACCAACGGCCGACGACGGCCCTGCCGAGCAGGCCGAAGACGACGAACACCGTCACGCCGAGCAGGGAGGCGACGATGATCGCGGCGTAGAGGTCGGGGCCCTGGAGGCGGTTGGCGTAGAGCTGGATGAGCACCCCGAGGCCTGGGTTGCCGCGCTGGAAGAACTGGTCGCCGACGACGGCACCGACCACCGCGAGCCCGGCGGAGGTACGCAGGCCGACGAAGATCGAGGGCAGCGCCGCGGGGAACTGGAGCTTCATGAGCATCGTCGCGCGGCTCACGCCCTGGAGCTGGAACAGCTCGCGCTGCTGCTTGGCCACCGACTGCAGGCCGAACAGGGTCATCGCGACGAGCGGGAAGAGCGCGATCAGGACCGTGACGATGACGCGGGCCTGGAAGTTGTAGCCGAACAGGATCCCGATCAGGGGGACGAGGGCGAGGATCGGGATGCACTGCAGGACCACCGCGTACGGGAAGAGCGACCGCTCGATCCAGGTGGCCTGCGACATGAGGACGGCCCACGCGACGCCGATGACGATGGCGATCGCCAGGCCGGTCATCGCGACCTCGGTGCTGTGCAGCAGTGCCGTCATGAGCACCTGGAACTCGCCCGGCGCGAACATCGCCTGGACGACCTGGTGCGGGTAGGGCACGAAGTAGGGCAGGCCGCGCTGGGCGTAGTAGTACGCGAGGGCGTACCAGAGTCCGATCATCAGGATGAAGACGACGACCGGTCCCAGCCAGGAGATGGTCGAGCGCTTGCGGCGGCGGGGCGCGACCGGCGTGACCGCACGGGCTCCGGAGGCGACCTCGCTGTCGATCGTGGTGGCAGCCATCAGCTGTGCGCCTCCTTCAGGGCGTGGGAGACCTCGCCGACGACCTCGATGAACTCGGGGGAGTAGCGGATGTCGGGGTCGCGGGGCATGGGGAACGGGATGTCGAACGACTTCACGAGGCGCCCGGGGCGGCCCGACATGACGACGACCTTGGTGGAGAGGTAGACGGCCTCGGCCACCGAGTGCGTGATGAACAGACCCGCGAAGTGCTGCTCGCTGAACAGCTTGAGCAGCTCGTCCTGAAGACGGCCGCGCGTGATCTCGTCGAGCGCGCCGAACGGCTCGTCGAACAGGAACAGCTCGGGGTCGAGCGTGAACGAGCGGGCCAGCGACGCGCGCATCTTCATGCCGCCGGACAGCTGCTTGGGCAGGTGGCTCTCGAAGCCGTCGAGCCCGACGAGGTGGATCGCCTCGCGCGCCTTCTCCCGACGGATCTTGGGCCCGCGGCCCTTCAGCTCGGCGAGCAGCTCGACGTTGCCGAGCACGTTGCGCCAGGGCAGGAGCGTCGCGTCCTGGAAGACGTAGGCGATGTGGTCGGTGGCGAGCGTGACCTTGCCGGCGCTGGCCGTCTCCAGGCCGGAGGCGATCCGCAGCAGCGTGGACTTGCCGCAGCCCGAGGGGCCGACGACGGAGACGAACTCGCCGCGGCCGACCGTGAGGTCCACCCCCGAGAGTGCGACCGTGCCGCCGGGGAACGTCATCGCGACGTCCTCGAACCCGAGGAGGGGCAGCACCTCCGTGGGCGGCGTGTCCAGGGTGGTGGTGGGTGTCGTCGTGGACACGGTCACCTCGCTTCGGGGTAGGTGGGCAGGAGCGCCGGGGCGGCGACCTGGGCGTGCGTCTCGCTGACGGCGACGAGCCGTCCGTCGTGGATGACGTAGCGGTCGAGGTTCGCGGTGGCCACGACCCCGACGAGGTCGGTGCCGCGGACGGCGAGCAGCTCGGCGCGGGCGCCCGGCTCGACGGCCGCGACGGGCAGGCCCATGACGTCGCGCGCGCCGGTGCTGACCGCGGCGTACGCCTCGTCGACCGACAGGTGCCCGGCGACGACCAGGAGCATCGCGGTCTCGAGCGCGTCGCTGCGGCCGAGGGGGTTGAACGGGTCGCGCACGTTGTCGGCGCCGGCCGCGAACCGCACCCCCGCGTCGACCAGGGCGCGCACGGCGGTCAGCCCGCGCGGCGTCGCGACCCCGTCGTCCCAGCCCTGCAGGTAGAGGTTGGTGATCGGGTTGGCGATGATCCCGACGTCCGCGGCGAGCACGTCGGCGATGACCTCGTCGCGACGCGGCCCGTCCAGCGTGCCGAGCCGGACGCAGTGCCCGGCGCTGACCGGCGAGTCCCAGCCGACGACCGCACGTGCGAGCACGTCGAGCGTGACCTCGCAGTCGAGGCTCTCGTCGGTGTGGATGTCGACGCCGACCCCCGCCAGGCGGGCGATCTCCAGCAGCCGCGCCAGCTCGGTGAGCGCGTCCGGCGCGAGGTGCGGTGCCCCGCCGACGAGGTCGATGCCCGCGGCGAGCGCGGCCTCGTGGTCCTGCGTGGGGGTCAGGTAGCCGCCGAGCGTCACGAGCTCGAGGTCGAGCAGCCCGCGCAGCTCCTCGCGGACCCGCAGCAGGGCGTGGACGCCGCGCAGCGGGTCGGGGCCGGGCAGGAGGTCGACGTGGCTGCGGATCGCGGTGGTGCCGTGCGCGAGCATCGTGAGCGCCTGGGCGCGGGCCCGGCCGGCGATCTCGTCGACCGTCATCTGCTCCGAGTGCGCATGCCACGAGTCGATCGCGAGCCGCAGGTCGCCCATCGGCGGCCGGATCGCGTCCCAGGAGAGCGCCTTGTCGAGGTGCGCGTGCGGGTCTGCGGGCGCCGGGAGCAGCAGGAAGCCGTCGAGCTCGAGGGTCGAGTCCGGGTCGCCGGGGCCGAGCGCGCCTCCCGGGACGACCGCCTCGACGACGGCGCCGTCGAGCCGGACGTCCACCACCGAGCCGTCGGCGAGGCGTGCGTGGAGCAGCCTCTCGATGGGGCGGGGCAGGGCGGTGATCGCGGGCCTCCAGTCGGGGAGCGCGTGGCTCACCCGGGCGGGTGCGCCGTCGCGGGGGTCTATATCTACTGCTGGGTACGCACGCTAGGTACCTGCCGTTTCTCGTGTGTAACGAGAGTGGTCCTTCCACGTCACGGTGTTTGCGCTGCTGTTAACACGAGCCTCGTACGGTGACTCGAACGAGATCTGTCGGGTGTGCAGGAGGACCTACGTGAGCGTGTTCAGCGACATCCAGCGGCCGGTGGTGGTGCGTGCCCGGACCGTGCTCGCCGACGGTGTGCTGGCGCTCGACCTGGAGCCGACGAACGGCCGGCCGCTGCCGCCGTGGACGCCCGGCTCGCACATCGACCTGCTGCTGCCCGGGGGTGTGGAGCGGCAGTACTCGCTGTGCGGCGACCCCGCGGACCGGTCGTCCTACCGCGTGGCGGTGCTGCGTGAGGCCGACGGTCGCGGCGGGTCGGCGTACGTGCACGACGAGCTCGCGGTCGGGGACACGCTGCGGCTGCGCGGCCCGCGCAACCACTTCACGTTCGACCCGGTCGCCGACGAGCCGACGGTGTTCGTCGCGGGCGGGATCGGGATCACCCCGCTGCTGTCGATGATCGCCGCCGCCGACGCGGTCGGGGCGGACTGGTCCCTGCACTACGCCGGGCGCTCGCGGGCGACCATGGCATTCCTCGACGACCTCGTCGGGAGCCCGCGGGTGCAGGTGTACCCGGGCGACGAGGGGTCCCGGCTGGCGATCGGCGCGCTGGCGACCGGACCGGCCGGGCGGGTGTTCTGCTGCGGGCCGCGGCGGCTGCTCGATGCCGTCGACGCGGTGTCGACGGACGGCTGGACCGTGCACGCCGAACGGTTCGAGGCCCGCGAGTTCGGGCCGCCCCTGTGGCCCGACCCGTTCGAGATCGAGCTGGCGATCAGCGGGTCGACGCTCACCGTGGAGCCGGGGCAGAGCATCCTCGACGTCGTCGAGGACAGCGGCGCGGTCGTCGTCTCCTCGTGCCGTGTGGGCACGTGCGGCAGCTGCGAGACGCCGGTGCTGGAGGGGGCGGTCGAGCACCGCGACTCCGTGATCGGACCCGGGGGGCCGAGCCAGACCATGATGATCTGCGTCTCGCGCGCCGCCGGGCCGAGCCTGGTGCTCGAGCTGTGAGGCCTGGTTCAGCGTCCGACGCGGCGCCGCAGGTCGGCCACGACCGTCGCCTCGTCGGCGGTCTGCAGCTCGTAGTCGCGGACGACCACACGGCCGCCGACGACGACGTGCCGCGGCCGGCGTCCCGGCGCGGCCCACAGCAGCCCCTCGACGGGATCGG
Organism: Cellulomonas sp. P4_A2; assembly: GCF_056402515.1. NCBI lineage: Bacteria > Bacillati > Actinomycetota > Actinomycetes > Micrococcales > Cellulomonadaceae > Cellulomonas > Cellulomonas sp. P4_A2. The sequence continues at coordinate 284,140 of NZ_JBFUHG010000005.1, forward strand.
CGACGCCCGCGTCGGCCACCCCGGACACGTCCCACACGCACAGGTCCGCGGCCGCGCCGTCGCGCAGGTGACCGAGCTCGGGGCGCCCGAGCCCCGCGGCGGACCCGGCGCTGGCCATGCCGAGCACCTCGCGCGCGGTCAGCGGCCTGCCGACGAGCGGAGCCACCTGCATCGCCAGGCGAGCGTCGGCCAGCAGGTGGCCGGCGTCGTTGCTGCCGCCCCCGCTGGTGCCCAGACCGACCGCGACGCCGGCGTCCCGCAGGGCGGCGACCGGCGCGATGCCCCAGCCCATCGGCAGGTCGCAGCCGGGCGCGTGGGTGGCCGTCGCGCCGGATGCGGCGATGCGGTCGAGCTCGTCGTCGGTGATCCCGCACAGGTGCGCCAGCGTCACGTCCGGCGCGAGCCAGCCCCACTCGTCGAGCAGGTCCAGGGGGCGCCGGCCGTAGCGCTCGAGCGCGATCGCGACGTCGACCTGCTCGTTCGCCTGGGTCCGCCGGCGCAGGCCGTACCGCTGCGCGACCTCGCCCAGCAGCCGGAACGTCTCGGGGGAGTCGCTGTGCACCCCGGCCGGCCCGACGGCGAGCTGGAGGAGGTCGGTCTGCTCGATGCGCTCCGCGATGAGCGACGCCGAGATCGCCGCCGCCTCCGGGTCGTCGCGGGCGCTGCCCCGCACGAAGACGAGCCGTGCCCCGAGCCGCTGCGCCGCCTGCACGGTGCCGAGCGCGATCTCGAGCGACGTCTGGGGGTCCGCCGGCCACGTGAGGTGGTGGTCGGCCACGGTGGTCACGCCGCTCAGCAGGGCCTCGGCCAGCCCCGCCGCCGCCGCGACGGTGCTCAGCTCGCCGTCGACGCCGGCCTCGGCGTAGGCCGCGGCCATCGTCGGCAGCCATTGCGCCATGCGGACGCCGCGGGTGCCGGGCAGGGTGCGGAACGCCGTCTGGAGCAGGTGGTGGTGCGCGTTCACGAGGCCGGGGGTGACGACGCAGCCGTCGGCGTCGAGGCGTTCGCCGGGTCCGGGGCTCGCGCTCACGACGCCGTCGACGACGTGCAGGTCGCCGCTCGTCTCGGTGGACTCGTCGATCACGATCGCGCGGGCGCCGGTCAGTGTCAGCATGGAGGCCTTGCTAGCACCTGCACGTGTCGGGGAGGTGACCTGGATGCTCGAGATCGCTGACCGGCTGCTGGCCCGCCTCACCGACGGCCACCGCGTGGCCGTCGCGACCGTCATCTCCATGACCGGCAGCGGACCGACCGTCGTCGGCACGTCCATGGCCGTCGACGACACCGGCGCGGCCATCGGGAGCGTCGCCGGCGGGTGCGTCGAGGGTGCCCTGTACGAGCTGTGCGCGTCCGTCCTCGCGGGTTCTGCGCCGGGCGTCCAGGAGTACGGCGTCACCGACGAGGACGCGTTCGCGGCGGGGCTGACCTGCGGCGGCGTGCTCCGGGTGCACGCGCGCGAGCTCGGTCCGGCGGACGTGCCCGCGCTCGCGGCTGCCGCGCGCGGGTCGGCTGCGCGCGTGGTGACACCGCTCGTCGGAGAGCTGCCGACGGACCGCGAGCTGCCCGACCGCACCGGCATCGTGCGGTTCGCGGGACCGGAGGGCGGTGTCGAGGTGTTCGTCGAGGTCGCGTCCGCGCCCGACCGGATGGTGATCTACGGCGCGCTGGAGTTCTCGGCCGCGCTCGCCTCCGCCGCGCGGGCCGTCGGGTACCGCGTGACCGTCTGCGACGCCCGCGCGGTCCTCGCGACCCCCCGTCGGCACCCGGCGGCCGACGAGGTCGTCGTCGACTGGCCCGTCCGGCACCTGGCCTCGCTGACGCTGGGACCACGGGACGTCGTGGCGGTCATGTCCCACGACGACCGCTACGACGCGGAGCTCGTCCTCGCCGCCCTGCGCGGCGGCGCGGGCTACGTGGGCGCGATGGGCTCGCGGCGCACCCAGGACCGGCGGACGGTGGCGCTGGTCGAGCTCGGCGCGACGACCGACGACCTCGCCCGCCTGCACGCCCCGATCGGCCTCGACATCGGCGCCTCGACCCCCGCGGAGACGGCGGTCTCGGTGCTCGCGGAGGTCCTGGCGTCCCGCGCGGGCGCGTCCGGCACCCCGCTGAGCCGCACGGTCGGCCCGATCCACCGCCCGGCCGACTCCCACGCCCCGGAACGGGCACCGGCCGAGTAGCCCACCTGCAGCGTCCGCGCTTGCGGTCGCCATAGCGCTCGCTTACGCGGACGTTGACGGGGTTGAAGGTGCAGCGTCCGCGCTCGTGGTCGCTATAGCGCTCGCTTGCTCGGACGTTGCGGGGACAGCTAGCGCTGCTGGGCGAGGCGCCAGAGGCGGTCGGCGGACATGGGCAGCTCGGTGGGGCGGATGCCGAGGGCGTCGCGGACGGCGTTGGCCAGGGCCGGGGCGACCGGGTTGTAGGGCGCCTCGCTCATGGACTTCGCGCCGAGGGGGCCCAGGTCGTCGGTGGTCTGCGCGAACAGCACCTCGGTGGGCGGAAGGTCGATCATCTGCGGCACGTGGTAGGCGCGGAACGAGGCGGTGGTCACGCGGCCCTCGTCGTCGAGCCGGACCTCCTCGAACAGCGCGGTACCGATGGCCTGGCCGACGCCGCCCTCGACCTGGCCGCGCAGCTGTTCGGGGTGCAGGACGGTGCCCGCGTCGACGGCCTGGACGGAGCGCAGGATGGTCACCGAGCCCGACTCCGGGTCGACGGCCACCCGGAACGCGTGCACGTTGAACGCGACCGACCGCGGGGACCCGTCGTGGTTCCCGCTGCCGGTGAGGCCGGGGACCGCGGCGGCGATCTCGGTCAGCGGCACGCCCTCGGCGGAGTCGACGTCGAGTGCCGACGACCAGCTCCGCGGCTCGTCGGAGGGGTGCTCGCGCAGGGCAGCGGCCGCGGCGAGGACCTTGCCGCGCAGCTGCAGGGCGGCGCGGTGCAGGGCGAGGCCGGCGACGACCGTCCCGGCGGAGGCGAACGCACCGGTGTCGTACCCGGCGACGTCGGTGTCGGACTGCTTGATGACGACGCGGTCGACGGTCGTGCCCAGGGCCGTCGCGACGAGCTGCCCGTGCACCGTCGTCGTCCCGTTGCCGAACTCCGTGGTGCCGACGCGCGCCTCGTAGCGGCCGTCGTCCAGGAGCCGGACCGAGGCCTCGGCGTAGTGGCCGCGCGGAGCGATCGTCGCGATCATCGCGATGGCCATCCCCTCGCCGACCACGGACCCGGGCGGGGCGGGCGGGTCGCCGGACCGGTCGGCGAGCGCGGCCTGCGCGAGATCGAGGCACTGGTCGAGCCCGTACGAGTGCATGTCGAGGTCGTCGACCTCGTCGGGGTCGGTCACCAGCAGGTGGTCGCCGGGCACGACGACGTTGCGCCGCCGCAGCTCGAAGGGGTCGAGACCGACCTCGCGCGCGAGCTCGTCCATCGCTGACTCGATCGCGAACTGGACCTGCCCGAGCCCGTACCCGCGGAACGCTCCGGCCGGCATGGTGTGCGTGTAGACCGACTCCGCGTCGACGCGCTTGTTCGCGCAGCGGTACACCGACACCGACTCGCTGACCCCGTGGAACATGACGCCCGGACCGTGGTTGCCGTACGCGCCGGTGTTCGCGAGCACGTCGACCTGGAGGGCGGTCAGGACGCCGGAGTCGTCGCAGCCCACGTCCACGGTGACGCGGAACGGGTGCCGGCTGGGCACGACCGTGAACTCGTCGGAACGCGTCATCTCGTACTGCACGGGCCGCCCGGTCCGCAGCACCGCGAGCGCGACGAGGTCCTCGGTGAGCAGCTCCTGCTTGCCGCCGAACCCGCCGCCGACGCGTCCGGTCAGCACCCGGACCTGCGAGAGGTCGAGGTCGAAGAGGTGCGCGATCTCCTTGCGCGTCAGGTAGGGCACCTGGGTGCTGGTCCGCAGGACGAGCCGGCCCTCCTCGTCGAGCCAGCCGCGCGTCGCGTGGGTCTCGAGCGACGCGTGCGCGACCCGGCTCGTCCGCCAGGTCCCGTGCACGCGGTGCGCGGCAGCGGCCAGGCCCTCGGCCACGGAGCCCATCTCGTCGTGCTTCTGCGCGACGACGTTGCGCCCCGGCTCGGAGATGCGCGCCTCGGGTCCTTTGTCCCCGTGCACGAGCGGAGCACCGGGCAGGCGCGCCTCCGAGGGGTCGAAGACCGCCGGGAGCACCTCGTACTCGACCTCGATCAGCGCGCGGGCGCGCTCGGCCTCGCGGAGGGTGTCCGCGACGACGACGGCCACCCGCTGCCCGCGGAAGCGGACCACGCGGTCGAGGACGAGGGTGTCGTCGGGGTCGTCGAGCCGGCTCTCGTGCCGCGCCGTCGAGAAGCGGTGCGTCGGGGAGTCTTCGTAGGTGAGCACGGCGAGCACGCCGGATGCCCGCCGGGCCTCGTCGGCCGAGATGGACACGATCCGCGCGTGCGCGTGCGGGCTGCCCAGCACGGCGAGGTGGGCGAGGTCGACGGCCGGCACGTCGAGCGTGTACGCCTCATTCCCGGTGACGATCCGGTGCGCCGCGGGTGCCCGCACCGACCGGCCCGCGTCCTGCCCGGCGAGCGGGTCGACCGTGTTCGACACCCCGCGGACCGCGTCGCAGATCGACCGGTACCCCGTGCACCGGCAGAGGTTCCCCTTGAGGGCACGGGCGGTCTCCTCGGTGACCTCGCCCGACAGCCCCAGGCCCGCGACCGTGGTCACGTAGCCGGCCGTGCAGAATCCGCACTGGAACGCGGCGGCGTCGACGAACGCCTTCTGCACCGGGTGCGGATCCTCGACCGTCCCCAGCCCCGAAGCCGTGGTGACGGACCGGCCCGCGGCGCGGACCGCGGGCACCAGGCAGGAGTGCGTCGGTCGGCCGTCGAGCAGGACGGTGCACGCGCCGCAGTCGCCCGCGTCGCAGCCCTTCTTGACCTCGTTGTGCCCGTGCTCGCGCAGAAGCGTCCGCAGCACCTGCCCGGGTGCGGGGTCGACGTCGAGCGGCTCGCCGTTCACCTCGAGCCTCATGCGAGGTCCTCCCGCACCTGCGCGGCGAGGCGCAACGTCTGTGCCCGGCGCCAGTCCGGGGCGCCGTGCGGGTCGTCGTACCAGTCGTCGATCGTGTCGATCGCCTCGGCCAGCTCGCCGGGAGACGGGTACGACGAGAAGGCGAACCGCCGCGGTCGGGGCACGCCACCGGTGATCGTCGCGACGAGGCCGTCGCCGGACCGTCGCCCGACGACGATCGCTCCGGTCCGCCCGTGCCGCGTGAGGGCGGCGCGGGCGAACGACGCGGGAGAGGTGAGGACGTCGGGGGCGATCGAGATCGAGCGCAGGACCTCACCGGGTGCCAACAACGTCGACCGCACGCCGGTCACCAGGTCGAGCACGGCGACCTCGGAGGTGCCCGTCGCCGTCCACACCGATGCCGTCGCGTCGAGCGCGACGGCCAACGTGGTCAGGGAGCCGGCGGGCAGCGCGAGGCAGATGTTGCCGCCCACCGTCGCCAGGTCCCAGATCTTCTCCGACATGACGAGCGACAGGAGGCAGTCCTGCACCAGGTGCTGCGAGCGCCAACCCGGCACCGGCGGCAGGTCCGCCAGCTGCCGCAGGGTGCACGTCGCGGCGATCGTGAGCCCGTCGCCCACCTCGAACGGCGGCCACCCCAGCGTCGTCAGGTCCACGAGCTCGCGCAGGTCGGGCTGCGGCTCCGAGAACAGCCAGGTGCCCCCGGCCAACGGCGCGCTGCCGGGGCCGAGCACCAGGTCAGCGCGGGTGCGCGGCGAGCGGATGTGGTCCAGCGACGTCAGGTCCATGTGGCTCCCGAGTGTGGCCTACCTCGATGACACGGACGTTACGCGCGGTAACCCCGCGGCGCGCCGACCCTCAGAAGGTGGCCGCTATGGCGTCGGCGATCTCGGTCGGAAAGCTCAGCGCCGCGAGGTGACCACCGGGTACGACGACCGGCTCGCGGCCCACGCGCTCGCGCGCGACGCGCTGCTGCAGCTCGAGCGGGAAGAGCCGGTCGTCACGGCCGGCGATGACCGTGACCCGCTCGGGCCAGGACGTGAACGTGCACGCGTCGCCGAAGATCGTCTGCGTCTCGGGGGACGGGTGCTCGTTCATGTACGCGACGAGGTCGGCGGGGACGTCATGGTTGAAGTACACGTCGTCGTCGAACTCCGTGGTGTAGCCGCGCTCCTCGGCCGCCTTCACGAGGGCCTCGTGCGAGCCCACGTCGTCCCACCAGTCACCCGCGGTCTCGCCGGGGAGCGGGATCATCGCGTTGACGAACACGACTCCGCGGGTGGGCACGCGCTGCGAGACGAGCGGGGCGGTGAAGCCGCCCATCGACTGCGCGACGAGCGTGACGTCGGTCCGGTCGCCGATCGCCGCGACGACGGTGTCGGCGTACGCCGGCAGGCCGCTGTCCTCGTCGGCCGCGGGCAGGTCGATCGCGAAGGCGTCGAACCCTCGGGCGCGCAGGTCGGCCTCGACGAGGTGCCAGAGCCAGCCCTGGCCGCCTGCGCCGGGGATCAGGGCGATGGCGTCGCTCACGCCGTCCACGGTAGGGGAGGGCCTACCAGGGCGCGACCCCCAGGTGCTCGTCCCACTGCCCGCCCGGGCCGCAGCCGCCGGTGTACCCCTCGGGCATCTGCGGATAGACCTCGACCCAGTACCGACGGGCGAGGACCTGCGCCTGCGCGGGGGTAGCGCCGAGGGCCTGCGCCATCCGGGCGTCCCGCTGCATGGCGGCGCACTCGGCCTGCGCCTCGTTGGTGATCCCGATCATGTGCATCGTCTCGTGGGTGAGCACGTGCACGGCGACGACCTGGTCCGGGCGTGGGATCTTCTTGTCCGACGAGAGCCAGGACCGCAGGTCGGCGCAGACGCCGTACTTGATCAGGGTCGTGCGCTCGGGGACGCCGCCCGGCCCCCACTTCACGTAGCCGAGCTCGGTGCCCAGGTCGGTCCACGTCTCGCCGGAGGTCTGGCAGTGCACGCCGACCGGTCCGCCGGCGACCTGCGACGCGGCGCCCTCGAGCGTGCTCTCGAGCCGTGCGTGCAGCACGAGCGGCACCGCGCACCCGATCGCGACGGCGACGCAGAGCCCCACGCTGATCTTCGGGAACGGCGCGATGCGGCCCAGCGCATCCACCCGGGTCAGCACCCAGCGCACGGACACCCCGGCCGCGAGGACGAGGAACCCGATCAGCACCGCGGTGAGGAACACACCTGGTGCATCGGCGCGTCAGGGCCGAACCTTCAGAGGTCGAGCACGGTCAGCCGGACGTGCAGCACGTCGCCGACGTCGGCCTCGTTGGCGGTGCGGACGGCCTTCTTCACCGGGAGCGCGTACCCGGAGTCGCCGGGGAAGATCGACGTGCGCCAGACGGTGGGCCCGATCTCCGCCTCGACGCGCAGCGAGCCGAACCCGCGGGTGGCCGGACCGGCGACGTCAAGGATCTCGTCGGAGATCTCCGCTGGGACGCTGACGAACGTCCACGTCTGCGTGCGGGCGGACCACTGCCACAGCGGGGCGTCGAACTCGAAGGTCACGCGCTCAGCCTAGGGACGGGCACCGACGGCGGCCGCAAGCTCCGTGCGAGAGCGCACCCCGAGCTTCAGGTAGACGTTGCGCAGGTGGTACTCGATCGTCTTCGGGCTGAGGAACAGGGCGGCGGCGGCCTCGCGCGTCGTCCGTCCGCCGCCGAGCATCCGGGCGACCTGCAGCTCTTGCGGGGTGAGGTGGTCGAGGCCCGTGGTGCTGCGTCGCTGGGCGGTCTCGCCAGTCGCGCGCAGCTCGAGGGCGGCCCGGTCGGCCCACGGCGCCGCACCCAGCGCCTCGAACGTGGTGAACGCCGCGCGCAGGGGGGCCCGGGCGTCGACCCGCCGCTTGAGCCGCCTCAGACGGGCGCCGTAGGCCAGCTGCGTCCGCGCCGTCTCGAAGGTGTCCGGCGTGTGCTGGTGGTAGGCGAGCGCGACCGCGAAGCACACGTCGACGTCGTCGTCGGGGCAGGTCAGCCCCGCGGCTCGTGCCGCCCGCGCGAGCGACCACGGCTGTCCCTTGACCTCGGCGTGTCGGGTCAGGTCGGCCGCGATCGCGGAGGCCTCGTCGACCTGGCCGAGCTGCACGAGCGCCTCCACCATCTCCGGCGCGGGGGACAGGTCGACGTCGTGCAGGCCCAGCTCGGCCAGGTGCGCGTCGAGCTCACGCAACCGCTCCAGGGCGCTCTCGGTGCGGCCCAGCCCGAGGTCGAGCTCCGCGAGCGCGGTCATGGCCCAGGCCTGGAAGAAGCCGAGGTGGTGCGCGCGCGTGATCTGGAGGGCCTCGGTCGCGTGCGCGACGCACGCGTCGGCGGCTCCCTGCCGGGCCTCGAGCCAGGCGAGCCCCGCGAGGCAGGCCGCGAGGTCGGTGGCGTGCCCCGCCTCGCGCGCCAGCACGACCCCCTCGGTGTAGCCGGCGACGGCGTCGTCCCAGCGGTCGTCGGTGGTGGCCTGGTCACGCGAGACGTAGAACAGCAGGAGGGGCAGGCCCCCGATGTCCGCGCGGCTGCGGGTGTGGGCGACGACCGCGGGGATGACGTCGCGGCCGACCGCGCTCTCGCGCAGGAACAGGGGACCGAAGACGAGCCACGGTGCGAGCTGCGGGTCCTCGAGGAAGGCGTCGGCCTCGGCCATGGCCGCACGCAGCAGGTCGGGCCCGCCGCGACCCGCGAGGACCCCGGCGACGGCGACCGCCATCGTGCCCACCCAGCGGGCGCGTCCGGTGCGCGGCTCGAGCCGTTCGATCAGGGCGGCGGCGCGCGCGCCCGTGGCCGTGTCCCCGGCGAACAAGCTGGCTTCCACCCCGTCCGCCAGCAGCAGGACGGCCGCGTCCGGGTCCTCGTCGGCGACCTGCGATCCGGCCGCGACGAGCACGTCCCGCGCGCGCTCGACCGACCCCGTCCGCAGCGCGACGGCGCCGTCGAGTGCGGCGGCCCGGATCCGCAGGTCGGACGTCTGCGGCAGACCGGCGGCCCGGCCCAGCAGGTCGGTCGCCGAGTCGGGCGCGCCCGCGCGCCAGGCGCTCTCCGCGGCAGACACCAGCCGCCCGACGCGCTCGGCCGGGTCGGGTGTCAGGCCGGCGGCGCGCTCGAACCCCGCAGCCGCGACCGCGTGGGCCCCCCGCGCCCGCGCACGGGTCGCGGCTTGGTCGAGCACCGCGGCGACCGAGGCGTCGGGGCTGGCGGTCGCCTCGCCCAGGTGCCACGCCCGCCGGTCCACGTCGTCGTACGGGACCGCCTGCGCGAGCGCCGCGTGGACCGCGCGCCGGGTCGCGGGCGACGCCTCGGCGTAGATGCCCGAACGGACGAGGTCGTGCCGGAACGTCACGTGGGACGGGCCGACGGTGAGCAGCTGCGCCCGCTCGGCCTCGTCGAGGTCGGCGACGCTGACGGCGAGCAGCGCGCACGCCCGCTCGACGACGGCGAGGTCGCCGCCGGCCGCCGCGGCGACGATCACCGCCGTCCGCGACGTCGCGGATAGCGCGTCCGCGCGGCGCGCGAACGTCCGGGCGAGCGAGGCGGGCACCGGCACCGGGGCGCCGGGGGGCAGGGCGTCGACGCCGTCGTCGGAGAGCTCGAGCAGCGCGAGCGGGTTGCCGCCCGTCGACGCGAGCAGCCGCACCCGGGCGTCGTCGGACAGCCTGCTGCCCAGCGACCCCGCGAGCTGTGCTGCGTCCGCCGCATCGAGACCCACCACGGGGAGCATCGGCAGCCCGGCAGAGCCGACCACCGACGGGGCCTCGTCGCGGACGGCCAGGAGGATCACCACGGGGTCGGCGGTGAGCCGGCGGGCGGCGAAGCACAGGGCCTGCGCCGACGGCGGGTCCAGCAGGTGCGCGTCGTCGACGAGCACCGCCACGGGCCTGTCCTCGGCCGCCCGGCTCAGCAGGCTGAGCACCGCGGCGCCCACCGCGAACCGCTCGCCGCCGGAGCCGGGCGTCAGGGCGAGGGCCGAGCCGAGCGCCTCGGCCTGGGGTGCGGGGATGGCGTCGAGGTGCTGGAGGACGGGCCGCAGAAGCTGCAGGAGGCCGCCGAACGGCACCTCGCGCTCGGCGTCGATTCCGTCGGCGCGCAGCACGCGCATCCCGGCGTCGGCGACCGCGGTCGCGGCGTCCTCGAGCAGCGCGCTCTTGCCGATCCCGGCCTCGCCGGTGAGCACGAGCGTGCCGCTCTCGCCCACGCGCGCGGCAGCCACCAGGGTCGCGATGACCTGGCGCTCGCGCTCGCGGCCGACCAGCACCTTCCGAGTCTAGGGAGCGGACCAGGGGGGTCCCCTGATTCGACGGAGGCACCGGCTCCGCGAGTGTCGAACACGACAAACCCGACACACCGAGGAGCTGCATCACCATGACCGAGACATCCGTCCAGGCCCTGACCCAGCGGGCCATCGACCCCGACAAGCTCATGTCGTTCGTGTTCCGCGCGGTCGATGAGGTCGGCGCGACCCTGAACACGGCGCTCGTCGTGATGGGCGACAAGCTGGGCTACTACACGGCGATGGCGGACGGCCGGCCGATCACGCCGGCGGAGCTGGCCGAGCAGACCGGCACCTACGAGCCGTACGCCCGCGAGTGGCTGAACAACCAGGCGGCCGGCGGCTATGTCGACTACGACGCCGAGGCCCGCCGCTACACCCTGCCCGCCGAGCACGCCGTCGCGCTGGCCGACCCGACCAGTCCCGCCTACCTGGCGGGTTTCTTCCAGCTCGCGCTCGGCACCGTCCGGGACGCTCCCGACATCTACTCGGCCGCTCGTGACGGCGACGGGCTCGGGTGGCACGCGCACAACGGCGACGTGCACCACGGGTGCGAGCGGTTCTTCCGGACGATGTACAACGGCCACCTGCTCACCGAGTGGATCCCGGCGCTCGAGGGCGTCTCGGCCAAGCTCGAGGCGGGCGGCAAGGTGGCCGACGTCGGCTGTGGGCACGGCGCGTCGACGATCCTGCTGGCCAAGGCGTTCCCGAACGCCACGTTCGTCGGGTCCGACTACCACGCCGGGTCGATCGAGGTGGCGCGCGAGCGTGCCAAGGCGGCGGGCGTCGAGGACCGCGTGACGTTCGAGGTCGCCTCGGCCACCGCCTTCACGGGCACGGGCTACGACCTGATCGCGATGTTCGACTGCCTGCACGACATGGGTGACCCCGTCGGTGCCGCGCGGCACGTGCGCAGCGCGATCGCCGACGACGGCACGTGGATGGTCGTCGAGCCGATGGCGGGCGACCACGTCGAGGACAACCTCAACACCGTCGGCCGCGCGTACTACGGCTTCTCGACGCTGCTGTGCACGCCCGCGTCGCTGAGCCAGGACGTCGGCCTCGCGCTGGGCACGCAGGCGGGCCCGGCCAAGATCCGCGACGTCTCGACCGCCGCCGGTTTCCGCGCGTTCCGGACCGCGGCGACCACCCCGTTCAACAACGTGTTCGAGGTCCGACCGTGACGACGGACGTCCGTGAGGCGGACACTGCTCGGGTGAGCGATCACCCGAGCAGGTCCGCTGTCCCCGACGCGGCCGGGACCGCGGTGCGGGACGGGGTCCATCTGGCCTACGAGGTGTATGAGAACCCGGGCCGGCCCACCGTGCTGCTGGTGCCCACGTGGTCGATCGTCCCGTCGCGGTTCTGGAAGGCGCAGATCGGCTTCCTGGCCCGGCACTATCGCGTGATCACCTTCGACGGCCGCGGCAGCGGCGCCTCCAGCCGTCCGGCCGGCGCGGCCGCCTACACGGACGGCGAGTACGCCGACGACATCGTCGCGGTGCTCGACGCCACCGGCACCGAGTCCGCGGTGATGGTCACCGAGTCGTGCGGGGCGTCCTACGTGGTGCACGTCGCCGCCAAGCACCCGTCGCGGGTCGAGGGCATGTTCGCGATCGCGCCCTCGTGCGGCCTCGACGTCGCGACCCCGGGCCGCGACCACGTCCCGTTCGACGAGCCCGTCGACAGCACCGAGGGCTGGGCCAAGTACAACTTGCACTACTGGCTCGGCGACGGCTACGACGACTTCGTCGACTTCTTCTTCGCGAAGATGTTCTCCGAGCCGCACTCGACCAAGCAGATCGAGGACTGCATCGGCTGGGCGCACGAGATCAGCCCACAGACGCTCGTCGACACGACCGCCGGCCGGATCGGCTGCGAGGGCGCGGTGTGCGAGCCGATCGCCCCGCTCGCGCGGCGGGTGCGGTGCCCGGTCGTCGTGCTGCACGGCACCGACGACCGCATCCGGCCGCAGGCGTTCGGCGAGATGCTGGCCGAGCTGACCGGCGGCGACCTGGTGCTGCTCGAGCACGCCGGTCACGGCCCGTCCGCGCGCGACCCGGTGAAGGTCAACCACCTGATCGCGCAGTTCGTCGACACGATCCACCCCCGCCCGACGAAGCCGCGGTGGACCCGCGCGTCGGCGCGACCGAAGAGGGCGCTCTACCTCTCGTCGCCCATCGGCCTGGGCCACGCCCAGCGCGACGTCGCGATCGCGGCCGAGCTGCGCCTGAAGCAGCCCGACCTGCAGATCGACTGGCTCGCGCAGCACCCGGTGACGCGCGTGCTCGGCCAGCACGGCGAGCGGGTGCACCCGGCGTCCGCGTGGCTGCGCAACGAGTCCGGGCACATCGAGCACGAGTCCGGCGAGCACGACCTGCACGCGTTCCAGACGATCCGCCGGATGGACGAGATCCTCGTGCACAACTTCATGGTGTTCGACGAGGTCGTCGCGGACGGGGACTACGACCTGGTGATCGGCGACGAGGCCTGGGACGTCGACTACTTCCTGCACGAGAACCCCGAGCTCAAGCGCTTCTCGTTCGCGTGGATGACGGACTTCGTCGGCTGGCTCCCGATGCCCGACGGCGGACCCCGCGAGGCCGCGCTGACCGCCGACTACAACGCGGAGATGATCGAGCAGAGGGCGCGGTTCGCGCGCGTGCGGGACCGGTCGGTGTTCGTCGGCGACCCCGACGACATCGTCGAGGACGACTTCGGCCCGGGGCTGCCCAACATCCGTACCTGGACCGAGGAGAACTTCGACTTCGCCGGCTACGTCACCGGCTTCGACCCGGCCGCGCTGCAGGACACGCAGCGCGTGCGCGAGTCGCTGGGCGTCGCGCCGGGGGAGAAGCTCTGCCTGGTCACGGTCGGCGGCTCCGGCGTCGGGACGTCGCTCCTGCGTCGGGTCATGGACGTCGTCCCGCTGGTCCGTCGGCTCGCGCCGGAGGTGCGGTTCGCGTTCGTCACGGGCCCGCGGATCGACCCGGCGTCGTTGCCGGCGTACGAGGGCTCCACCGTGCTCGGCTACGTCCCGGACCTGTTCCGGCACCTGGCGGCGTGCGACGTGGCCGTGGTGCAGGGCGGCCTGACGACCACGATGGAGCTGACCGCTCTGAACAAGCCGTTCGTGTACGTCCCGCTGCGGCACCACTTCGAGCAGAACCTCCACGTGCGGGCGCGCCTCGACCGCTACGAGGCGGGTCGGCACCTGCCCTACGAGGAGGCGCTGGACCAAGACGCGCTCGCGGAGGCGATCGTCAAGGAGGTCGGCCGCGACGTTCGCTACCGCCCGGTCGCGACGGACGGCGCGGCCCGCGCGGCCGCGATGCTGGCGGATCTGCTCTAGGCCGCGCGCAGCCAGGACCTGTCGGTCCCTGCTCGCGCGGCGACGGCCGCTTGCCCCTACGGTCGTGAGCGCGGCGAGGGGCGCCGCGGGAGGGCAGGGGCCGCATGGATGTCACCGAGCTGCTGGTCGAGTCGCACGGACGGGTCGGTGGGGTGCTGCACCGCGCCGTGGGCGGGCTGGACGTGGTCCAGCTGACGTGGCGGGCCGGCCCGCAGGCGAACACGATCGCGTGGCTGGCCTGGCACGCTGCCCGCGGGGAGGACGCGCAGATCGCCGACGTCACGGGGACCGACCAGGTGTGGTCGCAGTGGGCCGACCGGTTCGCGCTCCCGTTCGGCGACGAGGAGACGGGGTACGGGCAGAGCAGCACCGAGGTCGGCCAGGTCGAGGCGAGCGCGGAGCTGCTGCTCGGCTACTACGACGCGACCGCGGCGCGCACGGCCGCGTACCTGCGGACCCTGTCCGACGCCGCGCTCGACCGGGTGGTGGACGTCCGGTGGGATCCGCCCGTGACGCTCGGGGTCCGGCTCGTGAGCATCATCGGCGACAGCCTCCAGCACGCGGGGCAGGCGTCCTTCGTGCGGGGGCTGTTGGAGCGCGCGACGTAGGCTCGCCCGTATGCGCTGCGCCTACTTCGATGCCGAGGTCTGCCGCTCGTGCACGTGGATGGGCCGGCCGTACGACGCCCAGCTGGCGGCGAAGCAGGAGCACGTCGAGTCCCTCCTGGGCACCGACCTGCAGTGGCTGTCTCCGTTCCCGAGCGCCGAGTCCGGGTACCGGAACAAGGCGAAGATGGTGGTCACCGGGACTGCCGACGAGCCCACGCTCGGCATCCTCGACGCGGCCGGCCACGGCGTGGACCTGCAGTCGTGCGGGCTCTACCCCGACTCGTTGCAGGCCGTGTTCCCGGTGCTCGCGGCGTTCGTCGCGCACGCGAACCTCACGCCGTACGACATCGCCGCACGCACCGGCGAGCTGAAGAACCTGCTGGTCACGCAGTCACCCGACGGCGAGCTCATGGTCCGGTTCGTGCTGCGCTCGCAGGAGCCCGTGGCGCGGATCCGCAAGCACCTGCCCGCGCTCCTCGACGCCCTGCCGGCGCTACGGGTCGCGTCGGTGAACCTGCTGCCCGACCACAAGGCGGTGCTCGAGGGGGAGCGGGAGATCCTGCTGACGCCGCACGAGACCCTGCGGATGCGCGTCAACGACATCGACCTGCACCTGCGCCCGCAGAGCTTCTTCCAGACGAACACCGACGTCGCCGCGGCCCTGTACCGGCAGGCGACGTCCTGGATCGGCTCCGTGGGACCGACCTCGGTCTGGGACCTGTACTGCGGGGTCGGCGGGTTCGCGCTGCACGTGGCCGGCGGCGACCGGGACGTCGTCGGGATCGAGACGAGCGTCGAGGCCGTCGCGAGCGCCCGCCTCTCGGCGGCGGACCTCCGACTGGACCGGGTGCGGTTCGAGGCCGATGACGCCACCGCGTTCGCCGTCACGCACGAGGCGCCCGAGCTGGTGGTCGTGAACCCGCCGCGCCGCGGCATCGGGGCGCAGCTCGCGGCCTACCTCGAGGCGTCGTCGGCGACCCACGTCGTCTACTCCAGCTGCAACGCGGAGTCGCTGGCCCGGGACCTGGCGGCGATGCCGTCGCTGCTGCCGGTGCGCGGGCAGCTGCTCGACATGTTCCCGCAGACCACGCACTACGAGGTCCTGACCCTGCTGGAACGGGTCTAGCGGGCGCCGAGCAGCGCGAGGACCTCGGCGGTCGTCCCGGTCTCGCCGAGGCGCGGGAAGATCCGGCCGACGCTGTTGTCGTGCGCGTCCGCGTTCATGTCCGTCATGGCGTCGACGGCGAGCGTGACGTTGTAGCCCCGCTCGTGGGCGCCGCGGGCGGTCGACTCGACGCCGATGCTCGTCGAGATGCCGGCGACGACGACCTGGGTGACGCCGAGGTCGCGCAGGTCCCCGTCCAGGGAGGTCCCGTGGAACGCGCCCCACGTGCGCTTGGTGACCGTGAGGTCGGACGGCTGCAGGCCCAGCTCGGGCACGAGGTCGGCCCAGTCGGCGGGGCGGTCGCCGCCGCGGGGAGGGGCCTGCGTGCGACCCGGTGCGCCGCCCGTGACGTTGACGAGCACGACCGGGAGGCCGCGCCGGCGGAACGCGTCGGCGAGGGCGGCGGCGTTCCGGACGACGTCGGCCGAGGGGTGTGCCGTCGGCTGGCCGACGATGCCCTTCTGCAGGTCGATGACGACCAGGGCGGTGACGGGGTCGAGCGCGGTGAGGCTCATGCGGTCTCCAGGGTGGTGCGTGACAGGGAACGGTCGAGGACGGTGACGACGAGCAGGACGAGGGCGCAGCCGACCATCACCCAGGTCAGGTGGTGCAGGCCGGCGGTGGTGGCGCCGTGGCTGAACGAGGCGGCCAGGACGGCGGACGCCGCCATCGCGCCGAGGTAGGTGAACGTGCGTAGCAGCCCCGCCGACGAGCCCATGCGGGCGGGCTCGGCCTGCCGGTAGAGCGCGTTCTGGTTGGCCAGCCCGTTCAGGCCCTGCGAGACGCCGATCAGCATCGCGACACCGACGAGCACCCACAGCGCGGTGCTGGTGTGCACCTCGAGCAGCGCGACCGTCCCGGCGACCAGCGCGATCCCGCCGACGACGAGCTTCCCGCGCAGCTGCGGGCGTCGTCCGGAGATCGCCGACGCGCACAGCGCCGCGGCCGACGTCGGCAGGAGCAGCAGTCCGGCCGACGAGGCGCTCAGCCCGCGCCCGGCCTCGAGCCACTGCACGTACCCGTACATGAACGCGTACGTGACGGTCGACTGCAGGATCTGGCGCAGGTAGGTGGCCAGCAGCGGCACGTTCCCGCCCAGGATCCGCAGGTCGAGGAAGGGTGCCCGCTGTCCCAGCTCGCGCACGACGAGCGCGATCGCGGCGACGACGGCGACGACCGGGAGGTACCACTCGTCCGCGGCCGGCTCCGTCAGGAAGAGCATGAGCGTGGTGAGCATCGTCGCGAACAGGACCATGCCCGGGACGTCGAGGCCGCGGGTCTCGGTGGTGGGCACGGTGCGCGGCAGGCGACGCGAGCCCAGGACCAGGCAGGCGATCGCGAGGGGGATGTTGACCGTGAAGATCGTCCGCCAGCCGCCGACCCCGATGAGCAGGCCGCCCAGGGTGGGCCCGATGATCGCGACGGTCTGGTTGGCGACGGCCAGCGCGGTCAGGACGAACGCCGGGCTCTTCACGCCCGTGCGCTCCTGCTCGCTGCGCAGCAGATACATCGCGGCGGGGTAGGCGGCGCAGGTGCCGAAGCCCAGCAGGACCCGCGCGCCGACGAGGAGACCGAGGCTCGGGGCGAGCGCGCCGAGCACGCCCGCGACGCCGACCAGCCCCGTGCCCAGAAGGTAGAGCCGGCGCGGTCCGAACAGCTCCACGAGCCGGCCGACCACCGGCTGACCGACCGCGGTGGCCAGGTACAGCGCGCTGACCAGCCAGATCGTCTGGGCCGGGGGAGCGCCGAACGCGATCCCGATGGGGATCAACGAGACGGCGATCATCGAGGAGTTGATCGGGTTGAGCACAGACCCGAGGACGAGCGGTGCGGTCAGGCGGCGGTCGAACCCGACGGCCTGGGTGCGTTCGACGGTCGCGGTCACGGTTCCGCGAGCCGGTCGAGCAGGGCGAGCGCGGCCATGAGCGTGTGCCGCTCGTCGTCTGAGAACCGATCCTCGATGGCACGGGCGAGCCACTCCTGGCGGGCCTGCCGGTCGCCGGACAGCCGTTCCACGCCCGCGTCGCTCAACGTGATCAGGTGGCGGCGGCCGTCGTTCGGGTCGGGGTGCCGCTCGATCAGCCCGAGCTCGTCGAGCGCAGCCAGCTGGGCGGCGACGGACTGGGGCCGGACGCGTTCGGCGGCGGCGAGGTCGCTGGCGGACGCCGCGCCGTCGCGGTCGAGGCGGCTCAGCAGCGACGTCTGCGACGGGGTCAGGTCGCCGGTCGCGCTCACCTCGCGCAGCTGCCGACGCAGCCGGCCGACGACGACCCGCAGCTCGTGTGCCGCGCGGACGGAGTCGTCGTTCATGCCTCCGACGGTAACTCCGTCAGTGCAAACTGTCCAGTTGAAACTGTTGATCTCGCGCCGCGCAGCCGATCGCGCCTGCCGTGCGGTAGGAATGCGCATGGCCGTCGACCCTGTCCTCGTCGTCGGTGGTGGCCCCGCGGGGCTGGCCGCCGCCGCCGCACTGCACCGCCGTGGCATCCCCGCCCTCGTGCTCGAGAGGTCCGACGCCGTCGGCGCCTCCTGGCGGCGGCACTACGAGCGTCTCCACCTGCACACCACGCGGAACCTGTCGCACCTGGGTGGGTTGCGGATCCCGCGGCGGTTCGGCCGGTGGGTGGCGCGCGACGACGTGGTCGCCTACCTCGAGCAGTACGTCGAGCACCATCACCTGCGCGTGCAGACGGGGGTCGAGGTCACGCGCATCTCGCAGGGCGACGACGGCCGGTGGCTGCTCGAGACGAGCCAGGGGGTGATGAGCGGCCGCGAGGTGGTCGTCGCGACGGGGATCAACCACACCCCGGTCCCGCCGCGCTGGCCGGGCACGTTCGACGGCGAGGTCGTTTACGCCGCGGAGTACCGGAACGCGGCGCCGTACGTCGGCCGGGACGTGCTCGTCGTGGGCGTCGGGAACACGGGCGCCGAGATCGCCGTCGACCTCACCGAGGGCGGCGCGTCGCGCGTCCGGCTCGCCGTGCGGACCCCGCCGCACATCGTCCGGCGCTCCAACTTCGGCTGGCCCGCGCAGGGCACCGGGATCGTCGTGCGCCGGATGCCGGTGCGGATGGTCGACGCCGTCGCCGCGCTGATCGCGCGCGTCGAGGTGCCCGACCTGTCGCCGTACGGTCTGCCCCGGCCGACCACCGGCTTGTACACGCGCGTGATCGAGGGGGCGCTGCCGCTGCAGGACGTCGGGCTCATCGCGGCCGTGCAGGCGGGGACCGTCGAGCCGGTGCCGACCGTGACGGCGTTCGACGGCCCGGCCGTCGTGCTCGCCGACGGGAGCCGCATCGAGCCGGAGATCGTGCTCCTGGCCACCGGGTACCGCCCGGGCCTGGACGCGGTGGTCGGTGACCTGGGCGTGCTCGACGACCACGGCGTGCCGGCGCGGACCTTGCCCGGGCTCTACTTCGCGGGGTTCACGCACCCGATCAGCGGCATGCTCCGCGAGCTGCGCCTGGACGCCCGCCGGATCGCCCGCGCCGTCTCGCGGCGGCGCTCGGGCTGAGGACCTCACGGACGACGCGCGACCCGGAACGTCACGTGCGTGGCCGCATCCGTCGCGACGAGGCCCGTGCGCACGAGCTCGGTCTGCTCGTCGCCGGTGTCGTCCAGGAGCCGCACACCGCGGTGCAGCAGGACCGGGACCACGTTGAGCTCCAGCTCGTCGACCAGCCCCGCGGCCAGGTACTGCTGCTGGACGCTCGCGCCGCCCATGACCAGCACGTCCCGGTCTCCGGCGGCCGCACGCGCCTGGTCGAGTGCGCTGCCGATGCCGTCGGCGACGAACGTGAAGACGTCGCTGCGCATGGGTCGCGGCTCGTGCGGGCGGCTGGTCACGACGAACGTCGGCACGGGGAACGGCACGTCACCCCAGAGGTCCACGCCGATGTCGTAGGTGAGACGGCCCACGATCACGGCGCCGGTGCGAGCGAACTGCGTCGCCGCGACCTCGGCGTCCTGCCCAGTCGGCGTCGCCCCGTCGGCCGGGACGTCACGGTCGGCATCCGGCTCGGGGAACAGCCAGCGGTGCAGGCGCTCGCCGCCGACGCCCAGGGGGTGCTCGGTGGAGGTGTCCGGCCCGGCGCTGAAGCCGTCGAGCGACACGGACGCGCTCACTCTCACGATTCCCATGCCTCACCGTAGGACGCGGCTGGACCCCCGGTAAGGACCACGTCTGTGCCCGTCGAGTGGTCCAGCTCGCCTGGTGCTCGGCTCGGGAACGTGCGCACGTCGGTCCTCCCGGATGCGATCGCGCAGGTGGCGGGGCCTACTCGGGTGAGCGCAACGACCGGCGAAGGGCGACCACGACCACCAGCGGCCACAACGCCTGCGCCCCGGCGAGCGCGCGCTCGGTGAGCCCGATCGCATCGCCGCCGCGCGCCAGCTCGGCACCGAACGTGGCCAGCAGACCGACCAGCGCGGCCGACGCGGTAATCGAGACGGCCGGTCGTAGGACGCCCGGTCCGCGTCGGGCCGCCAGGGCAGGCCACAGGGCGAGCGCGCCGAAGCCGACCGTCGCGGCGATCCCGTGCGCCCGGGGTGCGACGTCGGACGGCAGGAGCGCCACGGCGAGCGTCGCTGCTCCGCCGAGGGCGAGCAGCGCGCGGCCCGCGCGGGGGACCGGTCCCAGCCCGGCCGCCGTGACCAGGTGCGCGACGCCGGTCAGGGCCAGCCCGGCGGTCATCACCCAGGCGTCGGTGGCGGTCGTCGCGGCCAGCGCGCTGATCGTCTCGGTGGTCGGGTCGAACGACGGCTGACGGGCGGCGGCCAGCGTCCAGCCGCCGATCATCCCGACGGGGGCGGCGATCGCGGACGCGAGCGCCCAGCCGGGGACGGTGCGCATGGGTCTCATCTCGTGCTGGTGCGGGACATCCGGACGACACTGGGTTCGTGGCCGACGGTACGCACGGATGGGTCGTCGACGACTTCGACGCACCCGACCTCGACCGCGGGCTGTGGTTCCCGCACTACCTGCCCGCGTGGAGCTCCCGTGCGCAGACGGCCGCCACGTACGCGATCCGGGACTCGTGCCTGCACGTGTCGATCCCGCCGTCGCAGGGCCCGTGGTGCGCCGAGGACCACCGACCGCCCACCCGCGTCTCGGGTCTGCAGACGGGCAACCGCTCCGGTCCGGTCGGCAGCACCGACGGTCAGCAGCCGTACCGTCCCGGGCTCGTCGTGCGTGAGCAGCAGGAGCCGTTCGACGGCTGGACGCCGTCGGGCGGCCGCGTCGAGATGCGGGCGCGGGCCGTGATCACGCCGCGATCGATGGTCGCGCTGTGGATGGTCGGCCTCGAGGACCGCCCCGAGCGGTGCGCGGAGATCTGCGTGATGGAGGTGTTCGGCGACGCGGTCGTCGCGGGGTCGTCGGCGGCCGTGGGGATGGGTCTGCACGCGTTCCGCGACCCCGACGTGTCCGAGGACTTCGCCGCACCGCGGGTACCCGTCGACGTCGCGGACTTCCACACGTACGCGGTCGAGTGGTCGGCCGACGAGGCGTCGTTCTTCGTCGACGAGACGCTCGTGCGGTCGTGTCCGCGGCCGCCGACGTACCCGGTGCAGCTGATGCTCGCCGTGTTCGACTTCCCCGACCGCTCGGTCGGGGGTGACGACGACGCGGTCCCGGAGCTCGTCGTGGACCGGATCGCCGGAGGTCCGCGTCGATCCAGCGCGTCCTGACGCGGGT
Organism: Cellulomonas sp. P4_A2; assembly: GCF_056402515.1. Lineage (NCBI taxonomy): Bacteria > Bacillati > Actinomycetota > Actinomycetes > Micrococcales > Cellulomonadaceae > Cellulomonas > Cellulomonas sp. P4_A2. The sequence goes on from NZ_JBFUHG010000005.1 coordinate 305,254, forward strand.
GCGGGGCAGGCGCACCGCTGACCGGGGGCGGGGKGTGGCCGCCCCCGGTCGTCGGTCCTACAGGCCCGGGTTCGCGTTGTGGACGAGCTCGAGAGCCATCTGCGGGAACCAGTCACCCGCTGCCGGGTCGGCGTAGCCGCGGACGGGGTCGATCCCGCCGTCCGGTGCCCACCGGGTGCACTGGCCGTCGGACTCGCCCGGGATCTTGACCCACAGGTAGGCGTCCACGTACGGGTTGCCGGTGCTCAGGGTCGGCTTCAGGCCGAGCCCACGGCCCGGCGGGTTGCACCAGACCTGCGGGTCACCGGCGGGGCTGCCGGCCGGTGCGGTCCACGGGCCCTGGCCGTTGCGGCTGGTGTCGATCACCGCGTGCGCCAGGACGTCCGGCCCGGCCGGCGGGTTGGCGGCGTTGGTCACGTTGTCGAGGTACCACTGGTCGGTGAGGCCCCACGTGCTGAAGTCGCTCGACGTGGCGGGGTAGTACTGGCTCCCGCAGTAGTCGAAGTGCCCGACGCGCCAGCCGCCCTCAGCGGTGTTGGTGCCATACCAGAGGCACTGCGAGATCCAGGACGCGTACTTCGCCTGACGCTCGCTCGTCTCGTAGTTGGACACGTTCAGGAAGAACCCGTCGGCCTTCTCGACGCCGGCCCTGTGCAGGCGGTCGGCGATGTCGCCGGTGCCCAGCCAGCCACTGTGGGTGCCGTCGAGGTAGAGCGACGTGTTCGGCAGCGCCGAGATCCGGTCGACCGCGCCGTTGACCTGGGCGAACCGGTCGGAGGCCGCCGTCGCCGGGTCGAGCTCGGCGGGCTGGCACCACTCGTGGTCGCCGTTGATCGTCGTGTACCAGGGGATGATGCCCAGGCCGTCGGGCTCGAGCAGGACGATCGCCTGTCCGGTGCCGACGCCCGCCGCGAACGCGTCGATCCACGCCAGGTAGCTCGCCGTGTCGGCCGCCCCACCCGCCGAGTACTGAGCGCAGTCGCGGAACGGCAGGTTGTAGGCGACGAGTACCGGGATCGTGTGCGTCAGCTTCGCCTGGAGCATCGTCTTCTGGACCGATTTCTTGACCTCGGCCGGCGTGCCCTTGGTGAACCAGACGGCCTGCGGAGTCGTCGCCATCTTGGTGAGCGCCAGGGCGTCGGACCACTGGTGCGTCTTGGCCAGTTGGGCGATCTGCTGGACCGCGCCCTTGTCCGGCGGCGGTGTGAACAGGCGAGTCGCGGGCGCGGGGTGGTGGTTGTCGTGGGCGGCCGCCGGGGCGGCGACGCCGAGTGAGAGCGCTACCACGGCGACGGCCGTCAGCACTCTCGAGCGCGTGGGAACCAGGGGATGGGGCACGGAAGTCTCCTACGTCGTTGTCGGATGACCGTTCTCGTGACGGGCAGGGGAGCGCTCCCACTGCCACCTCCAGAGCATGCCGTCACTCACCCGCCGCCGCAAGGTGTACCGGTAAGGAAAGAACGGCCGCACGCGGCGTCGCGTGCGACTCGCCCGCAACGCTTCCTCGGTCGTCGGCTCAGGAAGGGCCGCATGCGGCCTCGCGTGCGGCTCGCCACCGACGCGTCCTCGGCGCTCGTCGGCTCAAGAAAGGCCGCACGCAGCGTCGCGTGCGGCCTTTCCAGCCCGGTTCGTCGGCCCCGTGCCGGCCTCAGAACACCCGGTTGGCGATCTCCGCGGGCGCGAGCAGCAACTGCTTGATCTCGTCGTCGAGCTGGACCAGCGTGAGCGACGCGCCGGCCATGTCCAGCGACGTGCAGTACTCGCCGACGTAGCTGCGACCGACCGTGATGCCCTGGGCGGCGAGCTTCTCGTGCGCGGCGCCGTAGAGCAGGTAGAGCTCGCTGATGGGCGTCCCCCCGAGGCCGTTGATCATGAGCGCGACCTCGTCGCCGCTGTTGTACGGCAGGTCCGGCACGACCGCGCCGAGCAGCTCGTCGACGATCTCGTCGGCACTCACGAGCTTGGCGCGACGACGACCGGGCTCGCCGTGGATCCCGACGCCGATCTCCATCTCGTCGTCGCCGAGCTCGAACAACGGGGAGCCCTTGGCGGGCGGCGTGCACGCGGTCAGGGCGATGCCCATGGTTCGCGTCACGGAGTTGACCTTCTCGCCGATGCGCACCAGCTCGTCGAGCGACGCCCCGGCCTCGGCCGCCGCACCGACGGCCTTCATGACGAAGAAGTTGCCGGCCACACCGCGGCGGCCCACGGTCCAGGTGGAGTCCTTGACGGCCACGTCGTCGTTGATGAACAGCGTCTTGACGTTCAGGCCCTCGGCCTCGGCCAGCTCGGCCGCCATCTCGAACGCCATCTTGTCGCCCGTGTAGTTGTTCACCAGCAGCAGGACGCCCTTGTCGGACGCGAGCAGCTTGGCGGTCTCGAGCACGTACTCCATGGGCGGCGCCGCGAACACGTCACCGGGACAGGCGCCGTCGAGCATCCCCTTGCCCACGACCATGACGTGCGCGGGCTCGTGGCCGGAGCCCGATCCCTGGATGATCGAGACCTTGTCGTGGCTGGGGGCGTCGGCCCGCATGATCAGGTTGTACTCGGGGACGTAGCGCAGCGTGTCGGGGTTGGCCAGTGCGATCCCCTTGAGCATCTCCGGGACGAAGTTCTTGGGGTCGTTCACGAACTTCTTCATCAGTACTGCCTCCACACATCGTCGTGTCGGACTGTCTCTTGTCGCCGCGTCGCCCCCGGAGCGCGGACGTCTGTGTCACCAGGTCGCGGCAACCTTCTCCGCGAGAACGGCCACAGCGATCGCGCCCGGGTCCACCGAGCCGATGCTGCGTTCGCCGGTGTAGGAGGCACGGCCGCGACGGGCCTGCATGGTCACGGTCGCCTCGGCGGCCTCGCGGGCGGTCTCGGCAGCGCGCTTCGCGATGTCCTTCGGGTCCGCGCCGAGGTTCGCCTCGATCGTGTCGGTCATGGGTGCGAGCGCGTCGAGCAGCGTCTTCTCGCCGAGGTCCGCACCCCCGCGCGCCTTGATGCCCTCGATGGCGGCACGCAGCATCGCGACGACGTCCTCGCCGGAGGCGTCGGGCTTGCCCTTGACCACGGCGGCCGCGCGCAGGAACGCCGTCCCCCAGATGGGGCCGGACGTGCCGCCGATCCGCCCGGTCATGACGATGGCGACCTTCTGCAGGAACGTGCCGACGTCGGTGCGGTCGAACGAGTCCCACTGGGCGATCACGTTCTCGAACCCGCGGGCCAGCGAGAACCCGAAGTCGCCGTCGCCCACCACCGAGTCGAGGTCCCCGAAGTACTTCTCGTTCTCGACGCAGGTGTCGGCGATCGTGCGGACGACGAGCTCGACGCGGGGGACGTCAGGGGACACGGGACTGCTCGCTCTCGTTGAGGAGTTGCTCGAGGTGGCTGAGGTGGACCTCGCCGACGGGTCGCAGGTCGCGGGGGTCGGACAGGACGGTCGCGGGGTCGTCGGGCAGGTCGCCCAGCGACGTGACGACGAGGGACGCACCCGTGAAGTCCTCGTCGGCGGTGTAGCTGCTCACCGTGACGACCGTGTGCAGGCCCGCGCCGAGTGCCGCCTGCAGGCCGTTCGCGCTGTCCTCGACGACGACCGCGTCCTGCGGACCGAGCCCCAGCTCGCGCATGGCCAGCAGGTAGATGTCGGGCGCGGGCTTCTTGGCGGGCACCACGTCTCCGGCGAACACCGCGAAGTCCCGCGCACGCTCCACCCCGACCGCGTGCTCGAGGACCGCGCGCACGGACGCCTCGGCACTCGTCGACGCGACCGCCAGCCGCCAGCCGCGCGCCGCGGCCTCCTCGACGATCCGCGCGATCCCCGGGCGGGCGGGCATGACACCGGCCGCGACCATCGCCGTGTAGTGCGCGGTCTTGGTCTTGTGCCAGGCGGCGACGAGCTCCTTCTGCTCCTGCGGGTCGGTGGGCAGCCTCGCGGTCTCGACGAACACCGGCGTGAACACCGTCGCGAGCCGCTCCTTGCCGCCGCCGATCGCCAGCAGGTGCCCGTACTCCTCCTGCGACCAGTGGATCGGCACGCCGGCGTCCGCGAACGTCAGGTTGAACGCCGGCAGGTGTCCGTCACGCTCGGTGTCGGCCAGCACGCCGTCGCAGTCGAAGATCAGGGCCGGCGTCATGCGCGTCCCGCCGAGCCGAACTCGTCGATGCACTCGGCGATGGCCGAGGTCACCGCGTCGGAGATGTCGCGGAACATGCTCGGCGGGTCCCACTTGTTCTTCTCGCGCGCGCCGGCGAGGTGCGTCTCGGCGGAGCGCATGTAGGCGACCTTCACGGCGGTCGAGATGTTGATCTTGGAGACGCCGGCGTCGATGAACGTCTGGAAGTCCTCCCGCGACAGGCCGGTCCCGCCGTGCAGGACGATCGGCCGGTCGGTCAGGGACGCCAGCTCCCGGACCCGGTCGGGCCGCAGGACGGGCTTGGCCTTGTACTCGCCGTGGGCTGTGCCGAGCTGCGGCGCGAGCAGGTCGACGCCGGTCCGGCCCGCGACGGCGGCCAGCGTCCCGATGTCGTAGGCGTGCAGCGCGACGTCGGAGCCCACGCCGTCCTCGACGCCGACGATGTTCTCGATCTCGGACTCCACGTCGACGCCGTTCGCGTGCGCCTCCGCCACGACCTCGGCGGTCTCCCGCTCGGCGTCCTCCAGCGAGCGGTCCGACGCGTCGAAGAGCACCGACGACCAGCCGGCCCGCACGACGTCGCTGATCACCGCGCGGTCGGGGCAGTGGTCCAGGTGCAGCGCGATCGGGACGTCAGTGTTGCTCGCGGCCGACCGGAACATCGTCGTCATGAGGTCCGTGCCGATGGAGCGGACGGTCTTCACGGACACCTGGACGATCAGGGGGGACCGTGCGGCCACCGCCGCCGCGACCACGGCGCGCAGGCTCAGGTCGTCGAGGATGTTGACCGCCGGTACCGCGTAGCCGCGCGCTCGGGCGTCGAGTGTCATCGTCAGCGTCGACGCGATCATGCCCAGCCTCCGACCGATGTGTCCGATCCTTCGGCAGTCTAGACAGGTCTACTCATGCACGACCAGCGGAGGGTGATCCGTGAAAGTCTGTGCCTCATGACCGACGTGCTGGAGCGCGACTCCGCCACCCCGCTGTACGTCCAGCTCGAGCAGATCCTGCACGAGCGGATCGTCAGCGGTCAGTGGGCGCCGGGGCAGCGGATCCCGTCGGAGAACGAGCTCAACAAGATGTTCGGGCTCAGCCGGATGACGGTGCGCGGCGTCCTGACCAAGCTGGTCGGCGACGGGCTCCTGGTGCGCGTCCCCGGCAAGGGCACGTACGTCGCGACGCCCAAGATCAGCACCGTGTCACCGGCCTACCGCGGCGTGCGCGAGCAGCTGGAGTCGCAGGGCTACGAGACCTCGACCCGGCTCATCTCGCTCACCCTCGAGACCCCGTCGTCGGGTGTCCGGGAGCGGCTCGCTCTCGCCGACGACGAGGAGACGTACGTCGTGGTCCGCGTGCGGTCGGTCGGCGGCGAGCCCATCTCCCTGCACCGCTCCTACGTCCCGGCCCGCCTCGCGCCCGGGCTCGACGGCCACGACGTCGTCGCCAACCAGCTCTGCGTCGTGCTCGAGGAGCACTACGGCCTGCCCATGAGGCGTGTGCACGAGGACCTCGAGGCTGTCGCCGTCACGATCGCCGAGGCCCGTCACCTGGGCATGCGTCGCGGGGAGCCCGCCCTGCAGCTGCAGGACGTGATCTTCGACGCCCTCTCGCGTCCGTTCGAGTACAGCTCGATCGTGTTCCGCGGCGACCGCATGCGGCTGCGCTTCGACTACGACCGCTGACCGGGCTGCGGTCCTCGGCTACTTGAGCAGCCCGCCACCCACCCACTCCCGGATCGCGGCGACGTCGCCGTTGCTCAGCTCCATGCGCGCGCCGCGGCACAGTCCCACCACGTTGTCCGCCCACGCGCCGGCAAGGTCGGCGGCGGTGGTCTTGGACGTCAGCTCCTGGCCCCCGTAGAGGGTGCCGGAGATGACGAAGTTGACGGTCGACCTCCCGACGGCCGCGCCGGCCTCTTGGCACGCCTTGCGCACCCGCCGTGACGTCTCGGCGCGGTCGAACGGGTGCGACGCCAGGTCGGCGGCGAGCGCGGTCAGCAGCACCCGGTAGTTCGACCGGCTCAGGCCGGGGGTGTCGGTGACGGCGGTGACCTGGCGCTGCAGGGCGCTCGGGTCGGTGTCGGGCTCGGCGACCGCGCCCGGCAGGTCGGCCTCGCCGAACCGCTTCGGGTCCCAGACGTAGCCCGGAGGACGCGGCGACGAGGCGACCTCGGGCACGTTGCGGGCGAGCCACTGCAGGAACCCGCCGGCGCCTCCCCAGCTGGACCCGCTCAGGGTGGGGTCGGCCTTCTGGGCGGCGCCCGCGACGGCCCCGAGCGTGACGGGCCGGTCCGCGGTCCGGACCCGCTGCAGGATCGCCCTGCGGGCGGCCTCGCTCGCCACCGCCTCCGTCGCGATCGCCTCGGCACCGACGGCGGGCGCAGCGGCGGCCGGCTCCTTCTCGGCCTGCTCGACCTTGCCCGTCTGCTTCGCGCGGCCTCTCGTCGGTGCCGGGGTCCGCGGTGCCTCCACGTTGAGCGTCGACGCCGTGCTGGTGACGAGCTCGGCGAGGTCGTCGGCGGTGATGACGTGGTCGGCGACCGCGCGGTACGCGGCGGCGGCGGGGCTCGCGGTCATGATCGTGACGCGGCGGTCGGCGGCCCGGCAGCGCAGCGCCAGGGGAGTGAAGTCGGCGTCGGCGGAGACGATGACGAACTCCTCGTAGCGCGTGGGGGCGGCGAGCGCGTCCACGGCGTCCAGGACCAGGTTGATGTCGGCGCTGCTCTTGCCCTGCTGGGTCAGCGACGGGCAGTCGACCACCTGGAACCCGGCGCGCGTGAAGTTGGGCCGGAACTGCGCGAAGCGCGACGGGTTGAGGTAGCAGGCGCGGATGAGGAACTTGCGCGTGAAGTCGCCCTCCGAGTCGGTCCCGTTCTCCAGCTCGCTGAGCCAGTGCGCCGGGTCCGTCGCGAACGCCTCGGCGGCGACCGGGTCCAGCCGCTGCAGGCCGATGTAGACGTTGTCGAAGTCGACGAACAGGGCGGTCCGGAAGCGGCGGCCGGTCTCGGGGCGGTCGGCGGAGGTCACGCTCGATGTGCTCACCCGTCGCATCATCCTCGGTCGAGGCCCCGGACGGCGCCTCGACCCACAGCCACCCCGCGTGACATGCCCCTCGTTCGTCGTCGCGACCAGGCCAGTCCTGACCCGCGCGACGAGTCGTTGGCCGCTCCTTCGCCCGGCTAAGTACCGCTCGCCACTCGTCGAGCCCGTTCGTCCCCCGACGAGCCGTTCGCCGCCTGTCGGAGCGCACGATCGCCCGCTCCGGCGTCCTGACCGCGCCGATCTAGCGGCGTGAGTGACGGAAGTGACGCGTGGGACTGGTGAGGTACCTCAGGGCCCCCACCGGTCCCACGCGTCCCAAGCGGCGCCAGGTCCGCACCGGGGGGCCTAGCGAGCGCCGAGGGCCCGTTGGCCCGCGGGGGGCCGGACTGTGGGAAGCAGCGTGCGGGCAGCGCTCAGGCGTCAGCCGGCGGCCGGGACGCGACGAACTCGTCGACCCCCGCCTTGGTGACGCCCAGCGACGAGAGCGGACCGTCCCCGTTCTCCCCCTCGAGCAGCGCCAGCAGCACGTGCTCGGTGCCCACGTGCTCGGCGCCGAGCCGGACCGCCTCGCGGAAGGTCAGCTCGAGCGCCTTCTTGGCGGTCGCGTCGTAGGGGATCAGCGCCGGCACCTCGGCGACAGCGGGCGGCAGCGTGACGGCCGCACGGACGGCCTGCGGGGTCACGGCCGCGGCGTCCAGCGCGCCGGCGCCGAGGTCGGTGGGCTCGGCGAGCAGCCCCAGCACCAGGTGCGCCGCGGTCGTCTGGTCGTTGCCGGCGGCACGCGCCTCCTCCTGCGCCGCGACGACGACGTTCCCGGCGGCCGCGGTGAACCGCGCGAACCCCTGCTGGGCGTCGAGGTCGGGCTCCTTGGCGACGAACCGCTTCTGGGCGGCCTGCTTGGTGACGCCCATGCTGGAGCCGATCTCGGTCCACGACGCCCCGGACCTGCGGGCCTGGTCGACGAAGTGGCCGATGAGGTGGTCGGCGATCCCGTCGAGGTGCTGCGCGGTCAGCACGGCGGTCTGCAGCCGCGCGAGGACGTCGTCCTCGTGGGTGGTGATCGCGTCGATCAGGTCGTCGAGGCGGACGGTGCTGGGGAGGCGTGTGGTCGTCATGCGTCAACGGTAGGTTGACGATCGGCGCTCGTCAACCCTGAGTTGACGCCTGCCTTCACGTGCGCTGGGTGCCGCCGACCGCGCGGCTGGCGGCACCCGATCGCGACCGAACGGCTCATGACACGAGTGCTGCGTCGCCGACGCAGACCGCCCGCCCGATCGCCGCGCAGAGCTCGGGACCGTCGGGAGCCGTCGACCACTGCGCGACGGGATGTCCGTCGGGCCGCACGAGGACCGCGCCGGACGTCCCGAGGTGCAACGCCTCGGCGGCCGCCGGGTCGAGCTGGTGCTGACGCACCGGCACGCCGCCGGAGCCGTCGGGCCAGGGCTCGCCGGCGGCCGCCGTCAGGAGCGTGAGCCCGTCGCCGAGCAGATCGAGGGTCGAGGTGCACCCGTCCGCCAGCCAGTGGTGCCGGATCCGGTGTACGACGTCGTCCAGGTAGTCCTGGGAGACGTCCCGGTGCGCCGACTCGACGGCGGAGCGGTACATGTTGCGCAGCCCGACCGGCCGCCGCTCGTCCTCATAGGTGTCGAGCAGCGCCTCGTCGGCCCATCCCCGCAGGGTCCAGGCGAGCTTCCAGCCGAGGTCGTAGCCGTCCTGGATCGCGGTGTTCATGCCCGTCGCGCCGCGCGGGGTGGTGCGGTGCGCCGCATCACCGACGACGAAGACGCGACTCGCGCGGTAGTGGTCGACGATCTGCGCCGTGAACGTGAAGTCGCCGCTCCAGATGATCTCGGGGTCGAGGTCAGGGGCGCCGGCGCCGGCACGGATCAGCTCGACGAGCCGCTCGCGGGGGTAGTCGGTGAGCGATTCTCGCGTGGGGTCCCACGTCATGGAGAACACCCAGCGGTCCCGGTTGTCGGTCGGCAGGAACACCCACGGCGGACCCTGCCGCTCGATCATGTAGAGCCCGTGCCGACGCTCGCCGACGACGTCGGCGACCGGCCCGCGGAACAGGACCGCGAGGTAGGCGCCCAGGGTGCCGGGACCGGTCATGGTGAGCCCGACGCACTGGCGGACGCCGCTGTGCGCCCCATCGGCGCCGATGACGTACTGCGACCGCACGGTGGTCGTGGTGCCGTCCTGTCGTAGGGCCACGGTCACGCCGTCGTCGTCCTGGGTGAGGCCGACGAGCTCCGTGCCGAGCCGAACCTCGACGCCTTCGAGCGTGCACAGATGGCGCAGGAGCACGGGTTCGAGGTGGTCCTGCGGGGCGATGACGGGCGTCGTCGGGCTGATCGCGGCTGCGAGCTCGGGCGACGGGAACCCCATGGACGTGGCCGTCCCGTCGGGCGATGCCAGGGTCCGACCGATCCAGCCGGTCGTGCTCACGTCGATCGCGCCCTCGCGGACGGCGTCCTCGAGGCCCCAGGCCCGCAGGAGCTCCATCGTGCGGAGGTTGATCCCGGTGGCGCGCGGGAAGTCGGACAGCTCCGTGCGGCGCTCGACGACGAGCGTGCGGACGCCGTGCCGGGCGAGCGTGATGGCGGCGGTCAGGCCCGCGGGGCCCGCCCCGACGACGATCACGGTGGGGGAGGTGCTGGTGGTCATGGTGGTTCGCTTCCTGGTTCGAGTTTCATCGGACATACTGTCTTTCACGAGACAGAGTGTCTTTTGTCGGACTCCGTGTCAAGTGAAAGTAGGATGTCGGTCGTGACGACGCGGAAGTACACCCAGCAGGCACGCGCAGCGGCCGCCGACGAGACCCGTCGGCGGATCCTCGATGCGACACGCGACCGCCTGCGCGCCGCACCCACCGAGCCGCTGAGCATCGACAGGGTCGCCCAGGCGGCCGGCGTCGCCCGTTCGACCGTCTACCTCGTCTTCGGGGACAAGGCGGGTCTCTTCGAGGCACTCGGCCAGGACATGCTCGTGCGGACCGGGTTCCAGCGGATCGTGGACGCGGTCGCGCTCCCGGACGCGCGCGAGGCGGTCCTCGAGGCCCTGCGGGCGGCGGCGTCGGTGTACGCGGCGGAACGGGACGTGTCCCGCACGATCTACTCGATGTGGTCGCTCGACCCCGAGTCCGTGCGGCGCGCGTTCGAGGTGGTCGAGCGCGGCCGCGCCGAGGGCCAGCGCCGGCTCGCGGAGCGCCTCGCCGAGGAGGGGTACCTGGCGCCGGGGGTCTCGGTCGAGGAAGCGGCCGACGTGCTGTGGGTGCTCGGCGGTTTCGAGGCGTTCGACCAGCTCTTCACCGGCCGCGGGCTCACTGAGGCGGAGACGGCTCGGCGCCTCGGGCTGATGGCCGAACGGAGCCTCTGGGCCCGATAGGACGGACCACCGCACAGATGCCGCACAGCCCGGGCATCCCGCGCGGACAGACCCGCTCCGTAGACACGGGTGCATGAAGAAGCGCACCTCCGCATCGCCGGGGGTCCTCAGGATTTCGCTGACGTGCGTGGCTACCCGGCCGGTCTGCTCGACTGGCTGCAGAGCGTGCCAGGCGACCGGTTCGAGTACGAGCTGGACCTCCTGCTGCGGGCGTCGCGGGACGGGGACGGAGTCGAGGCGGTCCCCATCGAGACCGTCTATCTCGAGGGGAACGCGTCTTCGCACCTCCGCACGGTCAACTTCGCGGTCAACCGCTGCCTGGTCTTCGCGCGGGGCGGGAGAAGCCGCTACGCGCAGCTGCCGCTCAGTACTGGACCTGGGCAGCCACAAGCCTCGCCGCCAGCTACGGCCTTCTCGCCGCGATGACCGGCCTCGGGGTCTCGCTCCTGCCCGCCAAGGTCCTCACCGAGCTCGCCGCGTTCGCCGCCGGCTACCAGCTCCAGCGCACGGTCGTCTTCGCGAAGCCGGTACAGCATCGACTCCCGCACGACGATCGCGCTCAGTCCGACACGGTGGCGGCGATGACGCTCACCTCGATGAGCGCACCCGGCACGCCGAGGCCCGCCACGAGCGCGGCGGTGACGAGCGGAGGCGCGCCGGGCCCGGCGAGCAGCGGCGCGATCGCGCCGTAGGCCGCGCGCAGGTCGGCGTCCTCGTGGATGAGGACGGTCCACTGCACGACGTCGGCCAGCGAGGCGCCGACCGCCTCGAGAGCGGTCCGCACGTTCTCGACGGCGCGGACCGACTGCTCGGCGGCGTCTGCCGAGACGACGGCTCCGGTGTCGTCGACGCCGTTCTGGCCGCCGACGTAGATGGTCGTCGCGCCCGCGGGCACGACGGCGACGTGGCTGAACGCCGGGCTCACGACGAGACCGGCCGGTTGCAGACGGGTGATCTCCATGGATCCACCGTCCCACCGACCACTGACACGCACCCCCCGCGAGCGCGGCGTGCTCGGACCGGCAGGGTCAGCGCGCGTGGGCCATGTCGCCGACGGCCAGCCGACGCAGGACCTCCAGGACGACGGCGGCCGAGCGGTCGGCGGCGTCGTCGACGTGGGTCAGGAAGTCCTCGCCGGCGACGGGGCCGCACAGGTCGGAGATGCCCCGCACCGACAGGAACGGCACGCCGTACAGGTGCGACGTGTGGGCGAGGGCCGCGGACTCCATGTCGATCGCGACGGCGGTCGGGAACGCGGCCCGGATCCGCTCGACGCGGCTGGCGTCGATGAACGCATCGCCCGAGAGCACGGTGCCGGTGAGCACCCGCAGGTCGACTGCCGCGCCGATGGCCGCGTCGTGCAGCACCTGCTCGGCCTCGTACACCTCGGGCATGCCCGGCACCTGGCCGAGCTCGTACCCGAAGGCGCGGGCGTCGGCGCCGGAGTAGACGTACTCGGAGCCGACGACGACGTCGCCGACCCGCACGTCGAGCCCGACCCCGCCCGCGCTGCCGGCGCTGATCACGGCCCGCGGGTGGGTGCCCTGGATGGCGACGGCCGCGGCGGTCGCCGAGTTGACCAGGCCGATCCCGCACTGCACGAGGAGCACCTGGCGACCGCCGACGGTCAGCAGCCGGTGCTCGGCGTGCCCCATCTGGGTCGGGTCGCCGACGACGTCCGCGCGCGCCATGAACGGCGCGGACTCGTCGGCCATGGCGGTCACGACGACCGCGTCGACGGCGATCATGCGGTGACGGTCGCCCACTCGTCGCGGGCCGCGAGGAACGTCCGCGCGGCGTCCTGGGCGCCCTCGAGCGTGTGGTTGGCGCCCCAGCCGCACTGCACCTCGTTCGCGGCGGGCACCTCGGTCGCGGTGAGGATGTCCTCGAGCGTCGACTGCACCAGGTCCAGCACCTCGTCGTACGTCCACACGCCCTGCAGGATCAGGTAGAACCCGGTCTGGCAGCCCATCGGCGAGAAGTCGACGACGCGCTCGGAGTGGTTGCGCGAGTGCTCGGCGAAGAGGTGCTCGAGCGAGTGGACGGTCGGCATCTCCAGGTGGGCGACGTTCGGCTGAGTGAACCGGATGTCGTACTTGGTCAGCTCATCGCCGGCCGGCAGGCGCTTCGTGTCCGCGAGCCGGACGTAGGGCGCGACGACGGTGCGGTGGTCGAGGTTGAACGACTCGACGTTCATGCGGGGCTGGTTCACGGCTGATGTCCTTCGGTGAGCTCGGGAACGACCATTGTCTCGCGATTCGCCAGGTCGACGAACTTCGTAGGATCGGCGGATGGCCATCCCCTCCTTCGTCGTCGACCTGCGCGCCGCCGTCGGTCACCACCCGCTCTGGCTGTCCGGCGTCACCGCCGTCGTGCTGCGGGAGGTCAGGGGCGTCGAGGAGGTCCTGCTGGTGCGGCGCGCCGACACCGGCGCATGGACACCCGTCACGGGAATCATCGACCCGGGCGAGCAGCCGGCCGTCGCGGCCGCGCGCGAGGTGCTCGAGGAGGCGTCCGTCGTCGCGGTGCCGGAGCGTCTGGCGTGGGTCAACACGCTCGCGCCGATGCGGTACGACAACGGCGACCAGGCGCAGTACCTGGACCTCACGTTCCGGTTCCGCTGGGTCTCCGGCGAGCCGACGCCGGGCGACGACGAGAACACCGAGGCCGCGTTCTTCGCGCTCGACGCGCTGCCGTCGGTGTCGTCGCAGATGCGCGCCCGGATCGAGAGCGCGCTACGGCCCGACGGGCCGGCCGACTTCGAGTTCTGACGGCGTCATCTGCTGCGTGCCGAGCACCCGTAGCAGCGCGAGCGCCTCCGCCTCCGGCGACCCGGGCTCGGCCGAGTAGACGATCACCTTCTGGTCGCAGTCCAGGACGTGCAGCGAGTCGCAGTCGAGCGTGATCGGCCCGAGGCTCGGGTGCTCGATCGTCTTGCGGGCCATCCGCCAGGTGCCCGTCGCGCCCGCGCGCCACAGCTCGTCGAACGCCGGGCTGTCCCGGCGCAGCTCGCTGACCAGCGAGCGGACGCTCGGGTCGTCGGGGTAGCGGGCAGCGGTCGCGCGCAGGCTGGCCACCGACTGGGCGGCCGTCTCGGCGTGCTCCTCCGGCGACATGGCCACGCGGCTCATCCGTGGGTCGGGCGTGCCGAGGAACCGCTGCCAGATGATGTTGCGCTGCCGACGAGGCACGGCCGACCAGTCACCGAGCAGCGCGGCAGCCATCGCGT